>CAVKIG010000007.1:0-36658 GCA_963656415.1 bacterium | reverse complement strand
GCGTTCTGTTGCGTAGCTGCCACGCAGGCGAAGTGGCATAATAAGAGAAATGGCGTTAGTTATGTCTCGACCGAGTGTTGTCCCCCGCTACGCGGTTGCCGTGGGTTCCCTTTTTAGGGGGAACGGCAATAGGGAAAACACCTGAGGAAAGGGGAAAGTTGCATTAACAAAGATATGCTGTATATCACACAAACGCTATTTTATATGGCAAAAACAAACAAATAAACTATGGAATACGTCATAAACAAGCAAAATCATGAGATTGTCGGGATAGACCGCGGGGAGACTTGCGCTTTTCTCGGCATACGCTATGCAAGGGCAAAAAGATTTGAAAAACCCGTGCTCGAACCGCTAAAAGACAAAGTCGTTGCAACAAGATATGGTGACGCATGTCCGCAGTGGAGACAGTTCTTTGACGAGAGTAAGTCGAAGAGTAAGCAGGATATTTTTTACTATAAAGAATTCCGTGAAGGTTTAATTTTCACTTATTCGGAAGATTGTCTCAACGTCAACGTGTACGCACCTAAGGACAAGACGAATTTGCCCGTTCTCGTGTACATACACGGCGGCGCATTCACCATTTGTTCAAGCGACGAAAAGCCGTTTGACGGCAAGACGATTGCAGAGCAAGACGTGATTTTCGTGACGTTTAATTATCGCTTGAACGTTTTCGGATACTACTCGGACGAGACGACAAGCAACCTTGCCTTTTACGATATGAAGGCGGCAATAGAGTGGGTGAAACAAAACATTTCCGTCTTTGGCGGCGACCCCGACAACGTCACTCTTATGGGACAAAGCGCAGGCGCAATATCCATACAGAATCTTATGTTGTTGCCGGATGTGAAGAAAATGGTAAAAGGCGTGATTATGCTCTCGGGAGCTTCACCGAGCGGTATATTCTCTCCGAAATCGAAAAAGCGTGCGATAAGATTTTTCAACTCTGTCAAACGCGACCTTGCAAAACGCGGTATGGATATAAAGACCGCAAGTTATCAGGACGTTTTCCTTGCCTGGAACAGATTGACAAAACGCAATTTGTTCGGACTTGCAAAATCCATGCTTTCCACAATGCCCGTATATGACGGCAAAATCGTGAGAAAGGATTTGTACAAAACGATTTTTTCCGACGAACAAGTGCCGTGCATCATTGGCGTGACAAAAGACGATTTGCTAAAAAATTATCTTCACGCACAGGCAAACGCATATCTCAAAAAATCCAAAAACAAAGTGTGGGTCATGCGCTTTTATCACGACTTGCCGGGCGACAATGCAGGTGCGTATCACAGCGGCGATTTGTGGTATATTCTCGGGCTTTGGCAGCACGGTTGGCGCAAGTTTGACGAGAAAGACGAGCAAATCGCAAAAGAGTTGTCTGCAAGATATTGCGCCTTTTGCAAAAACCACGATCCGAACGTTGACGGCTATCCCGAGTGGAAAGAGCATACGTCATACACTTTGAAATGATTGTATGCCGCAACTTTTGCGTAACCAATGCCACCAAAAAAGAGTTGCAACATATCCGCAAAACGCAAGGTATTTTTTGCACGATGCATACGATGATTGCCGCTTTTGCGTGACATAAAAGCATTCAAGCCGCTTGTTAGCGGCTTTTTTGTTGCGGTTTTAATATACAAAGCGTTTGACATCCATCTTGACATAGTGCGCTTAAAAGTTGTATACTCTATACAATATATTTTAGATACGCAAAATTCGCGCGATAAGTGCGAAGACGCCTTGAGCGTGCGTATCGTTCGGAGTCTTATGAAAAGAAGAATCATTGCGCTCGTTTGCCTTATCGTCGTGGTGTGCACGTCGTTCACGCTCGTTGCGTGCGACCTTAAAATCGACGCTTTTGCAAAGGAGCTCGAAACTCCTGTCGTGACGATAAACGGCGAAGGTATTGCAAGATGGAAAGCCGTCGAGCATGCGGAAAGTTATGTTTGCAACATCAGCGGTCGTCAAATCGAGACGATATACACGGTGGTGCAACTAAAAGACGGCGAAACCGTCACCGTTCAGGCAGTCGGCAACGGCACAACGTATAAAAACAGCATGTGGTCCACGCCCAAGACCTACACAAAGCAGGGCGGACAAGGCGGCGGAGAAGGAGAAAAGACCAAACTCGCAACTCCCGTCGTCACCATATCCGAAGACGGACTTGCAAGCTGGAGTGCAATTGCCAACGCGACGATGTATCAGTACATCATAGGCTCAACCATCGGCACGACCACGGAAACGAGCATACAACTCGAAGCCAATCAGTCCATTGCCGTCAAGGCGATCGGCGGCGGAGAATATGCGGATTCCGATCAATCGGTGCTGAAAAGATACGAGAGCAAGCAAGGCGAAACTTGCGATCACTCTGACGCAAACGGTGACGGAGTGTGCGACAAGTGCGGACAAAATATGACGTCCGCTTGCAACCACGCCGACAAAGACAACGATGAAAAGTGTGACAATTGCGGCATGAGTGTGATCGTCAACTTCAACCTTTACGGCATCAACGACTTGCACGGCATGTATTGCGACTCCGACACTCAACCCGGCGTTGACGAACTGACAACCTTTTTCAAGGATAAACAAGCAACGTCCAACACCGTCGTGTTGTCGTCCGGCGATATGTGGCAGGGCAGCAGCGAGTCCAACAACACCAAGGGCAAACTTGCAACCGAATGGCTCAACTATATCAATTGCTCGTCCATGACGCTCGGCAACCACGAGTTTGACTGGTCAACAGAGAAAATTAAGTCCAACGCGCAACTTGCCAATTTCCCCTTCCTTGCAATCAACGTTTACGACAATGCCACCAACAAGAGAGTGGAGTATTGTAAGCCGTCCACCGTCGTTCAGTTCGGTGACGCAAAAGTGGGCATCATCGGCGCAATCGGCGATTGCTATTCGTCAATTTCGGCAAGCATGTGCAGCGACGTAAACTTCAAAGTGAAGAGCGAGCTTACAACGCTTGTCAAAGAAGAGGCAAACAGACTCCGCGCGGAAGGCGTTGACTATATCGTCTATTCTTTGCATGACGGCGGCAAAGAGTCCGATGGCATGGATTGGTATGACATATCCCTTTCAAACGGCTACGTTGACATCGTGTTTGAAGGGCACTCTCACCAGTCCTACGCATACGCCGACAGATACGGAGTGTACCACGTCCAAGGCGGCGGCTACAACTCGGGCATAAGTGCTGCAGAGGTGCGTCTCAATTTTGCAAATCAACAAAGCAATACGAGCAACGTGCAAGTCATAAGAAACAGCGTATATTCAAAATACGCAAGCGATTCCGTCATCAACGATCTCGTTGAAAAATACAAAGACGAAATAGGCAATCCCAACGAAGTCGTTGCGACTTTGAGCCGCGACGTTTCAAGCACTGAAATCGTCAACAAAGTCGCCGAACTCTATTGCTCAAAAGGCTTGGAAACGTGGGGAAGTCAATATCAAATCGTGCTCGGCGGTGGCTACTTGAAGACGAGAAAACCATACTCGCTCTCAAGCGGCAACGTGACTGTTTCTCAAGTGCAAACGCTCTTGCCGTTTGACAACAAAATCGTGCTTTGCTCGCTAAACGGCACGGAGCTGAAAAACAAATTTATCTACACGTCAAACACCGATTATCACATAGCGTATAGCGCGTACGGCGAGTCGGTCAAAGACGACGTCGTGTACAATCCGAAGAAAACCTACTACATCGTCACGGATACGTATACGTCGGACTATCACCACTTGACAGTGTTGGCAACGCTTGGCGACAACGTGTTTGCAAGAGATTTGCTTTGCGACTATTTGCGTGGCGGCGGCACTTTTTGACAAGCCGTCAAAACGCCTGAAAGTGCAATAAAACCTTAATATAAAAAAGATATAAAATATCAAAAACGGCGTTTAATACGCCGTTTTTGTTTGTGTAAAGTCATAGTTTTTGAAAAATTATTGCTTTTCAAGACTGGGTTTTCGTTGTGTAAATCAACATATACATGCCCTGATTCGTTTTGTTGCAATCGTGTTTTTAGCCTTGTTGCTTGTAGCTCATGAACAATTTTTCAAAGGCGGGGATTGAGCGGACAATCATATCGTAATCCACGCAATAGGCGATGCGCACGTAGCCGTTTATGCCGAAATCGTCGCTCGGAACAAGCAAAAGCCCGAAGTTCTTCGCGCGCTCCGAAAATGCGTTTGCATCGTCTTCGAGTGCCTTGACCATAAGGTAAAAAGCACCGTCGGGGCGTACGCATTCATAGCCTATTTTTTTAAGTGCATTGAAAATCAAATCTCTGTTTCTTTTGTATGCGGCAACATCGGGAAGTGTGTCGACGCATTTCTCAACGACTCGCTGATAGGTGCTCGGAGCACAAACATAGCCAAGCGACCTGCCTGCGCCGCATATTGCGAAATACAACTCGTCGGAATCGGTCGCATGCGGATTGACAGCGATATATCCTATACGTTCGCCGGGCAAAGACAGAGATTTTGAATAGCTGTAACACACGATCGTATCGGCGTAAAAATTCATTGCGTACGGCACGTCTTTGTCGTATGCGATCTCGCGATACGGCTCGTCCGCGATAAGAAATATCGGGTGAGAATACTCCGCGCTTTTGTCTTTTAGCAGTGCACAAAGTCTTTTGACGACGTCTTGAGAATAAACGACGCCACTCGGATTGTTGGGAGAATTGTATATCACCGCTTTCGTGCGTTCGTTCACGAGTTTTTCAAGAGCGTCGAAGTCTATTGAAAAGTCTTTGCTGCTGGGGCAAACGACGCATTTTCCGCCCATTGACGAAACGAAAACCTTGTATTCGGGAAAGTACGGGGCAAAAACGATAAACTCGTCGTCTGGCTCGGATAGCGCACGAATAGAAATGCAAAGCGAAGCCGCCGCGCCGCACGTCATATAAACGTGGTTTTCGTCCATATCCGCGCCGAATTTTTCCCGTATATGTCTTGCCACGGCGCATCTTACGTTTGCATCGCCTTGCGCCGATGTGTATGCATGGATGTTTTTTTCTTTTGCGCACGACAAAACCGCGTCGTCAACGCATTTGGGGGATGGAACGTTTGGATTGCCGAGCGAAAAATCGAAGACGGAATCTTTGCCGTCTCTTTGCGCTTTGGTTTTGCCGAATTCGTACAATTCTCTTATCACGGAACGCTTGCTTCCGAGCAGTATCATATCGTCGTTGAACATAGTTTTCTCCTGTAGAAAAGATTATATCACTTGTATACGCCGCTTGCAAGTGATATAATTTACGCAAAGGTGAAACTATGCAGGACAACGTTTTTGACGATAAAACTTTAAGTGCGCTGAAGAGATTGAAAAACGCAATCGAAAAATCTTCGCGTATAGCGGTGCTTACGGGAGCGGGCGTTTCCGTTCCGAGCGGCATACCCGATTTTCGCAGCGCAACGGGCTTGTACGCCACAAGCGTTGGAAAGCATAGGGCGGAAGATATAATCTCTCACGACTTTTTCATGCTCCGTCCCGACGATTTCTATGCTTTTTACAAGAGCAAGATGTGTTATCCGAACGCCGAGCCGAACGCCATGCATCTTTTGCTTGCAAGGCTTGAAAAGGCGGGCAAAATCAATGCGGTAGTCACGCAAAACATAGACGGACTTCATCAAAAAGCAGGCAGCGAAAGGGTGTGCGAATTGCACGGCTCTATATGGCGCAACTATTGCGAGCGGTGCGGCAAATCCTTCTCGCTCGACTACGTTTTGCAGGCGGATGGCACTCCGCATTGCGATTGCGGCGGCATAATAAAGCCCGACGTGGTGTTGTACGGAGAAAATCTCGACGGCAAAGTCTTGCGAGATTCCGTGCGCGCGATAAGCAGTGCCGACTTGTTTGTGGTGATAGGAACGTCTCTCGTGGTCTATCCTGCGGCAGGGCTTGTGGACTATTTTTACGGTGACGAAATCGCACTTATCAACAAGAGCGCAACGTATATAGATTCAAGGGCGGATATTGTGCTCAACGAAGATTGTGCGCTCGTTGCAAAGTGGCTCGATGAAAATCTGGACTTATAAAACCTGCTTGCAAAAAGCGGCAAGAAAGCAGTTGTTGCGACTGCTTTGTATTTTTTTCTTAATTGCATAAAACATATTTTATAACCACAAAAACGGCGTATAAAACGCCGTTTTTGTGATTTTTATCGGATATATAATGCGGAAGTGAACGTCTTTTTAACTTGCGGCCTTTTTATAAAAATCGTGTTTGCGTCGCTATATGACGGTCACGCTTTTTGCAAGGTTACGCGGCTTGTCGGGATCGAGACCGAGACACAGAGAAGCGGTTAACGCAAGGTTTTGAAGGGGTATCACGGACAGAAGGGGGAACAGGTTTTCGTCATATATTTTGGGAAGGGTAAGCGTTTTGTTTGCGCCGAGACGATTTGAGTTTGTCACCGCAAAAACGTACGCTCCGCGCGATTGCAACTCGCGCACGGTTGCTCTCACTCTTTCTTCGTCGTGCTCGTTGGTGGATACGACGTAGGCAACGCTCTTTTCGTCGATAAGCGCAATAGAGCCGTGCTTCAATTCTCCCGCGCCGTAAGCGTCGACAAATTTGTAGGTTATTTCTTTGAATTTCAACGCGCCTTCTTTTGCCGTCACGTTGTCTATGCCTTTGCCTATGAAAAACGGGTTGTAGTCCTTGTATTCGGGTGCATACAGGTTCTCTTTCGACACGACTTTTGCGGCGGTTGCGAGTGCTTGTATTTCCGATTTTTCCATGCGTTTTCCCGTCCTTTCTTTTGAGAGCATATACAATGCGAGAAGTTGGCAGACGTAAGATTTTGTCGCCGCAACCGCAATTTCCGCACCTGCGCCGATGAATACGGTCTCGTCCGCTTCAAAAGTCACCGTGCTTTCTTTCACGTTGGTTATAGCAAGCGTTTTTGCACCGCGCGCCTTGCATTCGGAAAGCGCAATGAGCGTGTCCGCCGTTTCGCCGCTTTGAGTGATAAACACGCAAAGACAGTTTTCGTCGATGAAACGCTCGTCGTCGATTTCGCTTGCAATCACCGCATCGGACGGTACTCCGACGCGCTCGAATATGATTTTTCCGTACAATCCTGCGTGATAAGCAGTGCCGCAACCGAAGAATATCGTTCGCTTCGCATTTCTCACCATATCCGACACGGCAGGAGTTATCGAACGCGATATTTCGGCATAGGCGTTCAGAAGTGCGGATGGAATTTCGTCTATTTCGGCACGCATATGGCAAGAACAGTCTTTGGGTGCGGTGCGGTCGGTCTTCCCGAAAGGCTTGTCTATTTGCTTTCCGTTTTTGAAAAATTTCACGCCTGTTGCGCTCATAATTGCGGTTTCGCCGTCGCAAAGCACGGCAACGTCGCTTGTGTACGGAGTTATAGCGAGAGCGTCGCTTGCGACGATACATTCGCCACTTCCTTTGCCCACCACCAAAGACGCGCCGTTTCTGTGCATATACACGCGCTCGTCGCCCTTTTTGAGTGCAATGAAAGTGGTCGCTCCGCGAAGAAGCGAAGACACTTTTTCAATCGTGGACACCATATCTCCGTCGTATTCGAGAGAGAGTAGGTGTGCAATGATTTCGCTGTCCGTGTCCGAGACGAAACGTATGCCGCGGCGGATAAGAGATAGTTTCAACTCGTCGCAGTTGGTTATGACCCCGTTGTGAACGACGGCAAATCTGCCGTCAAACGACAGATGCGGATGAGCGTTTTTTGCACTCGGTGCGCCGTGAGTTGCCCATCTCGTATGCCCGATGCCCGCATGCGCGACTATGTTCGGCGTGATTTTTTCAAGGTCGCTCACGCGCCCGCCCGTTTTGAAAACGGTTATATCTTCCGCCGAAAAAGCCGCGCCCGCGCTGTCATAGCCGCGGTATTCCAAAGTTTTCAACCCGTCAAGCACGACGGTTCTTGCGTTTCTTGAGCCTGAGTATCCGATTATTCCGCACATTATATTTCAGTGTATGATTGCATTGTCCGGATTGTTAAAAACGGTTTTCATAAAGCGAAAATTTGAAAAATATCGCTTGCTTGCTATTGTATTCGCGCGCGATATGTGCTATCATACATTTATATTAAATCCTTACGGGAGAGTCTTATGCAAAACGAAATCACAACCACAACCGACCTTTTGAACGCAGACGGCAACATCGCCCAACCCGGTTTTGCCAAGAAAATGCTGTACAACTATAACCGCGAAAACGTAAAAGCAAAAAAATCGCGTCTTAAAGAGTGGGACTATTATTATATCTCCAACAAAGAATTTGCTCTTTGCCTTACAATCAGCGATATGGGCTACGTCGGCGCGTTGAGCCTTACGGTCATGGATTTCGTGACTCCCGCTCAATTCACGAATTCGGCGATTTGCCTGTTCCCGATGGGCAAATTCAATATGCCGAGAACAAGCGAAACGGGAGATTGTGCGTGGAAAATCGGCAAAGTCGAGATGTCGTTCAAAAACGACGGTACGACTCGTCATCTCACCGGGAAGTATCCCAACGCCGACAAACTCGGCACGGACGTCACGTGGGATATAACGCTTGACCAAGTGCCCGAAGAGAGCATGGCCATCGCAACGCCTTTCGACAAGCCGGCACACTTCTATTTCAATCAAAAAATCAACTGCATGCGTGCACAGGGCAGTTTCACTCTCGGTGACAAGGTCTGCACCTTTGACGGAGCGGATTCTCTTGCAACTCTCGACTGGGGACGCGGCGTGTGGACTTTCGACAACACTTGGTACTGGGGAAGTCTTCAAACTCGTCTCAAAGACGGTTCTACGTTCGGCTGGAATATCGGTTACGGCTTCGGAAACACGAGTGCGGCAAGCGAAGATATGTTCTTCTACAACGGCAAATCTCACAAAATCGGCCGCACCGAGTTTATTATCCACGGTGACAAAGAAGGCGAACCGCGCTATATGGAAGACTGGCAATTCGTCTCCGACGACGGCAGACTCGATTGCACTTTCCATCCGCTCATCGACCGCTATGAACCTTTCGACCTTAAAGTCATGTGCATGATTCCCCATCAGGTTTTCGGTTACGTCTCCGGCAAATGCATCCTTGACGACGGCACTGTGATTGAACTTGAGAATGAGTTGTGCTTTGCGGAGAAAGTTCACAACAAGTGGTGATTTGAGTGTACTATTGAGCGAATAACTGCGTCAGACGCCCCACCCGTCAACTCATTTACGCTCAGTAAATTAGGGTTGCCGTGTGGGGAACATCTTCCTTGCTATTCATCTCAATATCCCACTCAAATTGAGCGTGCTATTTGGCGTGATACTGCGTCAAATCGTTGCGCCCGACAATTCGTGTACGCTTTAGTACACTAGAATTGCCTTTCGCACCGCTTTTCCTTGTCTGACACCAAATATTGCGCTCACCAAGAGAGAAGTTGGGTGTGCTATTGAGCGACTAGCCACGCAAGCGCGAGAATTAATAATGAATAATGAATAATTAATAATTGCGGCGCGGGCGCAGAAAAAGTTTGTCGTTTCGTTTCCACGAGATCCTTCGACAAGCTCAGGATGACAACGTTTTTGGGTTGCGCCCGAAATGGAAACTTATTCAGGGCGTACTTATTAACGGACTGTGCTTATTCGAAGACGGAACACGAGCCGCAACGGCGGCGAGCAAATCGAACGCCGAGCTTGACGAAAAAAGTACGAGCGACTGCGCCGTGTTGTTGGCTACTGCCTGGCGCACAAAGCGCAGTGGCATAATGAGTGTACGACACTTATCTATGCGAGTGCTGAGTGTTGTCCCCCGCCACGCGGTCACCGTGGGTTCCCTTGCGAGGGGGAACGGTGATAGGGAAAACACCTGAGGAAAGGGGAAAGTTGCATTTAAAGTTTCAAACGCAAAACTTTTGTAGAGATGTGAACAAACAAGAACTTATCGGGCGCATAAAAGTTTGTCGTTTCGTTTTTACGAGATTGCCACGCTTACGCTCGTAATGACAAAGTTTTTGGAGTGCGCCTTAAATCACGACGAAAACTTAAAAACACGATTATACATTCGGAGACCACTATGGAATACAACGGTGAAGGCGTACACGCGCTCGTTTGCGCGGTGGAAGACCTTGAAAGCTCCAACTTAATCTTTATTGACAGAAAACTCAAACCGCTGCTCAAATGCCTGGCGTATTATCCCGAGTTTCGTTCGGTTTTTGCGTATTGTGCGCAAAGTTTCGATTACGAGACGGAAAAACGCAAGGCTATGGCAAAACTCGGAGACAGCGATATTTTCCGCTTGCCCAAAAATCCGAAAACGCTCGTTCCGTTGGTCAGCAATATGCTGGTGGAGTTCGATGCGGGCAGTATGGATTTGGTGTCGTTTGCCGCGACGTATTATCCGCAAGAGACGAAACAGGCAAGTTTCGAGCAGTTCTGCCACAAGGTCATAGAACCGTTCAAGCTCGCGCTCGTAAGTCTTGTCGTCGAAGGAATAGACGAAGAACCCAAGAGCGTAGAACGCACGGTTGAATTTGCCTCGAGCGGTCTTCATCAACAGACTGAATATCTTCTCGTCAACATCTACAACGCGGTGCAGGAAGCGGAAATCACACTTGACGACAGAGCGGATTATATGGTTATGCTCGAAGGGTTTGCGGCGGCGTTGGACGCGAGAGATTCGCTTATGATAAAAGCAATTTGGCTCGGTCTGAAAAAGGCTTTGAATGCGCAAAGACTTTGCAAAAAAGAAGTTGAACAGATAAACGAAGTGCTTCGTATGTATCTGGTCACAAAATAAGGTAAATAACGAAAAGCGGACTTTATCGTCTATGAAACGGCAGATAAAGCCCGCTTTTTTTAAAACAGGGGTTTATTATGAAGATGAGAAAAATTATCGTCGCAATGCTTGCGCTCGTTCTCGTGTTGTCGTCTCTTTTGACGCTCGTTGCGTGCGGAGACAAGGACAACGGAAAAGACAAAGCCATCATTTACGTTACGGCGTTGTTTGCAGGCGGTCTGTACGACAAGGAGAGCGGAGAAGCAAAATGGGAGCCTTTCAAAACCGAAGTCGACGTAGACGCGTTTTTGCGCGGAGAACTTTCTTTTGAAGACGTGCTCGCCACTTTTCCCGAGAAAGAGATAAGCGACACGCTCGTGATGATTCTCAAAGCACTCACGTATTCCGAAAATACACTCCTATGGGATTTGACGCTTGACAATGACGGCGTGGGATACAACAAAAACATCGTTCCCGCCAACGATTTGCCAAAGGATGCAAACGACAACGTTATGGATATAAGTTACGGCGTTTTCGGAATATACAAATCGTTCGTGACAAACCTACAGGCAGAATTCGGCAAGGATTACGACATGTTCGTTTACAATCAGGACTGGCGCATTTCGCCTGCCGTAAGCGCACAAAGACTTGAAGAATATATAAACTCGAAAGGGTATAAAGAAGTCGTGTTTATGTCGCACTCGATGGGCGCACCCGTCGTGAACAGTTATCTTGCAAGAAGCGAAGAGAACAGAAACAAGGTCAAACTCTATACGGGATTTGCGCCCGCAACGCTCGGTTCGTTCGACGCACTTGCGGCGCTTGCATGTCCCGACGTGTACGTCAACAATTTCCTTGAAGGCGTGGATTTGAGCAGTCTGCCCGTTGACGTCAACGCAATCGTAAAAGACGTGGTGGGCGGAAAACTCGGAGATTTCTTCCGCAACAATATAGGTCTTATGAGTCTCGTTCCGTCTTGGCAACTTATCGATTCCGATCAATACGGCGACGGCGAAAGCGGCATAACCGTTGACGGCAAGCCGATTGAAAGCAAGGAAGAACTTTACGATTTGTACAAGGGCATGCGCTGGGCAAAATATCTCGTTCCGCGCACTCAGGAAGAAATAATGGAGGCTGAAGAAGGCGACGAAGAGCGTTTGTACAACCGTATAGTAGCAACAAGCGGTCAATACGCCGACGAAGACGGCTATCGTCTAAAAGACGCGGCGGCAACGCTTGATAAATATTTCGATTCGTTGTTCATCGACGGCAAAATCGCGTCCGAACAAGTCAATTCTTATTATTTCCTTGGCGGCGGCAAGACGAACACGATTACGGCAATGAATCTCACAACCGTTCGCGACGAAAACGGCGAGCCTGTCAAAGACGAATACGGTTGCATTCAGTACGAGTACGAACTCGTCACCGGTTACGGCAACGAAAAGTGCGGAGACGGCACGGTGCCGTATTACAGTTCGATAGGCGGCAACACCGCAACGGCAGAATTTATACAAAGTCTCGGCAATCGTATCGTTACGTTTGACGGCAAAGATCACGGCACGGTGGGGATGAGTTGGGATTTGCTCGGCAGTTACGTTATAGACCTTATAAAAGCACTCTGCTGAACGAATCAAGCGAATAAGCCTTTGGCGAGTCGCTTGAATAATATGAGAAAAATATATGACAAAAGCGCACTCAAACGAGTGCGCTTTTGCTTATACGAAACGATATATATTCAAGTCGCGATAATCGGGTCGCGTTTCGTATCTTTAATGAACGTAGGCTTTTAGGAAAGCACCACGCCTTTTTTCTTGCGAATCGCTCTGGCGATTGCTTTGACGATTTCGACGAGCGGAATGACGGATATCGCAAGAGCCATTGCCACTGCGTATTCGATCGCGTCGAGTTTTGCGAGTTCAAACGCGTTGGCAAGGAAGGGGACTTCCACAACCACGGTGGTGAGCACAAGCGACAATGCCGCCGCACCCCAAAGCCATACGTTTTGTTTCTTTATGGCAAACACAGAGCCGTGCAACGAGCGCATATTGAACGCGTGGAAAATTTCCGCCATTGAAAGTGTCAAAAACGCCATGGACGAGCCAAGCATATTTGCATACTCTTCGGGGGCGATTGCCATTGCTTCGGCGTGGTGATCCATTTTTGCCAACACGTAATAGCCGATGAAATATGACGCAAGAGTTATGAGCGTAAGGAACACGCCCTGATAGCAGATTGCCGCGCCCATACCGTTTGAGAAGATACCGTCTTTTGAGTTTCTCGGCGGACGGGACATAATATCCTTTTCGGGTGCTTCCATGCCAAGCGAGAGTGCGGGGAAGCAGTCGGTGATAAGGTTGATCCAAAGAAGATGCGCGGGTTTGAAGATAGTGAAGCCCGCAAGCGTTGCCACGAATATGGACAGCACTTCGGACAGGTTGGACGCAAGCAAGAATTGTATTGCCTTGCGGATGTTGTCGTATATACGTCTGCCTTCGCCTGCCGCCGAAACGATTGTTGCAAAGTTGTCGTCTGCAAGAATCATATCCGCAACGTTTTTGGTGACGTCCGTGCCTGTGATGCCCATGCCCACGCCGATATCCGCGTTCTTGATTGACGGAGCGTCGTTGACGCCGTCGCCCGTCATTGCGGTGATATAGCCCTTGTTGCGCCACGCATTGACGATACGCGTTTTATGTTCGGGTTGCACGCGTGCGTACACAGAGAAGTTCTCAACTTCCTTTTCAAAGTCTTCGTCGCTGATTTTGTCGAGTTCCGCGCCGGTTATCGCATGTGACGCGTCGGTGATAATGCCCAGTTCCATGGCGATTGCAACGGCGGTGTCTTTGTGGTCGCCCGTGATCATGATGGGGCGTATGCCCGCCTTTTTGCACTCCACGATTGCGTCTTTCACTTCGGGACGGACGGGGTCGATCATGCCGACAAGCCCGACAAAGCACAAGTCGGTCTCGACAAGATCGCTCTCGTATTTTTCGGGCGCGGAGTCAAGGTCTTTCTTTGCAAGCGCAAGCACGCGCAGAGCCTTGTCTGCCATTTCTTTGTTCTTGGCAAGGATTTCGGCGCGTTTTTCGTCGGTCATAGGCACGACTTTGCCGCCCTCGAGCACGAATGTGCAACGATTCACGATTTCGTCGGGTGCACCCTTGGTGAATTGAACGTATTTTTCGCCTGCGCTATGCACGGTTGTCATCATCTTGCGCATTGAGTCGAACGGAATTTCTCCCACTCTCGGCAATTCGAGTTTTCTCTCGTTTTTGTCAAGGCCGAGCGAGTGCGCATAGTTGACGAGTGCGTTTTCGGTTGGTTCGCCGGTTGCTTCGCCTTTGTCGGTGTCGAATTCCGCGTCGGAGCAGAGCGACATACCGTCCGCAAGCAAGTTTTCGTCATCCGAGAAATGCTCCACAACGGTCATCTTGTTTTGGGTGAGAGTGCCCGTCTTGTCCGAGCAAATGATTTGCGTGCAACCCAGCGTTTCCACGGCGGTGAGTTTGCGGATTATCGCATTGCGCTTGGACATATTCGTCACGCCGATTGAAAGCACGATTGTCACGACGGTTGCAAGCCCTTCGGGGATAGCGGCAACGGCAAGGGACACGGCAATCATAAACGTATTGAGAATGGTCGTTGCGGTGTCGGCTTTAAGAGAGCCGTCAATGCCCGCTCTTATCAGCGAAACGGCAAATATAACGACGCAGATGCCCAGCACGAGATAGGTCAGCACTTTGCTTAGTTGCGACAACTTTTGTTGCAAGGGCGTTTTGCCTTCCTTTGCGGAGGTGAGAGCAGTTGCGATTTTGCCCATCTCGGTGTCCATGCCCGTTGCGGTGACAACGGCTTTGCCGCGACCGTACACGATAGTGCTGCCCATAAACACCATATTTTTGCGGTCGCCGAGCGGCACGTCCGAGCCGTCTTCTCTGACGATTTCACCGTCTTGTTTGAGAACGGGTACGGATTCGCCCGTGAGCGCGGCTTCTTCGGCTTTCATGCTTGCGCACTCGATTATACGAGCGTCTGCAGGGACGGAGTCTCCCGCTTCGAGCACCACGACGTCGCCCACAACCAAGTCTTCGCTTTTTATTGTGATTTGTTTTCCGTCACGCAACACTTTGCTTGTGGCGGCGGCTATCTCTTGCAACGCGTCGATTGCTTTTTCAGCCTTGCTTTCTTGCACTACGCCGAGAATTGCGTTGATAAGCACGACTGCCATAATGATGATGACGTCCGACGGAAATTCGCCGTTTATTCCAGACATAATGCCCGAAATCACGGCGGCGACGATGAGAATTATCGTCATCGGCTCTGCAAACTGTTTGAGAAAGCGAAGGAACATGTTTTCCTTTTTGCCTTCGGCAAGTTTGTTTTTGCCGTTCTTTTCCAGCCTATTAGACGCTTCGGCGGTGGTAAGCCCGTCGTGAGCGGAGCCGACTTCGCTAAGCACGTCGTCTACGTTTTTTTGATATTCTTTCATAAATACTCCTTTGGGTATTCTATTATATTGTCCCTTATATATGCTTGCGCATAACCTTTTCGGCTTTTTTCGAGAATTTTGTCTTCGATAAAAAAATAGAGACCTATCCTTGCGGATAAGTCTCATCGTTTCAAATAAAACCGGAGCTGTATGCTCGTGTTAGCGGTGTTTATTACACTTCGGGAAGTGCCGATTACTCCCTTATTTGACAAGATTGTATCATATTTTTTTTTCGTCGTCAACGACAAAAATCAACGATTTTTATTTGAAACGAGTATTATCTTTTCTTTGCGTTTGGCTTAAATCGTGCTATCATAAAACTATGCAACAGACATTATCACCAAAAGGAATAACCATAAAAACGAACGACAGATTGAAAAATATCATCGTCGCAGTGCTTTCCGACCTTGAAAGCATAGGCATCGTATGTCCCGACAAAGTGTTGTTCAAGCCGTCCACGGCGTATTCGCGCTACGGATGGTGCAAGAGCAATCGCTTCAAAGACGGCAGAGCGGTCAATCCCAAATTGCCGTACGATTTCGTCATCGGAATATCCGTGCATATCGTAAACGATTCGGACGTGAAAGACGTTGTCGCGCACGAGATTTTGCATGCGGTCGCAATGAGTGCGGGGCAGTGGGAGCGTCCGCACCAGTTGCTTTGGAAAAATATGGCGAAGCATGTCAACGCGTCTTTGGGTTACAACGTCCAGACCACAGGCAAAAACATTCAGGTTGACGGCGCGCCGAAACGCCGAAAACGCCGCAGGGTGGTATACTTTTTCAGATAAGATAAAGAAGCGATTGAAAAGTTTGGAAATTCAAGATGAAACGAGCGAATAACGACAAAGAAAAATAATGACCTACTAAAAAAAGAACCGCATAACGAGCAGTTCTTTTTTGTGTTTTGATGTCTTTGTATTCTTTATATCGTCGCAAAACGAGCGCTTTAAGTGCTTAAAATGTTATTGTAAAACCCATTTTTCGTTATTTATGTTTTTTGTTTTCGTAGTTGTTGTTTCTGGGGTTATTGCCGTTTTGATGAGACTTTTGCGTGAAATTTTTGAAAAGGTCGCCTATCGTTGCAGGGTTTGAATCCGAATACACGTTTCTCGATTTTGCCGCTGCCAACGAGTCAAGGTCTATGTCGAAAGGCTTTTGCAAATCGCTTTCTTTCACTCCGAGCGTATCGAGAAAATCGTACAAATCCACTATCTTTTTGCCTGCGCCTTTTTCGTTCATTTGCTTCACGGTTTCAAGTTGTTTGCAGAACACCGATTCGCCCGCTTTTGTCGTTGCGGCGTAGTTGACGAAAATATCGCTGTGTTTCGGTGACGAATTGACGTATCCGCCTGCGTTGCTGATTGCCTGAATGAGCCACATGTTTTCGTTGAAATGCGCAAGCGCATACAGCGGACTTATAAAAATTCTTTTGCCTGCGATGCCGTTTATTCTTTTGCGATTTATGGGAGACACGTTTTCGATAAAGAAATGGATTTTCGCTTTCCCGTCCTTTTTGAGTGCATGTCCCGACGCTTCGACTTCGGCAAGATACGCGCGATAGGTTGTTTTTCGTTTCCAGATTTCTTCGTAATTTTTCACTTCGCCCTTGCAGAACTTCACTTCGCCGATGAAAACGGGCAACTGTTTTTTGAGTTTTTTGCAAAGAGCCATAGTCACGCGCATAGTAAGGTCTGCATCGACGTCGGCAGAGTGCGCGTGCCCGTCAACGACGACGCCCAACTCGTCGCACATTTTCGTGAGTGCGGTTGCGTTGTCGAGTTTTGAATAAACCTTGTACAATTCGACGATGTCGATATAATGAAACGACGGCGCTTTCAAGCCGTAGCGAATACAATCTTCCGCAACGTGTTCGGCGTCTCCCTGCGTGGTGTGACCGATGACGAGATATTTGTCGCCGTCAAGCAAAGAAAAAATCTCGTCGTAAACGGCAGGCAAAAGCGGACTGTTGTCGTATTCTTCCTTTTTGTAATTGAGAAGCGATTTTATGACAAATTCGTCAAACGGCGCGGCAGGATTTATCAAAATGTTCTTTTGCGTGATTTTTTCAAATCTCTCGTTCGTGATGACGTAGCCGAACTCACAAAGTTTCGCGCCTTCGTTGCAGTTTGCACATTCTATATCGAAAAACAGATAATTCATTTTCTTGCCTTATATCAAATTTGCGCGCTTTGAAAATCGGGTAAACCGCTTTTTCAAGCACATAAAACATACCATAAAAACACATTGCAAGTCAACACCAACGCACCCGATACGAAAACCGAATCGATTTCGATTCTATTCGACAAAATCAAAAATTGTACAAATGGGTGAACGGTTGATTTGCGAATATTGACGAATATTGTCGATTGTGTCCATTAAATCAGCACAATTTGTCTAAAAATCTTGAATGATGCAAACTTGTATGTTAGAATGTTTCGCGAATTGTTTATGAAGAAAATCGAAGGATAAGGGACTATTCTTCATGGATATAAAGAAGAGAAACGAAATAACAGATTGTCTGAAGGGTGTGAAGAACGGAGACGAACGCGCGCTCGTGTCTCTTTACGACCTTATTTCGCCCACTCTTCGATTCATCGCGTTGAAATATCTCCGAAACGAGACCGACGCCGAAGACCTTGAACAAGATTTTTGGATGCACATAAGCAAAATTGCCGAAAAGTTTTCTTATTTCCAGAACGCATATTCATATCTTTGCAAAGTCATGACAAACATGGCAATCAATCGCTACAAAAAGTTGCACGACGGCAAAGAAGTGTGCATCGAATACGTCGATTACAACAAGATTTATTCTTATGAAGACACCGAGTCGGCGGACAAGCGCATGGCGGTGCAAAACGCAATCAATCGTCTCGACCCTGACGAAAGAATCGTCATTCAACTTTCCGCTTTTGAAGATAAAACCATAACGCAGATAGCAAAAGAAATCGGCATGTCAAAATCTGCCGTCGGCAGACTTAAGCTCTCCGCGCAAGAAAAACTGAAAAATTATCTGGAAAACGAGTTTTCGGAATCGGAAGAACAAACAAAATTGCAAAAAAACGGCGTAAAGTGGGAAAAAGATCGCCTTGGAATTGTTTGAAATACATAGACTACTTTGGAGATGACTAGATGAGAACAAAAACAATTTCAAAAACGATCGTAGCAATTTCAATCATTGTGCTTGCATTCACGGCTTTCTTTGCAGTTTTCTTCGCTCCGCAAGCGGCAAACGTTGCTTTTGCTGACGGTATAGATGAATCGCACTATTTCGGTATTTCAACAATTTACACGATGACGGAAACCTTCTCGTATTCCACCAAAACAACGGAATCCTATTTTATCAACACTTCCGTCCCTGCGTATTACGACACGGCAAATAGGGATTACACATGCGCACCCGTCGCGGGCGCGAACATAATAGGATTTTACGACAGATATTTCCCCGATCTCGTACCAGACATCGCAACGGGCTATGCAAGGGGAACAAGATATAATTACTATGCAATGGCAAGATACGAGACGCAACTGCAATCTCTCATCGATGATTTGGTTGCGCGAATGGGAACTAATTCCAACGGCACAAACAAATATAGTTTTATGGCGGGACTTTCGTCGTATGTTGCAAGTAGAAATCTTAGTGCAACGTTCACCGATATCACTCAAGAAATGACAACCACATACGTGTTGGATTTCGAGCAGGCGGTTTCTCAACTGAAAAACGGAAATCCGATTGCATTCTTCACAAGCGGTGTCAACTTCACAACTTTCACCGATACGGGTAGTTCTGTGACAATGAATATTCAGGCATCGAATGACGATCATATTTTCGTGGCGTACGGATATCAAAAAGTCGTTTATTACGATGCAAACGGAAACACCGTGAGAGAATGTATCTCTTTCCAAACATCTTCAGGAGAGAATGGACTGACAGGGTATTATGTTATTAATAGTTATTTGGCTGTAGATTCTGCATTAGCAGTGCATATAGAATAATATTTGGGGTAGATATGGACGACAGAAAACTCAACGAAACTTTGAACGAATACGTTTCTTCAACAGAAAACTCTCGCGAGAAAATTCTCGGCGGAGTACGACTTGAAAAAAGAGCGCAAAAGAGCAAACCGTCTCGAACGGCAATGATTGCGTTTGCAAGTGCATTATGTTCGATTTTGCTTATATTCTGTATCGCATTCCCTATTGTAGTTTATGGAGATATTCTTCAAAGCAATGGCGATACCAAATATGATCATAGACTTTATCATGGTGTCGGAGAAAAAGAGTATTATAGTGAGAAAGTTCAGAGTTTAGATGAGTTTTCAACCAAATATGGAATAACCGCATTTATTCCTACACGCACCGAAGCGGAAGGAGATTTTTGGTACTCGTTTAAGTATTATTATTCAAAAAAAGATGAAGAAGCAAAATATGCAGAGATCCATTATTTTATTTACGATGAAACCGTGATAGATATCTGCTTATATGTTCTTCCCAAAAACGTAGCACGTCCGGCAACGTTCTTCAACCCGATCATTCTCAACAGCACTATGACATGGAGAGATTACACCGTTGCGTACTACGAACAATACGATGACGGCAACGGTTGGCTTGACACGTTCGCATTGTTTGAAGACGACGATTACTATTATTACATCTCGACGCACATCGATCCGCCGTTCACGGTGACCGAAATGCTCGACTGGCTGTATGCCTGACAAACAACAAAACCTAATCAAAAAAGGCACTTGCAAACACAAATCCGAAAACGCAAGCAAGTTGTTGTTGACAAAACGGGCAACCTGGGGTATATTTGCAGTATAAAAAGGAGCGGATATGAAAAACGAAATCGTAAAAAACACGAATAAAAACGTTGCCACATCCGTTTCGCGCGCTTATTTCACCTTTGCAAACGCAGTGCGATTTAGTTCGTATTGCGTTTATTATTGCAACGATGTTGCATGCCGCAAAGGACGCTGAACGGGGCGCGGAAATTTTTCGTGTAACAAAAAAGCGGTTTCCTTTGCGGAGACCGCTTTTTATATATCCCGAACGTAAAGCGGCGAGAGTTTGCTCGATGAAAAATCGTGGACAACGGACAATATGCGACAAAATCGGAGCAAAAGACGGCAACGGCGTGCAAAATTGCGGATTGCGCCGCTTGAAATATCAAAAATCGGAGTTTTCTTTGCAAGATTTGACGAAATCGAGCGCAATTTGAAAGAAAAATCCGAAAAAACTATGGCTTTATAATTATAATTGTTTATAATAAGATACAAGGAATATATGCAGGACGAAAAGGATATGCAGGATATAAAAGAATCGAGAAAGAAAATCAATCAGATTGACGAGCAGATGGCGGCGCTTTTTCAAAAGCGTATGGCGGTGTGCAAAGACATCGCGCTCTACAAGAAAGAGAGCGGGCTTTCCGTGCGCGACGAAGTCAGAGAAGCAGAAGTCGTCAAGCGCAACGTCGAGAAAATCGAAAACGTCGAATTGCAACCTTATTACGCAGATTTCATCAAGGGCGTTATGGACGTGTCGTGCAAATATCAATCTGCACTTATGCGCAAGATGAAAGTCGCATACAGCGGCACGGCAGGCGCGTTTGCGTATATCGCGGCAAAAAGAATGTTTCCCGAAGCCGAATATTTTGCGTTTCCCAACTTCCACGAAGCGTATGAAGCGGTTGCAAAAGGCGATTTCGATTGTGCGGTGCTTCCCATCGAAAACAGTTATGCCGGCGAAGTCGGTGAAGTGATGGATTTGATTTTCTCGGGCGACCTTTGCATAAACCAGGTGCTTGACGTGCCTATCGAGCACGATTTGCTTGCGATTGCAGGTGCACAAGCCGAAGGCATCAAGACCGTCGTCAGCCACCCGCAGGCTCTTGCGCAATGCGACGAGTATATCCGCTCGCACGGTTTCGAAACTAAGGCATATTCAAACACCGCACTTGCCGCAGAATACGTCAAAAATCAAAACGACGCTTCGATTGCCGCGCTTGCGTCGGCGGATACGGCGGAAATATTCGGGCTCAACGTGCTTGAAAAGGCGGTCAACGACAATCGCAACAACACGACGAGATTTGCGTCTTTCTCGAGAGTGAACAACAAACCCGAATCAGTCGCAAAAAGAGAAAACGAAAATTTCATACTCGTTTTCACGGTGCAGAACGAGTCGGGTGCGCTTGCAAGCGCGCTCAACATCATCGGCGCACACAACTTCAATATGCGTTCTCTTCGCTCTCGTCCGATGAAAAATCTGCAATGGAATTACTACTTCTACATCGAAGCGGAAGGCAACGTCAACACTGAAAACGGCAGAGAAATGATGCAGGAATTGTCCGCACTTTGCGCAAAACTCAAACTTGTGGGCAGTTATTTTACAGACAACGCCTGACGGAGCGGTTATGGATATAAAAGTCGATTTGAAAGAGAAAAGCTATATCGTCACGGTGGAGCGCGGAGCACTGAAAAATGCGGGCGAGATATTCGATTTGAACCGCAAAGTGCTCGTCGTGAGCGACGACGGAGTGCCGAGCGAATACGCCTACGAGATTTGTTCGCAGTCAAAAACGCCCGTCGTTGCGGTGTTGGAACAGGGCGAGAAAAGCAAGAATATCGAAAATTTTCAAAAACTGTTGTCGCTTATGCTTGAAAACGATTTTTCAAGGAGAGATTGCGTCGTGGCGGTCGGCGGCGGAGTTGTCGGAGACCTTGCGGGTTTTGCCGCTGCGTGCTATATGCGCGGGATAGACTTTTACAACGTGCCGACAACGCTTTTGTCGCAGGTCGATTCTTCGATAGGCGGAAAGACGGCAATCGATTTTTGCGGCGTGAAAAACGTCGTGGGGGCTTTCTATCAGCCAAAGGGCGTTATCGTCGATTCGGACGTGCTTTGCACGCTTGACGACAGACAGTTTGCCGCAGGACTTGCAGAGATAATCAAAATGGCGGCAACGAGCGACGCTCGACTTTTTGAACTTTTGGAAAACAGCGACGATATAAAAGCGGATATTGACGAAATCGTCAGAAGGGCGATCGAGATAAAACGCGACGTAGTCGAGCAAGACCCGACCGAAAAGGGATTGAGAAAAGTGCTAAATTTCGGACATACGGTGGGGCATGCGATTGAAAGCGTTGAAAACGGACGTCTTCTGCACGGAGAGTGCGTTGCACTCGGTATGTTGCCTATGTGCGAGAAAAGCGTGCGTGCAAGACTTGAAAAGGTGCTTGAAAAATATGGATTGCCGACGAAATTCGTTTGGAGCGAAGAAGAGTTGAGACAGTATATAAAACACGACAAAAAAGCGGCGGGCGAATTTGTGAACGTCGTGAGAGTTAAAAATATCGGCTCGTTTGAGTTTTCAAAAGAGACGGCGGACGAGATATTGAAAAGCTTGGAGAACGTAAGATGAAAAACACATTCGGAACGAGCGTCACAATGACGGTTTTTGGCGAAAGCCACGGAGAAGCGGTGGGCGTTGTGCTTGACGGCGTCGCTCCCGGAATCGAAGTTGACGAAAACTATATGAAAGCGTGTCTTGCAAGAAGAGCGCCGTCTATGACGACTGACACTGCAAGAAGAGAAAACGACGAGTTCAGAATTTTGAGCGGCGTGTTTTCGGGCAAGACCACCGGCACTCCGATTTGCATAATCGTGCCCAACGAAAACCAAAGAAGCAAGGATTACGAATACGGAATCGCACGCCCTGCGCACGCCGATTTTTCGGCAAATCAAAAATATCACGGTTTTGAAGATTATCGCGGCGGCGGACATTTTTCGGGCAGAGTCACGGCGGGTATCGTGGCAGGCGGAGCGATATTGCAAAAGGCACTCAAAGATATAGGCGTGACCGTTGCGACTCATATATCGGAATGCGCCGAATTGCGCGATAAGGCATTTGACGATATAAAAAGAGATAGATTAACTCTCGATTGTGCAAAATTTCCCGTTCTCGACGAAGACGTCGCAAGCGGCATGATAAAAGCAATCGAGCAGGCAAAAGCGGACGGAGACAGCGTTGGCGGAATCGTTGAAACGGCAATCTCCGGTATTCCGTCGGGGGTTGGCGAGCCGTGGTTTGACAGCGTTGAGGGCGTGCTTTCTCACGCGCTGTTTTCAATCGGCGGCGTGAAAGGCGTTGAGTTCGGAGACGGATTTGCAATCGCAAAAAAACGCGGAAGCGAAGCAAACGACGTCCTTGAATACGAAGACGGCAAAGTGGTCGTTTCAAGAAACTCAAACGGCGGAGTGAACGGCGGAATCACCAACGGTGCGGACGTGATTTTTAGATGCGCGGTCAAGCCCACTCCTTCAATTTCCAAGGAGCAAAACACCGTGGATTTCGTCAAGGGCGAAAACGCCGTTTTGTCCGTCAAGGGTAGGCACGATCCTGCGATCGTCAGAAGAATTTGCCCCGTTATCGACGCGGTGAGCGCGCTTTGCGTGTGCGATATGCTTGCGCAAAGATACGGAACGGACGTTCTTAAAAGGGGTGTCGAAAGATGAAATACGGGCTTATCGGAAAACCGCTCGGACACAGTTATTCGTGTGAGATACACGGCTTGATTGCGGACTACGATTACGAACTCAAAGAACTCGACGAGAGTGAAGTCGCACCGTTTTTGCAAAAACGCGAATTCAACGCAATCAACGTCACGATACCGTACAAACAAACCGTGATGCCCTATCTCGATTTTATCTCCGACGACGCAAAAAACATCGGAGCGGTGAATACGATAGTCAACGACGGCGGAAAACTTTGCGGATACAACACCGATTTTGCGGGTATGCGCGCGCTTATCGAGAAAAACGGAATATCCGTCAAAGGCAAAAAAGTTCTCGTGTTCGGCACGGGCGGCACAAGCAAGACCGCGTGCGCGGTGTGCGGTGCGCTCGGCGCAAGAGAGATTCACAAAGTTTCAAGAAGCGAAAAAGACGGCGCGATAACCTACGATACGGCAAGGGAGCAACATTCCGATGCGGAGATTATCGTCAACGCAACGCCGTCGGGAATGTATCCAAACGTTGACAAAGAGCCGACGGATATATCTTGCTTTGACCGTTTGCAAGCAGTGGTTGACGCAATTTACAATCCGCTTTGCACAAATCTTGTGTTGGACGCAAGAGAAAAAGGCGCGGTCGGCGTTGGCGGACTATATATGCTCGTTGCACAGGCAGTGTATGCAAGCGCGTTGTTTTTGAATAAGGACGTTGACGAAAGCGCGATAGAAAAAGCGTACGCAAAAATCGTTGCGCAGAAAAGGAACGTGGTGCTCATAGGCATGCCGTCGTCGGGGAAAACGACCGTGGGGAAACGACTTGCGGAACTCACCGGGCGCGAATTTGTCGATACTGACGAAGAAATCGTAAAACGCATAGGCACTAGCATTGCGGACTTTTTTGAAAAGAACGGAGAAGAAGCGTTTCGCAAGATAGAAAGCGAAGTGCTTTCGGAATATGCAAAGAGAGCGGGACTTATCGTCGCAACGGGCGGCGGCGCGGTGTTGAAAAAGGAAAACGTGCGCGCGATAAAACGCAATTCGGTTGCGGTTTTTCTTGACAGACCGCTCGACTTGCTCGTCGCAACGAGCGACAGACCGCTTGCGTCTGACAAAGACAAAGTGAAAAAACTCTATGAGCAAAGATACGATATATACAAATCCGTTGCGGACGAAATCGTTGACGGCAGCGGAGATATAGACGAAGTCGCAAACCAAATAAGGAGAAAACTCGGGATATGAAACTGCTTGTTATAAACGGTCCTAACATAAACTTTTTGGGAATAAGAGAGCCTGAAATTTACGGCTCGGATACTTATGCGTCTCTTCTCGAACTCATCGCGAAGCACGCAAGAGAAAGGGACGTGGAAGTGGACTTTTTCCAATCCAATCACGAAGGCGCGATAGTGGACAGAATCCAGCAGGCATATTTTGACAAGGTTGACGGAATAATCGTCAATCCCGCTGCGTACACGCACACGAGCGTTGCCATTCTCGACGCGCTCAAAGCCGTATCCATTCCCACCGTCGAAGTGCACATCTCCAAAGTTTCGGACAGAGAAAAGTTCAGACAAATCAGCTACGTTTCAAAGGTTGCAATCAAGACCATAGAAGGTCGCGGATTTTGCGGATACGTCGACGCAATGGATTTTCTCATAGAATATCTCAAAGGAAAAGAAAATAAATAAAATCAACTGAATCGCAAAATGCGGGTTTTATTATGTATAAAACGAGTGATAAAAGCCGTATTGCGTGAAATATAAGCGTATATAACAAAACAATCTTATGAAAATCGAGATAAAACAGTCAACGCTGTGCGGAGAGATAATCGCTCCGCCGTCCAAAAGTATAGCACACCGTTTTCTTATATGTGGTGCGCTGTCTCGCGGAGAAAGCAGGATAAACGGAGTGAGCGGAAGCGACGATATGAAAGCGACTCTTTCTTGTCTGTCCGCACTCGGTGCGAGTGTAAAAAGAGACGGAAATTCTGTGACGATTTTCGGCGGATTAAACGCAAAAAAAGAAGTCGCGCTCGATTGCATAGAGAGTGGCAGTACGTTAAGATTTATGATCCCCGTTGCGCTTGCAAGCGGTGCGAAAAAGATAACTTTCAAGGGCAGTGAAAGACTTATTGCTCGCGGTGTCGAAGTGTATGAAGAAGTGTTTGCGGATAAGGGCGTTCGCATTGAAAAAGGCAAAAACGAAATCGTCGTGAGCGGAACGCTTGAAAGCGGAAAATACGTTTTGCGCGGCGACGTGAGCAGTCAATACGTCACGGGACTGATGCTTTCGCTTGCCACGCTCGATTCGGACAGCACGATTGAAATTCTTCCGCCCGTCGAAAGCAGACCGTATATCGATATGACGATTGCGGTGCTTGCAAAATTCGGCGTGAAAATCGAAGAGACGGAGAAAAACAAGTTTTTCGTCAAAGGCGGACAGCGTTTCGCTGGCGGGGCGTACGACGTTGAAGGAGACTGGTCAAACGGCGCGATTTTGCTTGCACTCGATTGTTTTGGCTCTCAGGTGGAAGTGACGGGACTTGACGAAAACAGCGTGCAAGGGGACAAGGCTTGCGTGGAGATATTCCGCGCGCTCGAAAAAGGGAACGCGACGATCGATTTGTCAGACTGTCCCGACCTTGCGCCGATAGCGTTCGTCGTGGCGGCGGAGAAAAACGGCGCGACTTTTACGGGGACTGAAAGATTGAAAATAAAGGAAAGCGACAGAGCGGCGGTTATGGCCGAAGAACTTGCAAAATTCGGCGCGCAAGTCGAAGTGAAAGAAAACTGCGTTGTGGTGAAAAAGTGTGATTTGCACTCGCCCGAGCAAACGCTTTTGTCGCACAACGATCACAGAATCGCAATGTCGCTTGCCGTGCTTATGACAAAATACGGCGGAGTTCTCGACGGTGCGGAAGCGGTGAAGAAGAGTTTTCCCGACTTCTTCGACGTGATGAAGCAAGCAGGAGCAAAAGTTTATGAAATTTGACGGAAAGTCGAAAATATTGATAGTCGGTCTCGGACTCATCGGGGGAACGTACGCGCGTGCGTTGACCGAAAAAGGATACGAAGTCGGTGCGATCGACGTCGATGAAAAAGCGATTGAGTACGCCTTGTCGAAAGGTTGGATAAAGTCCGGGCAAACGCAGGTTGACAAAGAATACGTCGGAAAGTTTGACGTAATCGTGTTTGCGGTGTATCCGCACGTGTTTATCGATTGGATTGAAAAATATCAGTCGTTCATAAAAAACGGCGCGCTCGTGACGGACGTGACGGGCGTTAAGGGAAGCGTGGTGTACAAAGTGCAGGAATTGCTCCGTAGCGACGTGGAATTTGTCGGCGCGCACCCTATGGCGGGGCGTGAAGTCAGTGGCGTAGAACACGCAAATCCCGCAATTTTCAAAGGCGCAAACTATATTGTCGTGCCGACGGACAAGAACACGCCCGAAGCAATAGAAGCGTGCAAAACGCTGGGAAGAGAATTGGGATTTGCCAAAATTTCCGTACTTACCCCCGAGCAACACGACGAAATGGCGGGATTTTTGTCACACCTTACGCATTGCATAGCGGTGTCGCTTATGGTGTGCAAAGACTCGACGCATCTTGCAAGTTACACGGGCGACTCGTTCAGAGATCTTACGCGCATAGCGAAAATCAACGACGATATGTGGAGCGAACTTTTCTTGCTCAACAAGGACGAACTTATAGCGCAAATGAACCTTTTTGAAGAATATTTCGACGCTTTGAAAAAATGTATAGAATCAGACGATAGAGGCGCCATACGCGAGATGATGCGCATATCCACTTCTCGCCGCAAGGTCTTTGACAAAGACGCAAAGGAGAAACAATGAATCTCGAATTCAAAAGAAAACTTCCAACCCTTCAGGAAATAAAGGCGATGTATCCCATCGACGACGAACTTGCCGCACGCAAAAAAGCGACGGATAAGACGCTTGAAAACATTTTCACGGGCAAAGACGACAGACTCGTTCTCGTGATAGGTCCGTGCTCTGCGGACAGAGAAGACGCGGTGCTCGATTATATATCCCGTCTTCGCAGAGTGCAGGAGCAAGTGCAGGACAAAATCGTCATCGTTCCGCGCATTTACACCAACAAGCCGCGCACGACGGGAGACGGATACAAGGGGATGTTGCATCAACCCGACCCGCATGCAGGCGAAAATATGCTCAAAGGTCTTATCGCAATAAGAAAACTGCATATAAAAGCGTTGCAACAGACGGGATTTTCCTGTGCGGACGAAATGTTGTATCCCGAAAACCATTTGTATTTGTCAGACGTGTTGTCCTACGTCGCAGTGGGCGCAAGGTCGGTTGAAAACCAGTTTCACAGACTTACGGCAAGCGGTCTCGATATTCCCGTCGGCATGAAGAACCCGACGAGCGGCGATTTGAAAGTCATGATGAACTCGATACGCGCGGCGCAACATCCGCACACTTTCGTGTATTCGGGTTGGGAAGTCAACAGCAAGGGCAATCCGCTCGCACACGCCATTTTGCGCGGCTCGGTGGACAGATACGGACAAACGATACCAAATTATCACTACGAAGATTTGCAAAACGTGTACAATATGTTTGCGGAAGGCGGATTTGAAAATCCTGCGGTTATCGTCGATACGAACCACTCGAATTCCGCAAAGAAATTTGACCAGCAACCGCGTATCGCAAAAGAAATTTTGCACAGCGCAATGCAGTCGAACGATATTCGCGGGCTCGTGAAAGGGCTTATGATCGAGTCGTATATCGAAGACGGCGCACAGTCTTGTGACGGCGGCGTATACGGCAAATCCATCACGGATCCCTGTCTCGGCTGGGAAAAAACCGAAAAACTTATTTTTGAACTTGCAGAATTGAGATAATTGTGCTACAATTTGTATCACATGTGCAAAAGCGTGTGTCGGCGTTATTTGGGTCATTTGGGGACGTCGAACGTAAATTTATAAGCGCGAAAGCGAAGGGATGGATTTTTATGGCAGAAGAAAAAGATTCGCCGGTTGCAACTCAACCGAAACAGGAAACCGAAAACGAAAAGCAAATATATTGCAACGCCGTAGTTAGAAAATACGGCAATTCGTT
Source organism: bacterium (assembly GCA_963656415.1). GTDB lineage: Bacteria > Bacillota > Clostridia > Christensenellales > CAG-917 > CAG-475. Next base: position 7,836 of record CAVKIG010000007.1, on the reverse strand, counting down.
TTGGGTGTGTTGTTCGAGATGTACGCACAAACTCGGCAAAATCGCGGCTGTTGATGAGTATATGGCAAAGAGTGCGTTCGAGTTTCAGGTCAAATGCACGTCGTGCAAGGCGATAAACGTCATCAACGCCAAGATACCCGTCGAACTTCCCGTCGCACGTGAAAAATGCGCCGCGGACGAGAACGACGATTGTGACGCTTTTAAGGATAATCAAGAGATAACGACGTAGAATAATAAAACGTAAAAACAAACGTCCCGAGCATTTCTGCGCGGGACGCTTGCTTTTGTAAGAAGACATTTATAGGGAGAAATCATCATTGCTGAGATGATGCGATATTTGTGGCAAGGCTTTTAGAACCTTACGATTGCATTATATAGGAAGGTTTGTGATATGTCAATGAAAATATGAAAAAAATTTCATATTATTATAAAATATTTTTTATGTGCGACGATTTTCGTCGTCACGGACAATATTATGTGGATGAGAAAGAAAAATCCGCACAATTTTGCGCTTAAAAAATTTATTTTTTCAATCCGCTTGACAATTTCTTTTATTTATCATATCATAAGCAAGCATTCAATATCGCGGGGTAGAGCAGTTGGTAGCTCGTCGGGCTCATAACCCGGAGGTCGTTGGTTCAAATCCTTCCCCCGCAACCATATGCGAGAACGGCTCGCGTGCAGACGTCGGACGTCGTGCGAAGATGCGAATCGATCTTGCAATCAAATTGTTGTGCGGGGCGCTTGCGCTCCACACGGCAAGCACGCAAACAACGATATGGCGGCGTAGCTTAGTTGGTTATAGCGGCCGGTTCATACCCGGCAGGTCATTGGTTCGAATCCGATCGCCGCTACCACTGTGGAGCAATCCACTCGGAAGCTTAGCTCAGTTGGTTAGAGCACCTGCCTTACAAGCAGGGGGTCACAGGTTCGAGTCCTGTAGCTTCCACCAACTGATACAAATAGAATATACGGCCCTATGGTCAAGTGGTCTAAGACATCGCCCTTTCACGGCGGTAACCCGAGTTCGAACCTCGGTAGGGTCACCAAAGAAAAGACATTCGAACGAATGTCTTTTTCTTTTTCCTACCGAAGTTGGATATTTCATATCCGCACGCTGCGCGTGCCGAACTCGGTAACCCGACTGTCGCGTCGCTTTCAAGTAAACTTGCTCGCTCCGCACCGACCTATTTATCCATGTATCTGCTTGCGCAATTTCGCGATTGCACGGCGTTTTCCCAAACTGTCGGGAAATGCTTTTGGATGAATAAGGCATAAGAATCGTCGGGCTTTGAGATAAGGTCGTCATTTATGATTTCATTGTAAATTTGCCCGAAATGGAATTCTTTTGCTTTATCTGAAAAATTGTCGAAAGAGTGAAGTATTATTTCTCCTTGTTCAACGAGTTTAGTCAGATATTCGTAAATGTTGTCGATATGTAACACGGGACAAACATCCACAGGCGTTTCGGACAAATACACCCAAGGCATTTTATCGAGTTGTTGCAATGTTCCGTCAAATCCGTAAATCGTACCGGATTTTTCATTATGCAGAACTTTGAATTGATTCTCAAAGTATTCGTCGTAATGCAAAACTCCATCCTTGAACCAGTATGTGTTTATATGGTTTTTAGCCGCGTACATAACGGCAAGATTGAAACAGTCGGTAAAATAGACGTATGGCTTTTCGTGATTTGAAATGCAAGGATTAAGCGTGGTCAATTTGTCAATATTCGTACCGTGATACAACTGCATAAATAACGTTACCTCGTTTTTTAATTTTAATTATTATATCAACAGCGGAGTGTTTTTGCAATACGGAAGTTTGGAACAACGACGTGCGCGCTGTGGGCAGGCTTGAACTATGGCGAGACGAATGAGCGGAAAAATCTTAAAATCACATTAATAAAGGCGACTGAAAGATGAAAATTATTGACTTTTTCCTTTTGAATTTTATAATTTCTCGTGTAGGATAAATTTTCAAGGAGCGTTTATGAGCAAACTTACGACGAAAAAAGCAATCGCGGGCGCGCTTAAAGAACTGATGGAAGAAAAGCCGATTTCCAAGATTACGGTCGGGGATATTGCGGATCGTTGCGGGATAAACAGGCAGACTTTCTATTACCATTTTCAGGACATACCCGATCTTGTCGAGTGGATTTGTATCGTAGAAGCGGACGAAGCGATTGAAAACAACAAGGATTACGCAACGTGGCAAGAAGGAATTCTTGCGGTGTTTGAGAAGTTGAAAAAAGAAAAGAGTTTCACGAAAAATCTTTATCGTTCAACGCCGAGAGAAACGTTGCTCAACTATTTGTACAAAATGGTCTATCCGCTCTTATATGCAGTCGTCGAAGAAGAAGCGCGGGGCATGAGCGTGCGAGAAGAAGACAAAAAGTTCATCACGCATTTTTACGATTATGCGTTTGTGGGGCTTTTGATTGACTGGGTGCAGCATGACATGGAAGCCGACCCGAAAAAAATCGTCGACGAACTTTCGACCATGATAAAAGGTTCTTTCAGGCTTGCGCTCGGCAACTGTGATGCGAGAAGCCATACTTGATTGAATCCGACATTCACATGAAAATAAAAAAACATTATCCGTCGCGTTTGTGGCGGATTTTTTTGTCAAAATCGAGAACTTGTCGTAAAATCAATCAAATTTTCGGAAGCGTCCAAAAGTGCGACAACCTTGAAATATTGTTAGTTGAAAAGCCGAAAAAATCGTTTTATTATGATGGCACAACAAACGAAACGGGCACAAAAAAGTGTCCGAGCCAAAAATAAGGAGAAAAGAAAATGTATTATTCGGCAGGCAATTACGAAGCATTTGCTCATCCGGTGAAGCCGGAGGGCGTAGACAAAAAATCGGCGTATATCATCGGTACGGGACTTGCGGGATTGTCCGCAGCGTTTTATCTCGTTCGCGACGGACAAATGAAGGGAGAGCATATCCATCTTCTTGAGAAACTCGAACTTGCAGGCGGCAGTTGCGACGGCAGAAAAGACGTGACGAAAGGATTTTATATGCGTGGCGGCAGAGAGATGGACAACCATTTCGAATGTATGTGGGATATGTATCGCGACGTGCCGTCAATCGAAACTCCGGGCGTATCCGTTCTCGACGAGTATTATTGGCTCAACAAGCAAGATCCCAACTATTCGCTTTGCCGCGCTACGGAAAACCGCGGACAAAACGCACACACGGACGGACTTTTCAAACTCGACAAAAAATCCGCTCTCGAACTCAGCAAATTGTTTATCACGCCCGAAAAAGACCTTGAAGACAAGAAAATAAGCGAAGTTTTCTCGGACGATTTTTGGAATACGAACTTCTGGCTTTACTGGCAGACTATGTTTGCATTCCAACGCTGGTCTTCCGCACTGGAAATGAAGAGATATTTGCAAAGATACGTTCACCACATTGACGGACTTCCCGATTTTTCCGCTCTTCGTTTCACAAAGTACAATCAATACGAAAGCATGATTTTGCCGCTTGTGAAATATCTCGAAGCGCACGGCGTTAAAATCGAATACGGTATGGACGTGAAGAACGTCAAGTTCGATCATGTCGGAGATAAACTCGTTGCAAGAAGCATCGAATACGTAAAGAACGGTGAAAAACTCTCGATAGATCTCACCGAAGACGATCTCGTGTTCGTCACGAACGGTTGCTGCACGGATACGTCGTGCTACGGTGATCAAAACACCGCGCCCGATTTGAGCAATATCAAAAACGGATGCGGCGAGTCTTGGGATATGTGGCGCAACATTGCGGCACAAGACAAACGTTTCGGCAATCCCGACAAGTTCTGCACGGCAGTCGACAAGACCAACTGGATGAGTGCGACCGTCGCTACGAGCGATGACGAAATCATCAAATACATCATGGAAATATGCAAGCGCGATCCGCGTTCGGGCAAAGTTACCACCGGCGGTATCGTCACCGTCAAAGACAGCACCGAAAACTGGTATCTATCCTGGACAATCAATCGTCAGCCGCAATTCAAAGCGCAGGATAAAAACACCGTTCTCGTGTGGGTATACGCTCTCAACACGGACCGCGAAGGCAATTACGTGAAGAAGCCGATGCGCGAATGCACGGGTGAAGAAGTGTGCAAAGAGTGGCTCTACCATATCGGATTCCCGATTGAAAAAATCGACGAGTACGCAAAGAATAGGGCAAACACAACGACTTGCTATATGCCGTACATCAATGCTTTCTTCCAACCGAGAAAAGAAGAAGACCGCCCCAAAGTCGTGCCGGAAGGCTCTGTAAACTGTGCGTTTATCGGTCAGTTTGCGGAAACTCCGAGAGATACCATTTTCACGACCGAATACTCGATTCGTACGGGTATGGAAGCGGTTTACACGTTGCTTAACGTTGACAGAGCAGTCCCCGAAGTGTGGGGAAGCGCATACGACGTGCGTGAATTGTTGCGCGCAGGCTATTACGGACTCGACAAGAAACCGCTCAGTGACGCAAAACTCAATCTCATCGAAAAAGTTGCGCTCAAAGCGTTGGTGGACAAGGTGAAAGACACCGACATCGAACTGCTTCTCGAAAACAGCGGATTGATTGAGAAAGAATAAAAACACTTTTAGGCTTTAGGTCTCTGCTTATAGTCTCCTATTCTGTGGGCGCACCGCTTCGGCGATGCGTCCTTTTTATCTTTTTGAATGAGTTTCGAGCGTGGTTTGCAAGCAAAATCCGAAATTGACGCAAACGACGTTTTGCAATCTAATGGGATAGAATAGCGGAAATCCCACACGTGCTTTAAGATGCGTCGCGTTAGATTGGCGAAAACGGCTTGGCATAAGATAATGAAGAAACGGTTTTATGCCTTGAAAACGTTCAAAATGGCGAGAAAATCGCATTTCATATCGTTTAATTGTTCTTTAATTATTAGTTTTATAGACAAAAAACGCTTGCGTGCGCATTGCGTTGTGTGTATAATATTAATACTATTGATATATAATGCTCATTTATGGAGTTTGATATGAAAAAGAAATTGATCATCGCAACAGCCATCGTTATGATTCTTGCAATTTGCACGACTCTTCTCGTGGGCTGTGACGAAATCTTCAAAAAGAACGACAAGCGCGACGCTTTGCAAGTGGTCGCAACCGTGAACTACAACGGACAAAGCGCAAACGTGTACAAGTTTGAACTTGCCACCACGTTCAACAACTACGCTTATATGTACGTCAACTATTACGGCATGACCTACGAAGCGGCGGCAAACTATCTTGCGCAATCTCTTGCACAACAAAGATTGCTCACCCTTTTTGCCAAAGAACAAGTGGCAAAACTCAAAGGCTTGGATTCCGTCCCCGAAAACATTGCGGATTTGCTCTCCGACAGCGAGAAAAACAAGGCTGTTGAAGATTCCAACGAAAGCATGCTCAAGACTTTGATCTCACTTGTCGAAAGCCTTATCACCGAAGACAACGCAAATAGCGGCACAGGCAGCAGCAGCGGAAAGAAAGAAGAAGTCGAAGTCACCGATCCCGTAACCGTTCGCTTTGAAACCAACGGCGGCGGCACTATCGACAAGCAAAAGATTCAAAAAAACACGACCGCAACCGAACCCGACGCTCCCACGAAAACCGGCTACACTTTCTACGGCTGGTACACCGATGCGGAATTCAGCGGTGAAGAGTTCGATTTCGACACCACCGTGTCCGAATCCATGACGCTTTACGCAAAGTGGGAAAAACATCTTGACGCGCGCACCGAAAGACCTGCAGTCGAAGAAGAAGACGATTACGATCCCGATAAGGACGGCGTTGAAATCTCCGAAAGATTCTTCTCCGACACTTACAAGGCGAAACTTCTTGACGACAGCAGCGAAGACAGCCTTTTCACGACGAAGTTCCTTGAAGCGGACTTTGCGGAAAACGTCATCGTCAGCGACGGCGAAACGCTTGTTTCCACTCTCAAAGATTATATCAACGAAGGCTTGTCCCGGTTTGAAAAGAACCTTAAAAACAGCCTTTACAAAGACACCGTCGAAGAATGCTACGACTACTATCTCAATAGTCAAATGTCTTCTTTGCTCGTTGAAAGACTCAAACGCATGGTCGGTGAATCCGTGACCGTTTCCGACGAAGAAATTTCCAAATCCTTCGATTCGGCTCTTGCACAAAACAAGGAAACTTTCGCAGGAAGCAGTGCCAACTACGAATCCGCACTCAAGAGTTCTCTTGCAACGACGTATTATCATCCCACCGAAGACCAAGGTTACGGCTTTGTCATCAACATCCTTCTCAAACTCGACGATGATTCTCTCAAAGAATTGACGGATATGATAACCGCAAACCCGTCCAACACCGAAGCGATTCTCGTCAGACGCAATCAACTCATCGCGGATATGGAAATCAACGTTTCCAACCCCAACTACAAGGCAGACTCCACGATCGAAGACAAGGACGGCAACACCGTTGAAGTGCGCGACGCTATGACCGATGCGCGCAACCCGTACACCACGGCAGGCAAGACCGCCGAAAATCCGTACGACAACTCATACGAGTACGAAGTCAGTGAAGGCAACCACGCGAACGATTACAGCCAAATCCTTTCTTTTGAAAAGGTTGACGGCGAATATCAAATCGTGTTCAAAGCAACGCAACATCCCGCAATGGCATACCTTCTCGAAAAAGTTCCTGCATTCGACAAGGACGGCAAAGTCGGTATCATTCATCAGATTCACAACAGCCTTAACCAAGTCAAGCAAGCCGTTGTTGACGGTGAACTCACCAAGGCAGAAGGCGTCTATTGGCTCAGAGAAGTGGCAACCACTTGGCTCTATCTTGTCGGCGACGACAGCGGCGCAGTCAAAAAAGACTCCAACAACAACGGACTCGGCTATCTCGTCACTCCCGAAGGCAAGGACAGCTCCTTCCTTGAAGACTTCACGTCTTATGCTCGCGCTCTCATCGCACAAGGCACAGGCTCTTACAGCGTCGGCACGGTTGAAAACTCCATGTTCACCTACGACTCCGCAACCTGCTCCTTCTCCGGTGACCAAAAAGCGTTTGCAGTGGCAGACAGTTTTATCAAGAGTAAATCCACTTCCAACGCATACGCAGGCGTGTTTGTGCTTCTCAACTCATGCACCGTTTGGGACGGCACGACTTATGACGGAACTCTTCCTGCCGACGGCGTTCTCCCCATGGACTATATCGTCGCATACGCCAAGAAGCAAGCCGACGTCAAGACCGTTCGCGACAACATTCTCGAGACCTTGACCGAAGCCAAAAAGACCGACGCCTACAACGCTCTCGTCAACAATATGGCAAACAACAACAAAGACAATATTAAGTATAATGATAAGGTGATCAAGCAGCTCTGGAAAGACCTGACCTAAGCGCACCAAACAGCGACTGATTTTGTTAAAGCCCTTCGTCCACTCGTCGTGTACGCAAAGTACACTAGGCGAGCGTGCGAAGGGCTTTTTCGCATCATTCATCTGTTTGGCGCGCTTAGGCTTTTAGCGCACAAATCAGCGAATAACTGCGTCAACACCACTCGCTCATCAACTCATGTACTATGTGTACATTAGGGTTGCTGTTTGAGGGGTGTTTTCTTGTTCTTCATCTGTTTGGCGCGCTTAGGCAGAAATAATAATTAATAATGAATAATTAATAATTGCGGAAGGCGAAGCCTTATCCGAAAGCCTGTGTGGACGTACTTATTAACGAAATTTGCTTATTCGGAGTGAGCGTTCGCAAGGCGAACGCCGAGATAAGCGCCGAGCAAGATGGTTGTACGAGCGACTGCGCCGTGTTGTTGGCTACTGCCTGGCGCACAAAGCGTGGTGGCATAACAAGGGGA
>CAVKIG010000006.1:0-37246 GCA_963656415.1 bacterium | reverse complement strand
AAAGTGCGATAAATAGATGAATGACGCGAAAGCACCCCGAGAATGACAACCCTAATGTACATGTCGTACATGAGTTGACGGGAGAAAGTCTCTGCCATTTTTACGTTCATAAAAGTGCGCTAAATAGATGAAGAACAAGGAAACACCCATCCGAAACAAAACCAAACGTACACGTAGTACGTGATTTTGGAGCGGATGAACAATGATCATCGCTATTCGCTACGGCGCGCTTTGTAAAAGTGCGATAAATAGATGAATGACGCGAAAGCACCCCGAGAATGACAACCCTAATGTACATGTCGTACATGAGTTGACGGGAGAAAGTCTCTGCCATTTTTACGTTCATAAAAGTGCGCTAAATAGATGAAGAACAAGGAAACACCCATCCGAAACAAAACCCAACGTACATTTAGTACGTGATTTTGGAGCGGATGGGTGTTGACGAAGTTATTCGCTATTTAGCGCACTTTTAGATTGTGTTGAAAGCGTGAAGATTATCTATAACCAAATCAAAAAACCTGTTGGCGATATCAACGTCTTTGGCATTGCCGCGAATGGCGGTTGAAAGCGTGACGCGGTTCATGAGCGTGGTGACGGACATAAGGAAGAACGGTTTGTACTTCACTGCGCCGGAGATGAAGCCGTCTTTGAGAGTGAGCCCGTCAAGTGTGAGTTTGTCGGCAGGAAGCAAGCCCATGTTGCTGACGGCAATGAGCGGGTTGTCATAGCCCGCTTTGATTGCAAACTCGGCGATGTCGTGCGGGAAAATCGTATACGCGAGTTTGAGAAGCGGAAGCGAATAAAGCCCCATAAACTTGTCGCGCTTGTATCCTTTGGTGGAACGGATGACGTTGACGACGGTGTCTCTGATGTCGTCGCCTTTTTCGAGCGTGCGCACAGCCATCCACGCGGTATGGTTGGTCATGCCGCCGAGAAGTCCGCCCTTTTCGATGTGTTTTCTAAGGTCTATCGCACAGGACACGGTGAGAGAATCGTCGTCTTTGAGTCCGCATATCTCGTACAAAGAACGGAACACCGTTGCCATGATTGCGTCGTTGACGGTGATGCCGAGTTTTTTGGCTACTTCGTGCATGCGTTTGAAGTCCGCTTCGTCTATGGTGCGGCGCACGATCGTATTTTTGTCTTCGGGGACGCTTTCGCTCCAGGGAAAATACACCTTGTCGGGTGTTTTGGATATGTTTTTGTAAAGTCCCCTTGCGTGTTTAAGATCGTCGCCTTCAAGCATGGAATACACTTGGTCGTAACTTCTCGAACCGCTCTTGATATGCACTTTGCCGTATTCGCCGCGTTTGAGATCTCCGTAGTTTTCCACGAGCGTTGCAAGGAAATATTTCAAGTCGCCGCCGTCCATGCACATATGGTTGACGCGAAGACAGAATATCGTGTGCTTTTCGTCTTTGAAAATCGCAACGTTCATCTGCACGTTGTTCGTGTACGGAATAACTCCGAGAAGCCATTCGTCAGACTCCTTGTCCGCGTCTTCGACTTCGTGACAGGACAAGACGTCGTCAATGGTGTATTCTTCTTCTTTCCAATACGGCTCAACAACCGTCGTAACGAAACTCGAATGTAGCACGGGGGCTTTTTCAATCATAAACAGCAACGCGTTTTTAAGCACGGGAATGTCGAGTTCCCCGTCGTAAACGAATTTTGCGTGCACCATTCTGTCGTAATAATTGCGGAACAGAAACTGCATTCTGTCCCACATTTCAGCCTTTATAGTATTTGCCATAATCACTCCTGAAAACAACCGATTTGACGTTTTATATGGTCAAAACAAGATGTTAATCGTCCCATTCCGTCCAATATTTTTGATTTTCAACTTCGTTCTTTTCTTCGATTTCTTTGCTTTCTTTCTTGTTTTTCGCACGAAGTTTCTTCGTTACGAAAACAGCGATTTCAACAATTGCCGCCGCTACGCCCATAAGGCACAATAGCCAACCGGGATGCCAGAAATGCGGAACGGTGAGCCCGAGAAGAACGTAAAGCATAACGCCGAAAAGTTCGATGAAAATCGGCAATTCGAACCATCTCGCTTTGCTCTTCGTGGAAAACGCTATTGCCGTGTCTACGCCGACAAGCACCGCCACCATTGCAAGAAAACTCATCCATGCGCCTTGCAGGTGGAACACGAGTTGCAAAAGCAGGAACACGAACACCGTGAGCAAAACTTCGCATATCGCAACGCATATTCTCGTCACTGCGAATTTGTGTTTTTGACAGAATCTGACCGCCGTGTACACGAGCATTACCGAAAGTCCCGCAAACACGCCGCCGACCATTATAAGCCAAGTCGGATGCCAAGCGACGAGTGCTCCGACGATGACGTACGCCACCGCAAGCAACGCAACGATGGATACGGCAATTACCGCCGCCATACTGATTTTGCGTTTCACGACGCCGCTCTTTATCTGTCTTTCTTCAAATCGTTCGAGCGTTTTGTCGATGTCTCCGAGTTCGGATATCGCCATATTGTAGATAAGCTCGTCGTCGCTTACGCCCTTTATGCGCAATTCCTGCTCTCTGTCGAGAAGGTCTCTCAAAAGTGCTTTGCGATATTCCATAGCCGCTTGAGTCGGGGCTATTTTGCGGAAATGTTCTTCAAGATATTTTTTGAATCTTTCTTTCATAGTTTCGTCCTTTTTTTGTTTGGCCATGCCTTTCTTACGTTGAATATACGCAGGACTTTTGCATCGGTTACGCAATTTGCACAAAAATATTTTTTCACACATAGGATATACCAAAACGCCGATTAAATCAACGGGCACGCATGCACGCGTACAAATTAAGTCGGTTTTAATACTCGAAGGTGTGATTTTCCACCGAGCACTGCAAAATAGCGATTTGATTTTGACAATCTTCCCGTACATAATTCAAAGGGGGAAATTTTTATGTTTTTCAACTGGTTCAACAATCCGTGCTGCAACTCTCGTCCCGCACCAACGCCGTGTGGCCGTCCGTCAATCGAGTATATTCGCGGCCCTATGGGTCCGGTCGGAGCGACAGGTCCTATGGGACCTATGGGACCGCAAGGTGCGACAGGTCCTATCGGGCCTATGGGGCCTCAGGGAGCAACAGGCCCTGTCGGGCCGCAAGGCGCACAAGGCCCGACAGGTCCAACCGGCGCGACCGGAGCAACAGGCGCAACCGGGCCACAAGGTCCGCAAGGTCCGCAAGGCGAAGCGGGCACTTCCGCACTTGTCGACGCACTCTATGCAAGCGGCGGCACTCAATCGGTAGCGACAGGGGCGATAATCCCGATAACTTCGACGGCAACCACGCCCACCACCACGATGACGGTTGCAAACAACGCAGTAACCCTTCCCGTCGGCACTTATATCGTCACCTACGGCGCAACGGGAACTGCCGACACCGCGACCGCAACCATGTCCGTGCAACTCTATGCAAACGGCGCCGCGATTGCAACGGAAATCCTAAACGACGAAGCAAGCCCCACGGAATCCGCAAACGTGAGCAAAACCATCGTCTACAACGCTACTGCCGAAACGGCCCTGTCCATTCACAACGCGTCAACCGCCACGATAAACTTCACCGGCGCAAATATCACCGTGCAAAGGTTGGCGTAAAAGGGCGTCGAATCAAAGCGCAAAAGACGGCGCACGGTGCGCACGACGGTGAGAACAGTGCGCATAGGCGTGAACGCACAAACATTCAAATCGGCGTTTTATACACGCAAAAAGCACGCATAAAGCGTGCTTTTTGCAATATATATTTTCAATTTAGTCTTATTCTATGTTGGCAAAAAAGTCGATGAGCCTTGCCAACTTTTGCTCCGCCGTGAGTTTGTTTACTTCAAAAATCATTGACGGCGGAATGGTGGTCGTAAGCACCACGCTACCGCTGTTTTTCGCAACCGCATTCATAAGGCTTTCGTTTTTGAAAACGTCTGCGTCATAGAAATTCGCACCCGCACCGTTGCGATTGATGATGATTTTGGAAACGCCGTAATTGCTTGCAAGGTTTTTGAGAAGAGCGACGTTGATAAGGTTTTCGAGCGGCAAATCCACAGGACCGTAAACTTGTTCGAGTTCTTTGACGAGCGAATCTCTCGCGCTCACGCTTGCGACCTTTGATATTTGCTTGTACACGCGCAACTTGTCTCTTCCGCTTATGTACGAGTCGTTGATAAACGCCGCCGCATCCACTTTCATTTCCACGTCTTTTATCTCTTGCTTCTTAACGCCCGTCTTGACTTCCTGCACCGCTTCGTCGAGAAGTTCGAGATACATCTCGTAGCCTACTTTTTCGATATGTCCGCTCTGCTCCGCTCCGAGAAGATTGCCTGCTCCGCGAATGGACAAGTCTGCAAGAGCGACTTTGAATCCGCTGCCGATGTCGGTGTTTTCAAGAAGCGTATTGAGTCTTTTTTGTGCGGTGTCGGTGAGCGCGCCGTTTTCGGGAACGGTGAAATATGCGTGAGCGAGTGCGCCGCGACGGCCGACTCTTCCGCGCAACTGATAAAGTTGCGAAAGCCCGAATCTGCCGCTGTCGATGACGATAAGCGTGTTGGCGTCGGGCAAATCTATGCCGTTTTCAATAATCGTGGTTGCGACGAGCACGTCGAATTCTTTGTCGTAGAACGCGCTCATTCTCTCTTCCAGTTGCCCCGGAAGCATCTGTCCGTGTGCGGTGATTATGCGCGCGTCCGGACAAAGAGAGCGTAGTTTGCTTGCATACGGGTCGAGTGCTTCGACGTTGTTGAGAAGTATAAGCGTTTGTCCGCCGCGAGCAAGTTCTCTCGTGATTGCGTCAACGCAAAGTGCGTCGGAGTATCCCACGACGTACGTTTGCACCGGCAATCTGCCTTGCGGCGCGGTTTCGAGCATAGATATGTCTCTTACACCCGTGAGCGACATATTGAGCGTGCGCGGAATGGGCGTTGCAGAAAGCGTAAGCACGTTGACGAGCGGATATTTTTCTTTGAGTTTTTCCTTGTGGTCAACGCCGAAACGTTGCTCTTCGTCAAGCACAAGCAAGCCCAAATCGTGAAATTCGACCGCCTTTGAAAGCACTTTGTGCGTTGCAATCACCATATGCACCGTGCCTTTTTTGAGACCGTCGAGCAAATCCTGCGTTTCTTTCGTTGATTGCAGTCTCGTGAGCAGTCCGCATTTTATGCCGAACGGTTCGAGTCTCTTTATAAGGTTTTCGTAATGCTGGCGGGCAAGTATAGTGGTGGGTGCAAGCAAAACCGCTTGTTTTGAATCGAGCACCGTCTTGAACATTGCTCTGAACGCAACTTCCGTCTTGCCGAATCCGACGTCCCCGACGAGAAGTCTGTCCATAATACGCCCCGTCTCCATGTCCTGCTTGATGTCGGCTATGGCTTTGAGTTGGTCGGGCGTCTCTTCGTATTCGAAATTGTCTTCGAACTCTTTTTGCCACACGGTGTCGGGACTATACTTGAAACCGCGTTGTTTTTCGCGCTTGGCATAGAGTTCAACGAGATTTACGGCAAGTTTGCGCACGGATTTGCGCACTTTTTCCTTTTCTCTTTCAAATTCTTTTCCGCCGAGTTTGTTCAGCGCAGGGCTTTCTTCACCGATGAACTTCTGAAGATTGTTCATCTGGTCGGTGGCAACGTAAAGCGTGTCGCCGTCTTTGTATTTGAGAACAATATATTCTTTTTCAAAATCGCCCGTTTTGAGAATCGTCGTGCCTTCGCAAAGTCCGACGCCGTGAATTCTGTGCACGACGTAATCGCCTGCAACGGGTGCGAGCGCTTGCTCTTTGGAGCGCGAAAGTCCTTCTTCTGAGCGATGTTTGCCGATACATTCGGACACACCGACGAGACACACCTTTTGTGCGGGATATATAAAGCCCGTTTCGACGGTCATCGGTGTTGCGAGTATCGTGCCGTCGTCGTTGCCGTCGTCGCTGTACGTTGCAAAAACGTCGTTTTCACGCAAACTCTCGATGACGCTCTTTGCTCTCTCTTTGCTGCCGCACGCAAGAAGCGTTTTCGTGCCGTTGAGCACGAAAGTGCGCAAGTCCTGCACAATGGTCTGCGGATCGAGATAGTATTTCGTGACGGGTTTCGTCTTCGGCTCGATTATATACTTCGGTTCAAAAAGTTGATTATTTAGAGACAGCGCGCAAAAACTCAATTTCCTAACGAACATAAGACGTCTTCTGATTTCCGAAAGCGTGATATACACGTCTTTGTGACACGCAAGGATTTCGCCGCCTTCGAGAAGGTTCTTTATTCTTCCGTCAAATTCTTTGATAAGGATTTGCAATTTGTCGCACACGACTTTCGGCTCGTCGAAAACTATCACGTCCGTTTTGTCGAGATAATCGAATATCGGTGCGGTTGCGCCTTGCATAAACGGCAACGCCCACACGAGCGACGGGTCGCACGCACCGACGGAAAGTCTTTCCTTTGATTCGGTGGCGTATTTCACGTCACGATAAAATTCAAGTTTTTCCCTTGCGTCGTCATAGTCTTTTTCGGACAATATAACGTCGCTTGCGGGAGCAAATCGCACGCTTTCAACGTCGTTTGAAGAAAGCATGGTTTCAACATCGATAACTTTTATGTCTTCTACGAGTTCGTCAAAGAAATTTATTCTGTACGCCGTGCCGTTTGTCGAGTATACGTCAACTATGTCGCCGCGCACCGCAAAATCGCCTGCGTCGGCAATCATCGTCTGTCGTTTGTATCCTGCAAGGGCAAGCTTGTCGGCAAGTGTCTGCGGAGAAATAAGGTCTTCCTTTGCCACGGTGACGGAAAACTCTTTCACCAGTTCTTTTTTCGGGAAGAGTTGCAACAGACTGTCCGCACTCGTCACGACGACGTCGAAATCTCCGCACGCCATATCGCTTAGCGTGCAAACCCTTTCTCTGACGTTTTGAGAAGAAAAACTCTTTCTTGCAATCAACACGTCGTCGCGGTAGGGTAAATAATCCGCCTTGATTCCCCACCCTTGCAGTTTTCTGAACAGACTTTTCGCGCCGAGACTATCCGAGCATACTACGAGTTTTTTCGTCGGAATTTGGGATATGATATGCACCTTTGCGCCTTCGCAAACGCGCAATACGGAAACCGCCGACAACTTTTCGTCGGTCAGCCTTTTTGCTCCCATACCGTTTAGCGACGAGAGTTTTTCTCCGAGATTCTGAAGTTGTAAAATCTTTGGCGTCGTCACTTGTTTTTCCTGTTTGCCCTTTCCTGAACACGCTGAATGTCAACGCCTTCCACCATATCCAAAACGGCTTCTACGGCGGTGTCTATCGCGCCTTGCAAAACTTGTTTATTCTCAAAATCGACCTTTGAAAGCACAAAATCGACAAGTTGAACTTCGTGTTGTGCAAGTTGCTCCGTTTTCGTGCCGACTCTCACGCGTTTGAAATCCTGCGTGCAAAGTTCTGCAACGATGTTGCGCATGCCGTTGTGCGTGCCCGCGCTTCCTTCTTCTCTTATGCGCAATTTTCCTATCGGCAAATCTATATCGTCATAGCAAACGATGAGTTCGTTTTGCTCGTCAACGCCGTATTTGCGCACGAGTTTTTTCACCGCTTCACCCGACAAATTCATATAGGTTTGCGGTTTTGCAACGACAAAATCGACGCCCCTGTAATTTGCCTTGCAGGTGAGTGCGTCGCATTCTTTCACGTCGGCTTTGACTTTCAGTCTCTTGCATAGTGCGTCAACGACCATAAAGCCGACGTTGTGATAGGTGTTTTTGTACTTCATTCCGGGATTGCCCAGTCCCACGACGAGCATCATACGCTTATCCTTTCAAGGCTTCCGCCTTGCGTTTTCTTTTCGTTTTTTTATGATAATATCCGTTTGATTTGTGTCTTTTCCGTGTCTTCGGTGATTCGACAATCCATCATCTGTCGCTTTTCACCGTGTCCTGCTTCACGCGCCCTATCGTGAAAGTCTTCTCGTCAACGTCTCTCGTTACCGTCGTGCCTGCTGCAATAAACGCTTTGTCTCCCACGACGAGCGGTGCGACGAGATTTGTGTTCGCGCCAAGAAAACAATCGCAACCGACGGTGGTTTTATGCTTGTTTTTGCCGTCGTAATTGCAAAACACCGTTCCGCACCCCACGTTGGTTCTCTCCCCGACCTGTGCGTCTCCGATATAACTCAAATGCGCTGCTTTCACGCCTTTTTCAAGCGCGGACGCTTTCACTTCCACGAAATCACCGACTCTGCAATCTTCGCCTATTTCCGCTCTTCTGAGTCTTGCATACGGACCGACAGTCGCGCGCGCGTGCACGTGCGAACATACTATATGCGACCATTCGACGTTTGCACCGTCAATCACGCTGTCCTTTATATACGACGCTCCGACGACGGATTGTGCGCTTATCGCGCTCTCGCCTTCTATTCTCGTGAACGGCAGAATCGTCGCTCCGCTTTCTATGACGACGGTATCGTCGATAAACGTCGTGGCTTTGTCGAGAATTTTCACTCCGCGCGAAAGCATTTCGTCAAGTATTTCGTCTTTAAGCCGATTATACACCAGATTGAACGATTTTGCATCATCAATCTTAAAAAAAGCCTGCGACGATGAAAAAACTCCGCCGCTCGTATCCTTTCCGATGCAAATTTTGCTTAATGCGTTCTTGCTCCCCAAACGCACGCAATTTATTTTGTCCCTTTTCATTCTGTCCGCAAGAGACGTGACGTCTTTTAGTTTCACAAGCGGCATATCGAGTTCGAGCACCACGTTGACGCAATCGGGCAAGAGCACGCACTCTTCCTTGTACGCACTTTTTTTCACCATTCTCGCAACGCTCGCTCCGAAAGACGAAAACTCTCGAAGAACGAAATCTTCCGCTCGTCTGCCCAGAATCTCCGCCCTTGCCCATTCTGTTTCTATAAAAACGATATTATACTTTTCCATACCATACTATATTCGTTTTCCTTGAAAGTTTGCCACGCAAAAAACGTGACATAATAATTTGGATATTTTGAAAACCGCATGATATATTGCCGTTGCGTTCGGGTGATAAGGCTATGCAGGCGCAATTACTTTCAGGGAGAACGTCATGGACAAGAAAAAACTCAAAGAAATCATCGCAATAGTCATCGTCGGCATCGTATCAATCGTATCGAGTGTGCTTGCGTGCATACTCGGCGTTCCGAAAGAGGCAATAGACAACGTGATAAACGACGTCGGTTTCGTGGAAATCTTCGACCCGTCTTTTGGAGAAGTCGAAGGGAAAGAAGCGGAAAACGATTCTTTGAACGAAGAAAAAACTTCCGCCTGTGAAAACTCAAAAGAAATAACCGACTGAAATCTCTCAACGATTCTGCAATCACAATCCCCGACGCCGTGCATTGACATTCAATGCACGCAAAAAAGTTTCTTCTCCCCGATATAAAAAGAATGCGACCGCGCTTTGCGGTCGTTTTCTTTTTGTCTCGTTTTATTCTCGGTTTTAAACAACGTTTTCTATTTATCGGATTGAAATTCTTTTTGTTTTCTTATTTGCATTCCCAGTTCTGCTTATTTATCGCTCTTTCGATTTTTTCTCTTTGCTTTGAAAAACTCCGACAACAATGCGGAACATTCTTCTTTCATATATCCGCCGCTCACTTCGACGTCGTGATTGAAAAGTCCTTTTTCAAACAGATTAACTTTCGATCCGCACGCCCCCGTCTTCTCGTCGTACGCTCCGAAATATAGCGCGCGGATGCGCGAGTTTATCATTGCCCCCGCACACATACTGCAAGGCTCGAGCGTTACGTATACGTCGCAATCTTCAAGCCACCAGTTGTTCTCTTTTTCGGTTGCCGAAGACAACGCCAACATCTCGGCGTGATGCGTCGCGTCGTTGTCTCTCTCCTTTCTGTTTCCGCTCTCTGCAATGATTGAACCGCTTTTTACGACCACTGCGCCGACAGGCACTTCGTCTTGCTCGACGCACGCCCTTGCAAGTTCAATCGCTCGTAGCATATATTTTTCTTCGTATGCCATATTTCACCGAAAACAAGTTTTATATACGTATTATCGTCATATAAACTTGTGATTTTGCAATTTATTTGTGATACGGCGTGCCTGCATTGATGCACAGCGCGCGGTATATCTGCTCTGAAAGCATAACCCTGAAAAGTTGATGCGGAAAGGTGTTTTTGCCAAACGACAAAAGCATATCCGCCCTTTGTCTCAACTCTTCGGTGTGTCCGTGACTGCCGCCGATAAGGAAAGAGAACTCGCTTTCCCCCAAGGTGCATTTACTCTTAATGAGTTCGGCAAGTCCTTCGCTTGACAACTCTTTTCCGCGCATATCCATTGCAACGACAAAGCCTTTTGCCTTGCAAAGAAGCGAATCGCTTTCTATCTTTCTTTGCTCTTCGGGCGTCTTTGACGGCGGTGCGTCGGCAAGTTCCACGACCTTTACGTCGGCGTATCTCGACGCGCGTTTGACGTACTCGGCGATTGCGTCCGAAAAATATTTTTCTTTGATTTTGCCTATTGCGATAATATTGATTTTCATCTCGTCATACCCCACACGAACGAGAAAATCGTCGCAACGACTCCGACTGCGATTATCACCCAAAGCGTAACGTCCTTGTGAAGCGGCACGACGTCCCGAGACGGTTTGTCAAAGGGAACGCCGACTCTGTACGCATTGACCGCGCGTTTTCTAAGCAACCAAAACAGCAGAATGAGAAAACCTGCACATGCGATAATAAGCATTGCTCCCGTCGCAAAACCGATAGATGACGAATAGAACAAATCTTCTATTTTCGCTATGAAACCGAGCGCACCGTCGGGATGTTGTTCTGAATATCCCGAAAGCACCACCCACGCGTTGTTTGCAAAGTGTATCAGTATGCCGCCCCAAATCGAACCCGTGTAATACATAACGAGCGCAAGAGACGCACCGAAAAAGAACGTGTATCCCGTCTGCACGATGTTTTGGTGCATGAGCGAAAACAGCAATGCGGACACCAACACGAACTTCCACTTGCATTCCTTATACCCTGCGTATATCAAGCCCCTGTGCGCAATCTCTTCGAAAATCCCCGGCAAAAGAGCGGTGAGCGCAAGTTCCTTGAACAAAAGTCCAACCGTCGAATAATCGGTGCTCGACGACGTGTGCGTGAACCCTATAAGCCTGAGTGCCACTTGCCATACGAAAGAAACACCCGTAGAAACCGCCATAGTGCAGACGCATATTCCGAGAATAATCAACCAGTCTATTGCTTTTATGCGTTTCACTCCGAAATCGCAAAGCACTTCTTTGACGCTTTCGCGTCTTGCATACGCACTCCACGAATACAGCGCAATGCTCGTAAGCCCGAAAAGCAAAATCTGCACGGTGCACGTCCAAAGCGCGTCGTAATCTTCTATGCCGAGAGCCGAATAAATGTCAAGCGCAGACGCCACTCTCATAAGGAGAGTGAGCATTATCACGACGAAATATATGATGCCGACGCTTCTTCTCTTGCTCATATTATGCTCACCACGAATGCGTAAATCCAGTAGACGATCACGAGCGCAAGCGCAATCCAGACGCCCGTAAGATTTTGATTTTTGCCTATATATTCGACTTCATTGCGCTCTTCGAGCCGGTAGGTGACGTTTTTCCACCCCTGTTTTGTGAAAAGCGACTTGAAAAATCTTGCGAAATCTTTGAAAACATTGCTCTTTTTCGGCTTCTCCGTATCGCTCGATACGTTTTGCGTCGCGACTATCGTGAATCCGTCTTCGGTATACACGTTTTTCACGATACCCGACTTCTCTTTTTTGCCGCCCGCACGGAAGAAAAGCCACAACAAAACGACGAGCAAAAGAACGCCGACAACGACGCTCGCCGCTCCCGTAAGCCAGTTGTAATAGCCGAGCGCAACGTACCATTCGTCAACTTGCGGAACGTACGCCGTAAGCGTTATGCTTATGAAATTGTTGAAAAAGTGCACCACGACGCCCGCCCAAAGCGAACCGGACAGAGCAACTACGAGAGCGAGCACTATGCCGAGACCGAATTGATGCACCGTCTGCACGGGATTTGCGTGCATAAGCGAGAACATAAGCGCGGACATAAGCACACCAAACCACACGTTTCTCGTTGACAATCCCGAAAAAAGATTGCCGCGAACGAGCAATTCTTCACCGAACGCAGGCAAAAGTGCCATAAGAAACAATGCAAGAAAGTAAACTCCGACGTTTGAAAACGCAGGCATCGCAACGCCCAAACCGTGATAGCCCATCACTTGCAAAAGCGCACTCCATGCGTTTGCGAGCGGCAAAAACGCGAGTATCGTCGCAATAGAAATGAACGGCAACAACACGATTTGCTTTATATTAAGCGGTTTTTTCATTTTTGCGACGCTCACGACGTCTGTTTTTCTCACCGCCGAATATATGAACACCGTCGCTATAAACGCTATTTGCATAAGTGCGTATCCGCACCAGTTGTATACGCTCATTCCGTCGAATCCTACGTTGACGTTTCTGAGTGCAAGCGACAAAAACAGGGACAAAATGCTCCCTGCGCAGACACCCGTAATATATATAGAACTTCCTTCGCTTGCGCTTATGGTTTTTCTCATAATATCTCGAAAACTTCGCTCCTTCTCGATTGATGAGCAACGGACAATTCTATGTCGCTGTTCCACTCCTTAAGCGTGCGCTCCACGGTGTCGAAAGCAAGTTGCTCGGTGTTGTTATTTTCGCTTATATGCCCAAGAATGAGATTCTGCACTTCGCTTCCTTCGCAAAGATGCTTTGCGATGACTGCGGTAGCGTCGTTTGAAAGGTGTCCCGTATTTGACAAAATTCTCGCTTTCAGATTTTGCGGATATTTGCCGTTTTTGAGCATCTCAAGGTCGTGATTTGCTTCGAGCAACACGACTTCGCTGTCTTTTATGTTGCGAAGAACGCCGCGCGTCGGCATACCTATATCGGTTGCGACGCTACAACGCGCGTTGCCGCACTCAAAAGAATACGCAAGCGGATACGCCGCGTCGTGCGGTATGCGGAAAGGCAACACCTTGACGTCGCCCACGTCAAAACCGCCCTCGAAATCATCCACGTCGCACACGTTTTTCAGCTCGCCCGTGCGTTGAAATATGGCTCTTTGCGTGAGCGGATGCGCATACACTTTTGTGTGCTCGGCAAGTTTTGGCAATCCGCAGATGTGGTCGCTGTGCTCGTGAGTGATTACCACCCCGTCAATCATATCGGGAGTAAGACCGAAATCTTTAAGTTCAGCGCACAATCTGGTATACGACAAACCCGCGTCAACCAAAATTGCCGTCGTGTTTGAAAAAACCAATGTGCAGTTGCCTTTGCTTCCGCTTGTGAGAGATACGAGTTTGAGCGACATAGCTCCTTTATTTGTGTGCCGTCGTGTATTGCGGAAGAATCTCTTTCCAAACGTCGCTATATATGCGCTTTTTTGAAAATTCTTCCCTTAATAAATCAAAACGAATCGCAGGGTGCAATTCGTTTTGCGTGTTATATGCGAGTTTATACTCAGATTTCCTTTGCTACGTTCTGGCTTTTTTCGACCTTGTCTTCGAGCTTGTTGAGAAGGCAGGAGAAAACCACGGCAAGCACGAAATTGACGAAAGAAAGCGCAAGAATCACCACGAAACCGATTTTGTTTGCGATGACAAACTCTTTCTTGACGAGCCACTTGACGAGAAGCGCAAGCAGCGCAAGGAATGCCGCGAGCGAGAATATGACGTGCATGGCTCTCGGATACTTGCCAACGATTATAGAAATGAGAGACGAAAGCACCATAACCGCACTCACTGCCGCAACGCCGATATACGCAAGGTTTTTGAGCGGACGAAGCGCAAAGCCGTTTGCCACCCATTTTTGAATCGTTCCGATGACGTTGAACTCTGCAATTTTCATTGCGCCGACGCTGTCCATAAAATAGGAAAGAATGAACGGAAGCACGACGAGCGCAGAGAGCAAGAACGTGACAAGCGCGAAAACTCTCGGTTGCACTTTGCTCTTTTTCTTGACCTTTTGTGCCGAGACCGTTTCAAAATCGGTCGCTTCGCCGTACTCGATGGTGGCAGGCGCATAGGTGTCTTGTCTGTTGCCGTCCGTGCGCAAAACGCTGCTGTCCTGCGTCATATAAGGCACGACCGCAAGCGGCACGACAATGGGTTGCAACTGAATCGTGTTATGCTTGGGTGCGACGATAGGAACGGGGCCGCCGATGCCGACGGGTTTCATAACCGTCACGTCAGAGCCTTCTTCGGGTTGCGGAGTGGCGTATGCTTCCGATTCGAACATCGGTTCGTCCACCGCTTGAATTTCACTGCTTTCGGGAGTCAAAACGATTTCCTTGTTACGATCCTTCTTTGCCATATATTTCTCCTTTATTGCTCTTATTTGAGATAACCGAACTTGTCGCGGTTTACGAGTGACAACAAAGCGCAGATTATCGTATATCCTGCCCCGAACGTCATGAGCGTGAACAACTCGCTCGCCTTGAAACCGTGTATGAAGTCGGCCATAAAGTCAATTTTGTCGATGCCTATCGCGGGTGCTCCGACGAGTGACGCCACGAAAACGGCAAGCACGCATACGAGATTTACGAATGCACCCCAACCGTATTTTACGGGCTTGATTGCTCCAAACAGCGCAAACAACGACTTTATCGCATTGATAAGCACTGCTAAAATGCCGATTGTGAGAATCATGCTCGGCACTGTCGATAGCCAAATCTCTTTTATGCCGTCGCCTTTCCAACCAAGCGCTGCCGTTTGTTTGAAAGCGGATATCCATTTCCCGACGACGTTGTAACTTTCAAGCGAGAACCTGAACGGAGCACTCACTTTCGTTCCTATTGCACCGAGAACGTATGGCAAAAGCACCACCACCGAAACGACGAGAGCAATCACGCCCGCAATCATATTCTTTGCGCGCTTTTGTCTCTTCCACTTCTTGTTGGCGTCTTCCCTTCTCGGTTGAAAATCGTCGGCGGTGGACACCTCTCGCTTTTCTTCCTTCGGTTCGTCCACGGAAAGATGCGGCTCTATGACGTATTCCTGCATAACGGTCGGCATGACGTGATAGCCCGCGTTGTTTATCGGGGGCGGAGCAAGTCTTATGCCGGCGTCGTCAACGCCGCGTATTCTCGGTTTGTTGTTTTTCTGATCTGCCATATTCTTCTCGTCAATTCTTCTTGACGTCTTTTGCCGCTACGTTGATCGGCATTGCTCTTTGCGGTTTTGCTTCGACCGCCGTCGGCGAATATTGCATAAGCGGTTGCTCTTGCGTCACGTACGGTACGAAAGCAACGGGTTGAACGATGGGCGGCATTTGATAGGGCTTGCCGTCTTCTCCCATAAGGTACGGTGCTTGCGGATAAGGCGGCGCAGGGTACGGATACGGGTATGATTGTTGATAAGGATAAGGAGCGTATTGCGGCGGATAGGGCGCATAGTGAGCGTTGCTCGGGCCGGAGAAATCCGCAGGTGCTTCTTCTTTGACTTCTTCTTTTTTGGTAGGTGCGGCCGTTTCTTCCGTCTTCGGTGCGTTCTTTTCTTCGATAAACTCGTCGAGAGTGGGAACTTTTTTCACCGAAAGGTCGGTTTCGGGCGCAGGGATTATCGTTTGTTTGCGTTTGACGGGCGGACTTTGCTTGATCTTGTTTTTCGCAAGAAGGAGCAACGCTCTTGCCTTGTCTCTTCCGCAGTGCGTGCAAGCGGTTGCCGTGGGCGGATTTATCGTTCCGCACGCAGGACAAACGTAGGTTTCACCGTCGATGTCGTCTTCGTCGATTTGCGTATACGGGTCGGCGTAGTATTTGGAATAGGTCTTGAGTGCCGCAGACATTTTCTTCAAAAGTTCCACGTCTTCGGGGCCCATTTCGTTGAGTTTTCTGCGGTAGTCTTCAAGGTCGTTTGCCTTTTGCTTGTATTCATCTTCGCTCTTTTTGCGGTAGTCTTCCACTTTTTCGAGCGCAGCCTCTCTCTCTTCTTCCGCTTTGGCGCGTTTGTCGGCGATCTCTTTGTCCACGACCGCCATTCTCTCGCGCTCCATATTGTCAAGGCGAAGTTTTGTCTTTCTTGCATCCAGCATATCCGCGTCGCTGTGCGTCTCGCTTTCCACCACTATGGGCGCGCCGCACGACACGCAGAATTTTGCGCCGGGGAGATTTTTCGTTCCGCAAACGGCGCATACGGGCTTGCGCATGACCTGCAAGATTGCACCGCACTTGGCGCAGTATCTGCTGCCTGCGCTGTTTTTGGCGTGGCAAGCCGGGCAGACCGTCTGATAGTTTTCAACGACGTCCGCGCCGCAAGTGGGACAAAACGCTTGTCCCGGCTTCACTTCGTTTCCGCATACTTTGCAAATAAACATATTTCACCTATGAACGTATGGTTTTTGATTAGAGCGGGATTTTCCCGACTTATGCTTTTGGCTTGAAGCTGTCTTTGAGCCCGACAATGCTGTTGAACTCGTTGTTTTCGTTGCGCTTGATGAAGTAACCTTCGCGCAAGAATTGGAATCTCGTATGCACGGGCGCGTCGGCAACGATTCTTTCCGCCTTGCCGTGCAACACTGTCAAGGAATCGCGGTTGACTCTATCCATATAGTCACCATCGCCGTCGTTGATGAGATAGTCAAACATGTTGAGCGTCACGTCTGCGCAATCGTTGGCATTCACCCAATGTATCGTGCCTTTGACCTTCATGTTTGCGCCTTCTTCGCCCGATTTCGTGCCGGGGAGATATTCCACATGCACGCAAGTCACGTTGCCGTTTTCGTCCTGCTCGCAACCTGTGTATTTGACGATGTACGCGCCTTTGAGTCTGACAATTCCGTCGGGTTTAAGACGGAAGTATTTGGGCGACGGATTGAGCGCAAAGTCGTCTTGCTCGATATACAGCTCTCTTGAGAAAGTCGTTTCGTGAGTGCCTGCCCCTTCTTGTTGGGGATTGTTTTCGATATAAACGGGCTCGCTTTGTCCTTCGGGATAGTTGTCAACGATGAGTTTGAGCGGTTTTGTCACCACCATAGCTCTTTGCGCATGCGCGTTGAGATCTTCTCTGACGCAGTGTTCGAGCATGGAAATATCCACTTCGCTGTCCGCCTTTGCAACGCCTATGCGCGAGCAAAAATCACGAATCGCTTCGGGAGTGTAGCCGCGCTCTCTGATGCCTGACAGTGTGGACAATCTCGGATCGTCCCAGCCCCACACCACTTTTTCATCGACAAGACGCTTGATAAAACGCTTGCTCATCACTGTGTGCGTGAGATTGAGCCTTGCAAATTCTATCTGTCTGGGGCGCGGATCGAAACCGCAGTTGAGCGTCACCCAATCGTACAAAGGACGATGGTTTTCAAATTCGAGCGAGCAAAGCGAGTGCGTGATGCCCTCGATTGCGTCTTCGATGGGGTGCGCAAAGTCGTACATGGGATAAATCACCCATTGATCGCCCGTGTGTGGATGCGTTGCGTGGCAGATACGATAGATGACGGGATCGCGCATGTTGATGTTGGGTGACGCCATGTCGATCTTGGCGCGCAACACCTTTTCGCCGTCGGCAAATTCGCCGTTCTTCATTCTCTCAAACAAGTCGAGATTTTCTTCGACCGAGCGGTTGCGATAGGGGCTTTCAGTGCCGGGCACGCCGAAACTGCCGCGAGTTGCGCTTATCTCTTCCGCGGACAAATCGCAAACGTACGCTTTGCCGTCTTTGATGAGTTTCACCGCACATTCGTACATCTTGGGAAAATAGTCGCTTGCGTTGTGCAGCTCATCCCAATCAAAACCGAGCCATTTGATGTCGGCTTTGATGCTTTCCATATATTCCACGTCTTCTTTTGCGGGGTTGGTGTCGTCAAAACGGAGATTGCATGCGCCGTGATACTTCTCTTTCATGCCAAAGTTGATGCACAAAGCCTTTGCGTGTCCGATATGCAAATATCCGTTGGGTTCGGGGGGAAATCTCGTGATGATCTTGCTCACTTTGCCTTCGGCAAGGTCTTGATCGATGATTTCTTCGATAAAGTTTCTTGAATTGTCGTCCATAAAGTCCGTCCAGCCTTTTATAATTGCAAATACGCGCGCATACGTCACGTATTATTCTTCTATTTTATTTATAATAAAACGAAAACGCCCGTATGTCAATTGGTGAAGTTGATAATTAACAATTAATAATGAATAAATAGCAATTTTGGGTGGGACACCCACACCCGATTTGGAATAATCGGTAAAATTCTAAATTTTCCTCGTCATTCAGAGCGCAAGCGAAGAATCTCGTGGAAACGAAACGGCACTATATATACGTCATTTTGCATCATTCCGCTACCGCGAGATTGCCACGCCGAACAAGTCGGCTCGCAATGACAATAGGATGATATTTACAATATTCCGTGTCATCCTGAGCTTGTCGAAGGATCTAGCGTAGCGAAAAGAATAAGCAGAATATGCGCCTTACGGCTAGATGTTTCGTCTTTGAAGTTGCACATTCCGTTAATAAGTACGCTCCGAATAAGTTTTCGTTTCGGGTGTGGGTGTCCCACCCTATCCAAACCACCAAGCCGACAATCTTGCGAAATTGTGGCAGGAGTTTTTGTCCGTGTCTGAACTGATAGCAAAGATTTTCGGCGCGGTTAGCAGAACAAAAGCCTAATGCGGCTCTCGGCGTTGCTTGCTTTCAAGCGATGCCGTTGCCGCGATGACGGCTTTGTTCTTGCTATTTAGCGCGATTGAAAAACGGCAATATTGAGATGAAGAGCAAGGAAAAGCCGTCCACGCAGACAGGAAGCGTACTAAGTCGTACGTGACTGGTTGTGTGGACGGCTTTGACACAGCTATTCGCTCAATAGTGCCGTTTTTTAGTATTGGACAGACATAAGAGTCAACCCCCTCGCCCCCAACGTCTTCCCTGCCATCGTTCTGTCCCCGGTGGCGAGAGCGGCGGATACGTCTTGGGGAGTGAGTTTGCCGATGCCGACGTAGACGAGAGTGCCGGCGATGATGCGCACCATGTTGTAGAGAAAACCGTTGCCGGTGACGGAAATGGAGAGTTCGCCGTCAAAGAATTTGCCGTCGGCGCGAGGTGTGGAATTGTCGAAAGGTTTGGCGGCAATATCCACGGAATAGACAGTGCGGACGGTGTTTTTGATGACGCTGCCGCTTGCCTCGAAACACTTAAAATCGTGCGTGCCTTCTATGATTTTTGCCGCTTGCTCGATTTTGTCAAGGTCGAGCGGATAAGTGATATGCTCGTGGTCGAGTTCGAGAAGGGGAAGACGATGCTTGGACACGTAGATTTTGTAACAATACGTTTTACGCTTTGCAGAAAATCTCGCATTGAAATTTTCAGGTGCGATTTCGCAGGATAGCATGCTCACGTCATCGGGCAAATGCGTGTTGACGGCAAAAGGTATTTTGTCTGTGGGAATGGACGTGTCGGCATCGAAATGCACCACTTGTCCGAGCGCGTGAACGCCTGCGTCCGTACGACCGCTTGCGGTTGTCGAAGTGGGTGCGCCGAAGGTTTTTTCAAGAGCCTTTTCAAGCACTTCTTGCACGCTGAGTCCGTTGAGTTGGCGTTGCCAACCCACATAGTTTGCGCCGAAATAGGAAATCACTGCAAGGTATCTCATAAAAGGTCTCCGAATATCATTGCGTCGATGTTGATTCCGATTGTCGGAAAATAGTATCTTTCAAGCAAAATCACAACGAAATACGCGCATATCAAAAGGAACGCGACAAGGTCGCCCCAGCCGAGTTTTGCCTTCTTCATTTTGGTGCGTTTTTCGGTGGCGTTGTAGCACCTTGCATCCATTGCAAAAGCAAGCTCGTCGGCGCGTCTGAACGAGTTGACGAAAAGGGGTATCAACACGGGCAACATCGCTTTGGCTCTTGCAAAAAGACCGCCCGTATCGAAACTTGCGCCGCGCGCTTTTTGCGCCGCTATGATCTTGTTGGTTTCTTCAAAAAGAGTGGGAATAAAGCGCAACGCAATGCTCATGATCATGGCAATATCTCTGACAGGCACTTTGATGAGTTTGAGCGGCGACATAAGACTTTCCACGCCGTCCGCAAGCGCAACCGGAGTTGTGGTGAGCGAAAGCAAAGATGCGCCAGAAATCAACAAAACGAGCCTTAAAGCCATCTTTATGGTTGTATGAACTCCCGTTTTGGTGATTGTGAAGATTTTCCAGCTCCACAAAACAACGTCCTCGTTGCCGCCTCTGACCACAAACAAATTGATGAGCGCGGTGATGACGACAATCAGCAAAATGCCCTTGACGCTCTTCAAAACGGACGCCATGGGCAAGCGCGCAAGCAAGATTATGGCAACGAGCATAACGAGCGTGAGCATAAATCCGAAATAGGATTTGACAAAGAAAATGCCGATGACAAACATGAGCGTAAGGATCAATTTCACCCTTGCGTCAAGTCTATGCACGGGGGAATCTACGGGGTAGTATTGACCGAATGCAACGTCCTTAAACATCGCGCTCCACCCCCTTGTCTTGCTTGTTGTCGGCAAGAGAAATCTCGCCTTTTTCATCGCCGCGATCGGCGGTGTTTTCTTGATTTGAACATGCGGATTTTTCAGAGTGATTTTCGGATGAATTTTTCTCTTTTTCTTCTCTGATTCTTGCAAGTTCGAGGCACAATTCGTCCATGGAAATCACGTCTTTTGCAACGGATATTCCGCGAGAAATAAACTCATCTGCAAGGTGCGCCGCGCTTGGCACGTCAAGCCCTATATCCGAGATGAGTTGCCTTGCGGTGAACACTTGTTTCGGAGTGCCGTCCGCCACGATTTTGCCGTCTTTGAGCGCGATTATTCTGTCCGCGATCACGGCGATGTCGTCCATGTTGTGCGACACCATTATGACGGTGGGCGAAACTTCTTTTTGCAGCTTTTTAACAAGCGAAAGGATCTCTTCTCTGCCCACGGGATCGAGCCCCGCCACAGGTTCGTCAAGAATGAGAATTTTGGGTTGCATGGCGATGACGCCCGCAATTGCCGCGCGCCTTTTTTCGCCGCCCGACAAATCAAACGGACTTCTTTGTGCAAAAGTTGCGTAATCTAGCCCCACGACACTCATTGCCTTTTTCACTCTTTTGTCGATTTCTTCCTTGTCGAGCTTCATATTTTTGGGGCCGAACGCCACGTCCTTTTCAACGGTGTCGGCAAAAAGCTGATATTCGGGATATTGAAAAACCATGCCCACTTCAAAACGCAGTTTTTTGAGCGTTTTTTTGTCGCAAGAGTTCATTCCGTTGACGACAATTTGCGATTTTTTCTTGTCTTGGATCTTGATCAAGCCGTTTAGATGCTGGATAAGCGTGGATTTGCCGCTGCCGGTTGCGCCGACTATACCCACAAAAGAACCTTCTTCTATTTCAAGGTTCACGTCATCCAACGCCTTCTTCTCGTAGGGCGTTTTTTTGGAATATATATAGGTGAGATTTTTTATTTCAATTGCAGCCATACTTTCTCCACGAGTTCCTTTTCGTCGATGACCACTCCGTCAAATCGAAAGCCCTTTTCGGACAACTCTCTTGAGAGTTTGCTCACGGGCGGCAATGTTAGACCGCACGCTTCGAGCATGCCCGACGAAAACACTTCTTTTGGCGTTCCGTCAATTGCGATCCTGCCCTTTCTCAGCACGATAACTCTGTCGGCAAGGGCGGCTTCTTCCATATTGTGAGTGATGTTTATCACGGTGATCCCCTGCTCGTTGAGCGATTTTGCAACGCTCATAACGTCTTTTCTGCCGTTAGGATCGAGCATGGACGTCGATTCGTCAAGGATGAGAATGTCGGGGCGCATGGCAAGCACGCCGGCGATTGCGATACGCTGTTTTTGACCGCCCGAAAGTTTGGACGCGCTGCGCTCTCTAAACTCGCTCATACCCACGGCTTCGAGCGCGGAATTTACTCTCTCTATGATTTCATCGCGCGGAACGCCGATATTTTCGGGGCCGAACGCAATATCGTCTTCTATGATTGTCGCAACCATTTGATTGTCGGGGTTTTGAAACACCATACCCGCTTTTTTGCGGATTTCAAACGTGTTTTTCTCGTCCTTTGTGGAAAGTCCGTCGATAAGCACGTCCCCTTCGTTTGGGACAAAAAGCCCGTTGAGCAATTTTGCGAGCGTTGATTTTCCCGATCCGTTCATGCCTGCAAGCGCGACGAAAGAGCCTTTTTCGATTGAAAAAGACACTCCTTTCAAGGCTTTTACGGCGTGGCCGTCACCGAGAGAATAGTTGTAACTGACGTTTTTTACTTCGATTTGCGACATGCCAAAAGTATAACACACCGAAGTGATATTTGCAAACGCTATGATATCGAACGTTTTGTTTTTATTTGCATTTCGTCCAATAAAACGGCTTCATCGTTTGTATATATTGTAAAAAGTCAAATCCGGGAGATTTTTATGAAAAAATATTTCACATTTTTTACAGTATTGCTTATCGTTTCTCTTTCGTTGATATTTGTCGCGTGCAACGACTCCGAAAATAAAGACGAATGTACGGTGACTTTCGTCACGTCAGGACTTGGATCCGTCGAACGCTATAAAAAAACCGTGAAGAAAGGCGAAACGGTTTCCATTGAAGATTTTATCGCGCTGACGGAAAAAACCACAAGAATCGGAAATAGCATATATACGGGATTGTACAACGATTCTTCGTGTGTTTTCAAACGCGACGATTCAATTCCGATAAGCGAAAATACGACTATTTACGTGAAAAAATCTGCCGAAGGCACGCCTGTCGTCAACTTCGTTCTTGACGGGAAAACATACTCTATTGCCGTAGAAAAAACGAAAACCGTAGGCGTGTTCGATTTTATTGCATCGGCATACGGCAAAAGTGCCATACCCGAACAATTCGACTTTTTCAAAGACGAGCAATGCACCGAAAAACTTGAATTGACGGGATATGAGTACAAAACATGCGCTTCCGATTTCTGGCAAAGATACACCGTTTATGTCAAAAAGCACAACGTCGCGACAATCAACTTCTGTATTCACGAAAACAGCAACGTATGCACGTCGTCTTTCGAAGCACTTGTTCGCACCGACGAAACGTTGAGTTCGGATCTGTTTGAAAAATTATATCGCGAATATTACGGCGACGATTCGCGTTCATTTGCAAATGTGACGTTCTATTCCGACGAAACGCTTGAAAACGTTATAACCGTTGCGGGCGAGTTGGCAAAAATTCACGTCAAAGAAAAATAATCTCGCATCTTAAAAAACACCGATAACCCGACATAGTTAAAGAATTGCCGAAAATCGCTCGGCAATTCTTTCCTTTCTATTGACTATTATTTTTTATCAATATATAATACAAGATGACTGTGCGCATATATACACGCGCACGACCAACACTAGAAGATATATTATTTGGAGGAAATCCCGATATGAAAAAAATGACCATCGACGGTAATACCGCTGCGGCACACATCGCGTATGCGTTCTCTGACGTTGCGGCTATCTACCCCATCACTCCGTCGTCACCTATGGCGGAAAACTGCGACGATTGGGCAGGACAAGGCAGAAAGAATCTTTTCGGCAACGTTCTCAAAATCGCTGAAATGCAATCCGAAGCGGGCGCGGCAGGCGCAGTTCACGGCTCTTTGGCAGCAGGCGCATTGACAAGCACCTTCACCGCGAGCCAAGGCTTGCTCCTTATGATCCCCAACATGTACAAGATTGCGGGCGAATTGCTCCCCTGCGTGTTCAACGTATCCGCAAGAAGCGTTGCAGGCCACGCTCTCAACATTTTCGGTGACCACTCCGACGTGATGGCTTGCCGTCAAACCGGTTTTGCGATGCTCGCAGCCAACAGCGTTCAAGAAGTTATGGATCTCACTTTGGTGTCTTATCTTTCCACCATCGAATCCAGCGTTCCTTTCCTCAACTTCTTCGACGGTTTCCGCACTTCTCACGAAGTTGACAAGATCGACGTGATCGACTACGACGAAATCAAACCGCTCGTAAACTTCAAGAAAGTCGACGAATTCCGCGCACGCGCTCTCAACCCCGAACATCCCCACCAACAAGGCACGGCTCAAAACCCCGATATTTACTTCCAAAACAGAGAAGCAAGCAACAAGTTCTATGACGCAGTCCCCGCAATCGTTCAAGCGGAAATGGACAAAGTCAGCGCACTCACAGGAAGAAAATACAATCTCGTCGACTACTACGGCGCACCCGATGCGGACAGAGTCATCGTCATCATGGGCTCAGGCGCAGAAGCGGTTGAAGAAACCGTTGACTATCTCAACGCTCGCGGACACAAAGTCGGTCTGTTGAAAGTCAGACTCTATCGTCCGTTCCCGCAAGACGCATTCGTCAAAGCAATTCCCGCAACCTGCAAGACCATCACCGTTATGGACAGAACAAAAGAACCGGGCGCACAAGGCGAACCGCTCTATCTCGACGTCGTATCCGCTTTGAACGAAGCAGGCGTGCAAAAAGAAGTGCTCTGCGGTCGTTACGGTCTCGGCAGCAAGGAATTCAATCCGTCCATGGTCAACGCAATCTACGAAAACATGAGCGGCGAAAAGAAAGATCGTTTCACCGTCGGCATCAACGACGACGTGACGCATCACTCCCTTAAAGTCACCGAAAAGATCGACGCTTCCGACGCAAGCGCAATCTCTTGCAAGTTCTACGGTCTCGGTTCCGACGGCACCGTCGGCGCAAACAAGAACTCCATCAAGATCATCGGCGACCACACCGACAAATATGCGCAAGCATACTTCGCATACGACTCCAAGAAGTCGGGCGGTATCACAATCTCCCACTTGCGTTTCTCCGACAAGCCCATCCGCAGCACCTACCTTATCGACCAAGCGGACTTCGTGGCTTGCCACAACGAGTCATACGTGCTTCGTTACGACATGCTCTCCGACCTTAAGGACGGCGGCACGTTCCTTCTCAACTCTCAATGGGAGCCCGAAGAAATGGACGCAAAACTTCCTGCGGCAATGAAGAACATGATTGCAAAGAAACACGTCAAGTTCTACACGCTCGACGGTCTCAAAGTCATTCAAGAGATCGGCACCAAGAAGGGCGTCAACACCGTCATGCAAGCGGCATTCTTCAAGTTGGCAAACGTCATTCCTTACGAAGATGCAGAACGCTATATGAAGGAAATGATCAAGAAGTCCTACGGCAAGAAAGGCGACGCAGTCGTTGCAATGAACAACGCTTGCGTGGACAATGCGATCGCACACCTTAAAGAAGTCAAATATCCGCAAAGCTGGGAGACCACGACCAAGGGCGCAGCTCCGCTGCCCGTCCCCAACGACGAATACTTCAAGACCTTCATCGCACCTATCGCGGCACAAGAAGGCGACAAACTCCCCGTTTCCGCATTCAATCCCAACGGTTACGTTCCCACCGGCACGACCAAGTTTGAAAAACGCGGTATCGCAGTTGCAGTTCCCGTTTGGGATCCCGACAAGTGCATCCAATGCAACCGCTGCTCTCTCGTTTGCCCGCACGCGGCAATTCGTCCGACGCTCGCAACGGCAGAAGAACTCGCAAACAAGCCCGAAGGTTTCGTCACCAAACCCGCTATCGGCGTGAAAGGTTACGAATTCCGTATGCAAGTCAGCCCGTTTGACTGCACGGGTTGCTCCAACTGCGTGGCTGTCTGCCCGTCCAAAGAAAAGGCTCTCACCATGGTTCCGCTCGACGACGCTATCGCATCCGACGAAGAGAACTGGGATTACGCTGCAAACCTTAAAGAAACCACTGCAGAGCTCAAATCCGTCAACGTCAAGAACAGCCAATTCAAGAAGCCGCTCTTCGAGTTCTCGGGCGCATGCGCAGGCTGCGGCGAAACTCCGTACGTCAAACTTATGACGCAACTGTTCGGCGACAGAATGCTCATCGCAAACGCAACGGGTTGCTCTTCCATTTACGGCGGCAGCGCACCGACTTGCCCCTACACCAAGAACGACAAAGGTCGCGGTCCCGCATGGGCAAACTCCTTGTTTGAAGACAATGCGGAATTCGGCTTCGGTATGCACCTTGCATACGACACTCGCCGCAACGTGCTTGCAAACGACATCAACTCTTTGCTTGCTCTCGGCACGGTGTCCGACGCTATGGTCGCGGCTCTCAACGCATGGCTTGAAAACAAAGAAGACGCTCAAAAGAGCGAAGAGGCAGCCAACGCAATCATCGCACTTCTCCCCGAAGAAAAGAAGAACGCAAACGGCGTCAGCCTTGACCTTCTCAACAGCATCGAAGCAAGAGAAGATTGCTTGATCAAGAAATCCGTTTGGATCGTCGGCGGCGACGGCTGGGCATACGATATCGGTTACAACGGCGTTGACCACGTGCTCGCAAGCGGCGAAGACATCAACATTCTCGTTCTCGACACCGAAGTGTACTCCAACACCGGCGGACAAGCGTCCAAGTCCACTCCGACCGGCGCAATTGCGAAATTCGCATCCACCGGCAAACGCACCAAGAAGAAAGACCTTGCGTTGCTCGCAATGGACTATGGCTATGTGTACGTCGCACAAGTTTCCATGGGCGGAGATATGAACCAAGTCGTCAAAGCGTTCGCAGAAGCGGAAGCATATCACGGCCCGTCCATCATCATCGCTTACGCACCGTGCATCAACCACGGCATCAAGGGCGGTATGGACAACTCTCAAATGGAAATGAAGAAGGCAGTCGATTGCGGATACTGGCAACTCTTCCGCTACAACCCGACCCTCGTCGGCACAGACAAAGCTCCGCTCGTCATCGACAGCAAAGAGCCCACCGACGACTATCAAGCGTTCCTTATGAACGAAACGAGATACGCATCCCTTGCAAAGATGAATCCGGACGCGGCAAGAGCCTTGTTTGCAAAGAACGAAGAAGACGCTGCAAAGAAACGTGCATACTACGTCAAGAAAGCAGCCGCCTACACCGAAGAATAATCTTCCCGATTAAACTTACAAAAAGCCCCCTGACGCTCGTCAAGGGGCTTTTTATTTGGATTTTCCTTTCAAATAAAATATTGTTATTCACAACGCTATTCCGTGATAATCAAGCGTTTTTATCATATTTCACTACGCCGTCGGTGCACTGAGCGACGTACTCGTAGTTCATATAGTTTTCAATCGCTTTCCATTGTTCAACGGTTCCGTTGTAATATATTTGGTAAGAAGAAACATTCACCTTGCTGCCGAAAAAGACCATATCGTCTATTCTTCTTAAACTTACAGGCAATTCAAGCACGGACAAGTCTGCACAGTCCACGAACGCTTCGCCTTCGATCTCTCTGACGCCTTCGGGTATAACGACTTTTTCCAGATTTTCACTGTCGTAAAATGAGTGTTTTCTTATGATCGTCGTTCCGCTCTCGACCGTAGCCTGCGTTGAATCGGTTGAATATGCGACGAGAATTTTCTCATCTCCCAACTTCATATAGACCTGTCCGTCGTCCCGTATATCGAGAGCACTTTGCTCGTTTTCCCGATAAATATTCAAAAGCGTAACCGGTCTTAAATTCATCACGCCGTGAAAATAGTCTTCTTGTATATCTACATCGGATTTGTTGTACACCTCAACGAGACGATACGCTCTGATTATCGCAGAGACAATCGACAACCATGGGCCGCCGTACAATTTTTGCCCTTTATAATTTTTGCCGATAGTCAGACTCAACAAGTTCTTGCAATCCATGATATTTGCGGACGACAAATATTCAAAACTATCGGGAAGCACGAGATGTCTCAATCCGTCGATATTGTCAAACGCACCGCTTGCCATGCCCGTCGTTCCTTCTCTCAATTTGTAAGTGGTGTTTTTCGGCATATCTCCCACGTATTTGTATGCGAGCGTGTTTATGTATATCATGCCGTCATCGACCGTGTTGTAAAATGCGGTATTGTAAAATGCGTTTTCTTTCACTAATATATTTTTAGACATCTTTATGCTTTTCAACTTAATACAATTAAAAAACGCGTTTTCGTTTATTCGTTCCACGCTATCTGGAAGAGATATTTCTTCAAGCGATATGCAATTCATAAACGTATTCGCATAAATCTCCGAAAAACCTTCGGGCAATTCGACGTTTGCAAGTTTTCCGCAATTTTTGAATGCGCCGTTGCCTATGGAATTGACGCCTTCTTTCACGATTACGGTTTCGAGATTTTCGCAACCTTCGAATGCGTTCCACCCCACCGAGTATATTTCGCTCGGAATTATAGCCGTCTTGATTTTGTTTTTGAATTCGTCTTTTATTTTAACCAAATGCAAGTTGCCGCCGGAATAATCCGGGATTTTTGTTTCATACATGGACAAATCTTCCTGTCCTGCGACGAGCAAATCTTTGTCGGATACGTCGTCCAAATCACAAGCGGAAAAAGCGACTGCAAGGCAAGCCGCCAACGACACAATCAATATAAATAAAACGAAACGCGAATTTTTCATAAGTTTCTCCCTTTTTTGATTTTGCACAAACAAAATCCGTATATAAGATATACAAACGAACTCTGCTTTTTATTGGCACAAATATAAAAATCACCGCTTACGGCTCGCGTTTCACGCAAAAATCTTTGCTCGTATCTAAAAACAAAAATCTATTATTGTATGGTTTTGCATCATATGCAAGAAGCAAACACACTTGTCAATCGACAAAATATCCGCTATAATATCCTAAGCGGAACACTCGTTCCTTATAGAGCAATCAATAGACATATTTCGACAAAACAAGACTTGCCCCGTTGTTCCTTATGCGGTTTTGCCGTTGACATTTGCGAACGCTATGTTGTATTGTTTAATTTAAAAATTTTCAAAAAAGGAGATTCCCCATGGAAGAACTGCTTACAAAAATCGGAGAACTTGTTGCAACAGAAATCGACGAAGTTGACAACGTCGAATACGTAGAGAAGGAAATGGGATATATGTTTTATATCTCGCTCAACGACGGAAAAAAAGTATTATTATCGTTGGTTGATTCAAAGTTGTAATCATCCGCATTTGTCGCTCTCAAACGAGCACCCGTTCTACATAAGCATAAAAACGGCACGTAAATTTACGTGCCGTTTTCAAATTCCTTATCTTTTCAAGACATTATTTCAACGTGGGCAATGCACCGTCTCTTAAATTCCACACTTCGCCGTCAAGGTTTGCATTGGATTTGCTTTCAAGCCACGCTTTCGACGTGAAATTGCTGCTTTCCGTCTTCGTTCCGACCTTGGTTATTTCAAAGTTTTCGGTGTAAGTGGGATTGCCTTCCGCGTCGTTGCCGTCAAATTTAAGTTCATATTTCTCGCCGTTGAGCGTGAGCGTGTTGCCGTCGCCGTACCAACCCGAATTTATCGTTGCCTTTGCTTCCATGCTTCCGAATGCAAAACCGAGATTTGACTTTACGCCGTCTTTGACGCCGTCAACCGTTATATCTACGAGCGTGAACACTCCACCGATTTTGCTCTTGTTGTTGCGGCCTGCAATGCCGCCGACGAAAAGAGTCGTGAGTGCGCCGTCATTGACGGAAACGTTTATCTCACCGTCGGAATAACTCTTGTTGATTGCGCCGATGCCTATCGTTTGCGACGTGCCCGTTTCGGTCTTTGAGCTGAAATTGTTGCCGATGAGACCACCGACTGAAAGAATTGCATTCTTCCCTGCCGCAGTCAAATCGAAATCGACGTTTGCGTACGCATTGAGAACGTAACCTTCGTTTTTGCCGATAAGACCGCCGACGTTTGCGTTTGCAACGAGTGCGGACACCGTGATATTTGCACTCGAAGTTGCAACCGAACCGGTTCCGTCACCCGCGATACCGCCGATTGATGTCGCACCCGAAGAAATCGTGCCGTTTTCAACTGTTACGCTTGCGTTGGACTTCGTAACCGTTCCGCCGCTTCTTCCTGCAATTCCGCCGAGCACGAAATACGTTGCTCCGTTCGCCGAAATGCCGTCGTCAACTGTGGAAACATTTTTGACCGCAACCACCGCAGAGTTTCTCGTAAGTGCGGAAGACGCGTTCGTTTCGGCGGTCACGCCGCCGATGACGAAAGCCTTTGCCGTTGCGCCGTTTATGGTGACGTTGCTCGTGCAATCACTGATATATCCGGTGCTCGACTTCGTTGAAAAGCCCTTGTTTTCACCGACGATGCCGCCGATATACACGGTGTTCATTCCGCTTTCGAGATTGAAAATCGCACCGGACACCGCAACGTTGGTTATCGAGCCTTCGTTTCTCGTCGCAACGGGCGCAAGCACGGATTTGATGCCGAATTTGCCGTTTGCGTCTTTAACGACGGTGAGATTGACGTTTTCGACGTCAAGATTCTTTATGCTGCCTGCAACGTATCCGAAAACGGATGCGTGAGATTGTGCGGAAACGGACACGTTTTGCAATTTCGACTTGCCCGTAAGATTGCCGTTGCCGTCGTAAATACCGCCGTCGATAGTGCCTTTGAAGACGTGTTCGGAATCAAACAACGGCTCGAGTGTTCCTATACCGCCGAAATTGGCGTCGTTTGCAATGATAATATCCGCTTCAAGAATTTGCGAGATGGCAAGTTGCTCGTCGTCGGTCGGATTTTCCTTGCGCAAAACGTCGTAAAGTTTGCTCTTATACTCGTTGGCGGACGTTATCGTGATTTGCTTTATCCACTTCGCTTTGAGAACGAGTGTGGACGGCGTGAAAAAGTCCGTCGTGCCGGTTGCGCTGTTGATAATCGTGCCGGATTCCTTATCCGTATAGAACTTGAAATCGTAATCGGTTGCTTTATCGTCGTCACCCACTACGGTGTAATACCATTTGTCGAAACGATAACCGGGTTTTGTCGCGACGTAAGCGTCTTTTTCGTTGATTTGCGAATTGCTGGAATACTCTTTCGTTGCGTACAACATCTCGCTCAAACTGTCCTTGAATTCCACTTTCATTGCGGGAAGCGTGGACTCGTACATAGCGTAAAGAGTCAGTCCCTTCGTGAAATAATACTTGGAAAGCATTGCAACGCTGCTTGCGCCGTCCGCCGCCCATTTCGTGAACTGAACGGGTTTTCCGTCCTGCATATAGAACCAGAAGCGGAACGTGTCGCCTTCCTTTGGCGTGGGGCACGCGATCTCGGTGACCGAGCCTGCGTACGTCGATTTTATGGAAGTCGTCTCGGGATTGAGTTCAACTGCCGAAAGGCTTGCGCCGTCGTATGCGTTTTCGACTATCTCATAAGAATACGTTCCGTCGGCGTTCTTTATATAGTTGAGTTTCGCGTTTATGACGGGTTCGTGCTTGTACACGTTGTTGGTGTACACTGCCGTTATCGTGGTGTTTTTCTTTATCGTATCCGTCGAGAAATTGAACTCATTGACGCCGTCTGCCGACCAATATTTGAAAGTGTAACCTTTCTTCACCGGTATAATGAGCTTGCCGTTTGAATCTTTCGGCGCGGAAATTTTCGAGCCGGACGGAACGTTCTTTATCACGCTGTCGGTGAGCACGAAGTCGCTATTGGTGTTGAACGTGACGGTGTAGGTCGCTTTTTCGTAATCGGGCTTTTTGTCGGGATCGGGATTGTTTGTGTTGTCGCAAGCAACCAAAACCGTGCAAAGAAGCAAGGCAACCAAGAGTATGCAAACCGTCGTAAGTGCTTTTTTCATAATCGTCCTTGTATGCGCATTGACGCGCACGTCGTTAGTATGAATAATACGTTAGTTTATATTATACATACAATATAAAGATTTTTCAACCTTATTTTGCCGATGAGTCCGTATCGGGCAACTTTTAATGTGCAAATACCGCAAAAAAATCAATCGATTAGTCCACATTTTTACCGGAAAACAAAAAAAATCTCATATCACGCATTGAAAAACGGACTTATTCAAGCCCGTTCTTTGCAATTCTCCACGAAATTCTTACGTGTGTTTTCCTGCCGTTCATCGCATTTTAACGTGCCGACAAAAAGCACTTCTCTGTGCCGCATTTTCGTTATTTCCGATATTTTTCGATATACGCGTTTATGATTGCGTCAATATCCTTTTCGCTTGTTTGCGCATACGTCTCAAGACTCGAAAGAACGGCGGGATCGTTTGACGAGAGCATTTCCACTTCGTTGCCGTTTGCAGAAAAAGCGTCTTTCAAATCTTGTTCCAAAATCGGATTTGCATTCTTGCCAATCACACAAATCGACACTTTATCGCCGTTTTTAATCCGATAAACTTCGGATATTGCGTTTGTGAGAGAAATTCCGCTCATTTGCAAATCTTGCATTTGCACTACGTCTTTTTTCTCCAAGACGAAAAGCGCAACGTTCTCCACACCGTCTATCACGATGCCGTATTCGGTGATTTCTCCGACGTTTTCAACGCTCACTCGGACGTAGGCGCAAGACACTTTTTCGTTGCCGCCGTTGCCCATGATACCCAGCGCGCCGAAACAAAGAAGAGCCGTGACAGCAAGAGCCATAACAATCCAAAGCACTCTGACCGCCGTCTGCTTGTCAAAAGCGCGAAGTGGTCTTTGTCCGTCGAGCAGTTTGTTTATCGGTGCTTTTTGCGCACGCTTCATGACGTCGGGAACTTGTGTGCCGTCGTGTTCGCGTTTCAAAGATTTTTCTATGTCTTTAAGTTTCATCGGCT
The DNA here is from genome assembly GCA_963656415.1 of bacterium. Lineage (GTDB taxonomy): Bacteria > Bacillota > Clostridia > Christensenellales > CAG-917 > CAG-475. The sequence goes on along the minus strand of CAVKIG010000006.1, from coordinate 4,677 downwards.
TTCTCCTTTTCAAGTTCTCGTTTTACTTTCGCAAGCGCGTTGTTGTACGTCCAAAGCTCCGTCCCGAGCGGTTTTTCAAGCATATCGGCAATCTCTCGGTGCTTGAACCCCGACACAACGTGCAAGGTGACGATTTGCCTTTCTTCTTCGCCGAGCACCTTGTTCATCGCCGTCGTAATCGGCGAACACTCTTCGTCGATAGAGTATGAGCCGAACGTGCTTTCTTCTTCGAAAGCATCGGTGGATTTTTCTCGTTTTTGGCGCGCCATTTCGTTGAGCGTGGCGTTTTTCGCAATGGTATATAGCCAAGCGTACGCGTTCTCCCCGGCGCGATAAGACGATATGGTCGTACGAAGACGAATATATGTTGTCTGCATCATATCTTCGGCGGTGTGATAGTTGCGGCATATCGACAAAATGAACGCAAAAAGACCGCGTTTTGTATCGTTGTAGATATCTTCAAACGCGTTTTCGTCCCCTTGCTGCAATGCAAGCATTTTTTTGTCGAGTTCTTGCTTTGTCATATCATTTTTATTTTAACACAAAGTGTCCGATAAAACAACAAATTTATCTTGCACTCGTCTTGTATCTCCCCGCATCGAGCCGCAAATCGCCGCGTTTTGCCGTCAAAACGCTCGAATATACCAAAACTTTATGTTATTTTTATATTTTATTCATCCATATTTAACAATAAAGTCGTATTATGTTATCATACAAAATAAGGTGAAGTATGGAAAAAAACAAAAAACTCACAATTTGTTTGGCGTTGTGCCTTGCAATCACGGTGTTTATCTCCGTGGTTTTAATCGCATGCAATTCCGCATACTCTCCCCTTGACCACAGCGAACAAGCAGGCTACTATGTGGCAATCGACGTCAATCCGTCCGTTGAACTCGTCGTGGACGCAAAAGGCAACGTCGTGAGCGCAGGCGGCGCGAATCGCGACGCACAAGTGCTTCTTTATCAGGAAGACGGCATCGTCGGCGTCAACGTCAACGTGGCTGTCGAAAACATTGCCGAGCTTGCAGTCAAATACGGCTATCTCCAAGACGAACAAACCGTGAGTGTGGAAGTTGCAGGCGAGAAAAAGGGCGCGCAAGCCCTTGAAAAACAAATCGGCGCTCGTTTCGTAAACAGCGTAAAATCGTTTGCCCCCGAAATCAGCGTATCCGTTGCAAAAAATCCGTCTCTCACTTTGTCCGAAGAACTTGAACAACTCAAAGCGCAATATCCCGACGACGAGAAAATCGATTCTCTTAACGACGTTGAGTATCGTCTTGTAAAACGCGTGCTCGAAAACGACCCGACGATGTCTCTTGAAGATGCGCTTTCTCTTAACTTCGAGCAAACGCTCGCAAAAGTCAAAGCGTTGCATTCGGGCGCGATAGGCAAATACGGCACGGCATACAAACGCCTGACAGATAGCGCAAACTACACCTACGATTGCGCAAAACAGACTTTGGACGACGGGCTTTACGTCACCTATTTTGCAAACAACGCCATCAAGGCAGTGGATATAAAAGACAAATTGAGCTATGCGCAACGCACCATGGACGCGCTCACCTATCTTGCCGCAAACTCGTACAAACTCGCCTTGGAATACTACAAATCCTGCTTCGATTTCTTCAGAGTCGAGCCGGTGTACGAATTGACGGCGGAAGAGATTGACCAAATCGCCACCGCTTTCAACGTATCTTACGCCGAGCTTTTCGCTCGCATCCGCGCAACAAAAAAGAACGACGTGTACGTTGTGGAAAGAGTCAATCTCAACTCGTTTGTCGACTTCCTTTTCAGAAATGCGGACAAGGACGGAAAGGTGCAAATCAAAGCCGCTTTCGAGCAGCTCGGCGAGGCAATAACGTCCAAGAAGGACTACAAAACCTTGCTCCAAGCCGCAGAAACCATCAACAACGTCTTTGACACTACCAAAAACTCAATCACCCAAGAAGTGCTGAACGCTTTTGCAAGCCTTGTGTCATTCGGGACAAAATTTGACGTGGACGCCACAATCAATGCGTGCAAACCCGTTGATTTGGATCTGCACAACGCAAGCGATGTGTCAAACGCAATCGCGCAACTTGACAAGAGAGCAAAAGACGCCTTCACCGCCATGGCAATCACCGATGACGAGATTGCTCAAATCAACCAAAGCACGTTTGCAAAACTTGCAAAATCGAAATTGAACGACGCTTGGAACACTCTCAACTCTATCGTCGAAAATGCAAAACTCGAAGTGCAACGTCTCTTCTCTCAAGAAAAAGAAAACAGAAAAGCCGCATAAGCGATGCCGTATAATACGCCTGATTTTTACAAAATACCTCGTCGAATTTTTGCCGGAAGGCGGTTGACGAGTGCCATGATAAACGAGAATAATCTCACCTTTTAATATCCCTTTCAAAGAAAAAGCACGCAATTGCGTGCTTTTTCTTTTTCGTTGTCTTCGTTTGATAATTTCAGACTTCGGTTATATTCAAGATATTATGCGAGTCGTCTGAAATAGATTATCTTTTCGCCGCCCTGAAGCGGGAAAACGAGATCGGGGTTTTGTGCCGTTACGTCTTCGGGCATTGCCGTGAGCGCACTGCACACGTCAAGCATATCGTCGCCGACGGACGCAACGTACATCGACAGCGCACAAGTGTTTTGCTCCTTTTCTTCCCCGACAGTCACGCCCGAAATATACTCGATTGTGAGCGGAGAAAAACCGCACGCGGTGATTGCTATGTCCATGACGATATCAAACTCTCTGTCTTTTTTGACGCTTGCAGTCACGTTTTGCACGTCGCAACGCACTTTCAGGTCTTTGGAGAACGGAATCTCGCTTCCAACGCTCACGGAAAACGGAACTTCCGCCCTGACGGAATTGTAACCGTTTTCGTCTGTGTAAATTATATCCGTATTGACAACGCCTTCAGCAACGATGCGGTTGTCTTCGGTGACGTAATAGTTTGTCGTATAACATCTCGCATACGGCAACGCAACGACGCTTATCGCACGCGGTTTGTTATCTCCGAGAATGGCAGTGCCGCTGACTCCTTGCATGAAATACCCGCACCCGTCAAAGCACTTCAAATCGACGCTGTTTCTTTCAAGTTCGACTTCGTTTGTGAGCATATAAAGGTTGCCGACGATTTGTCTCTTTTCACAACGAGTCACAGTGACGCGAAGCGTGAGTTCGCCTTCCACTTTTATAACGTTATCGTCGGTGACGCCCTGAAGCACTACCTTTGCAGAGCGCACGATTGCGTGCACCTTGACCGCATCGGTGGTTTTTGCACCGTCAAGCGTAAGTTCTTCTTCGACGGGAATCGCAAAATCCTGCGTCTTGATTTCTCCGTCCTGCGTGAACGTAACTCTTGCAAAAATCGTCGCTTTTACTGTCGCGCCGTCGCCGGATGCAAGAGACTGTTTCGTTATACAAACGGTGCTGAGACCGAGAACGGAATCTATTTGCGCACCAACGTTTTTGTCGTCGTCAAACGGCACGGTCACGGTTTTCGAGCCGATGAGTGACGGCATATAAACTTCCTTATCAATCGCGTAGCAATCGTCCGCGGACGTGAGCATTTCTATCTCGTCTCTCTTTATCGTGCTTGCGCAAATCTCCAAAACGGCGGTTAATGTGAGCGTATCTGCCGCTTCAACGTCGGATTCTGTCACGATTATGTCACATTGCACGTTGTCGCCTTCGTCAAATTCACCGTCCGCTCTGAGCGTAAAATCGGCGTTGTAGTCAACGCCCCTGACAGTACCGTCTTTGTCGAGATAGACGAGACGGAAATTCGTTCTGCCATTTATCTGCGCATAACCCGCTCCGCTTTCGCAAGCCACGCACTTTGCGTCAACCGCAAGGGACAATATTTTTGCGACGTTTGAAGTGTCAACGTCGGGTGGCGAAAATTCAACCACCCTTTCAATCGTCGGCGCAGTGTAAAATCTTGTTGTGCTTATTTTCTCAAAATTGAACATAGCCTTCTCCTTTTCACAAAAACGATATTCGCAATCGGGAGTAAATATGACGATTAAACGCTCAAAAAATTGTCAAAAATAAATCTATGAGAGAAATAGGACAAACCATATCAGGCACAAAAAAGAGAGTGGAACAACTGCTCAACATTCCAGTGCTGATGAAAATCTCAAGTGGCAGGGGCAAATCCACATTGTGCAAAGGCGAAGTGACGGGCGTATTTCCCGCCGTATTCACCGTGCGACTCGACGACGGCACATCTCGCACTTTTTCATACAGCGACGTGCATACAAAAAACGTCCTGTTCCTAAAAAAGCAATAAAATTAGTGCGTGTATATGCACACTCAAACTTGGCAGTGTGTGAAAATAAGTGCGCTCCGAATAGGCAAAGTGCGTGTATGAGTTTTAATAAGTTCACGGTTCTACAAAAGTTGAACGTGTAAAACTTTAATGCAATGTTACCCCTTCCCTTCGGGCTTTGTCCGACTGCGGCGTTTGCAACGCAATCCGCCTTGTTCGCTTTGGCTACAATTCGTCCACTGGACGACTTGTTTTACGCGTCGCGCCCTACTTCTCGAACATAGTACTTTCTCTTTTTAGCCACACATCGCTCGAAGAGGGGAAGTCGGCACTCGCATAGATAAGTATCGTCCACTTGTTATGCCACTTCGCCTGCGTGGCGGCTTGCGCAACACAGTGCCACGCATTC
>CAVKIG010000005.1:0-40053 GCA_963656415.1 bacterium | reverse complement strand
ACTTGTTGTAATCGTTGCAAAACGGGCTTGTGTGTGACGCAAGCTCGGCGCTTATCTCGGCGTTCGCCTTGCGAACGCTCACTCCGAATAGGCACATTCCGTTAACAAGTGCGCTTTGAATAAGCACATTCCGAGTATAAGTGTCCCTTGAATGAGTGAACGTCAAAAAGACCGCTCCACAAGCTCGCGGTCGGTGGTTTTGTCACGTTTTCGAAGCTGCACAGTCCGTTAATAAGTACGCTCCGAATTCGTTTTCTTTCGGGCGCAATCAAAAAAGCCTGTCATCCTGAGAGTATCGAAGGATCTCGTGGAAACGAAACGACAAACTTTTCTGCGCCCGTGCCGAAATTATTAATTATTCATTATTAATTATTAATTTCAATGCCGTTGCCGCGATGACGGCTTTTGTTCATCATTTATCAAATGTAAGGATTTTCCGTATTTCATCGAAGATTGCTTGCGGTGACGATGAAAAACATTCGTAGGTAATGCGAATCACGGGCTCGGTGCCGCTTTTTCGGACGATAAGTCGGCCGGATTTCGAGAAACGCGAGTTGACGTCGGCAATTTTGCGCTGAAACTCATCGGATGAGATTTCTTTTTCAGGGTCGGTTGACGGAATCCCGAATTCGAGCATCGGATAGGGGATGAATTTCGGAAGCGACCCGACCGTTCTTTTCACTTCGAGAAGGGACAGTGCGGTGACGAGACCGTCCCCTGTCGTGCCTTTGTCGAGCATCACTATGTGCCCGCTTTTTTCGCCGCCGAGCAGACATCCTTGCTTTTCGAGTGCGTTCAGCACGTGTTTGTCTCCAACGTCAGTACGGATAAGGGCGGTGTTGTGGTAGGCAAGTTCCCGCCCGAGTTTTGTATTGGTGAGAATAGTGCCGACAACGAAACGCTTTTTAAGTTTTCCTTGCAAGCGGTATAGTGTGGAAAGCGCAAGAAGAATAGCGTCTCCGTCGTAAACTTTTCCGTCGACGACTGCAAGCACTCTATCCCCGTCTCCGTCGAATGCAAATCCGATTTCGTCTTTTTGTACGCGCGTGGCAAAGTCCGCAACGTGAGTCGAGCCACAATTGACATTGACCTTTTTGCCGTCGCGCACGTTGTGTTCGGCGCACACGATTGCGCCGAGTTCGAGAAACGCTTTGGGAGCGAGAGTTGCAAAACACCCGTATGCGCAATCGAGACGAATTTTCATTCCGTCAAATCTTGGAAACATTGATTTTACGTGTTTAAGATACAGAAATTCAGCACCGTCAACTATGCGTATTCTATGGTTTTCGGCAAGCGAAACGGAAAGTTCGCTGTTCAATTCTTCGTCCGTCAGGGCGTCTGCGCACGCTTCGTCTATGAAAACCGGTTGCGGGGCGGACGGTGAGTTCATTGCCAAAAACAATTCGGTGTCAAGAGCCGACTCGACGCTTTCGGACAATTTTTTGCCGCATTTTCCAAAAACTTTCAGGCCGTTGAATTCGGGCGAATTGTGAGATGCGGTGATCATCACGGCGTAATCCGCTTTTTCTAATTGTGCGATATACGCAAGTGCAGGCGTTGGCAACACGCCCGTAACCCATATTTGCGTTGAACCTTCCATAAGCCCTTGACACAACTGTTTTTCCACGTCGAGCGAGTGCTCTCGCACGTCTCTTGCAACTATGATTTTGCCACCGCGTTTTGCAAGAACCTTGCCGAGCGCATAGGGGATTTCGTTTGTCAAAAGCCAGTCCGCTTTGTTTCTGATACCGTCAGTTCCGAAGTAATGCATATATTCAATATATGAAAAATACGGTGTCGCGGCGTGCCCTTTTTTGCCGAAAAAGGAGAAATAAAGTTATAAAAAACACGCCGTGTAAAAGGCGTGCTTTTTTCAAGGAAAATCAGGTTTTCTTATATCCCGTTTACGATTGCGTTGGCGGCGATTGCTCCGTCCGCACAAGCGGTTACGACCTGACGAAGAGACTTTTCTCTCACGTCTCCGACGGCGTAAACTTTGTCGATATTCGTGTGCATATTCTCGTCGGTAATTATATATCCGCCGCTTGAAAGAGAGATGTTTTCAAAACCTTGCGAGTTTGGCGACTGACCTATTGCGACAAAAACTCCGTCAACCGAAATTGTGGTTAATGCGTTCGTTTTTACGTTTTTAAGTGTCAGTTGTGTGATTTTATCTTCTCCGCCGAGATTTTCGACAACGCTGTCCCAGACTATTTCCACGTTGCTTTTTTCAAGACGTTTTACGAGAATATCGTCTGTGCGAAGGGCGTCTCTTCTATGCACCATATAAACTTTCTTTGCGAGTTTTTCGAGATACAACGCGTCTTCCGCCGCCGTATTGCCGCCACCTATCACCGCAACGGTTTTCCCTTTGAAAAACGCTCCGTCGCACGTTGCGCAATAACCCACGCCTTTTCCTATAAATTTGCTTTCGTTCGGCACGCCGAGTTTTCTTGCGTTCGCGCCGCTTGCTATAATCACGTTCTTTGCTTCGACGACTTTTCCGCTTGCAAGACCGATAGTTTTCGTCTCGCCGATAAGAGAAACGGATGCGATTGAGTCGAAGACGAATTCCGCACCGAATTCCATGCACTGATTCATCATTGTATAGCACAAATCGAAACCGCTCGTTGATTTTATGCCCGGATAATTTTGAATATCCGCCGCCGTTTGCGCTTGTCCGCCAACGCTTTTGTTTTCTATTATCGCAACTTTAAGACCGCCGCGGCAAGCGTATATACCTGCCGAAAGCCCAGCAGGGCCTGCGCCTATAATCACAACGTCGTACATATAAGCTCCTTATTTTTCTTTTGCAAAAGCAAAGAATCGGTGGATTTTTGTTAAAAACATTATAGCCCGAAGTGAAATATTCGTCAACTTTTGAGCCGCTTTATCGCTCGCGCGTGCGAAAACGCGCGAAATTACTTTACAAACAACCTTTTTGTTTATATAATAATTTAACATAATGAGGTAATTTTATGCAAAACACTGACATTTCCCGCATACTTGCGGACGGCAAAGGGTATCAAGGCAAAACTTTGAGCGTTGCAGGCTGGGTGCGTTCGGCGCGCGACAGCAAGACTATGGCGTTTCTCGCTCTCAACGACGGCACGTCTCTTAAACATCTTCAAATCGTTATAAATAAGGCGGAGTTCGACCAGGAAGAACTCGCAAAAGTTCTCAAAAACGGCGTATCCGTGTTCGTTACGGGTGAAGTCGTTCCTGCAATGAAAGAAGGCGAAGTTGAGCTCAACGCGAAAGGAATCGCGCTTCTTGGCGATTGCCCGAGCGACTACCCGCTTCAAAAGAAATATCACACCATGGAGTTTTTGCGCACGATACCGCATTTGCGTCCGCGCACGAACACGATGAACGCAATGCTTCGCGTTCGTTCCAAACTTTCGTTTGCGATTCATCGTTTTTTCCAAGAGAACGGTTACACTTACGTTCACACTCCGATTATCACGGGCAGCGACTGCGAAGGTGCGGGTGAAATCTTCCGTGTGACTACGCAAAACTATAAAGACGCCATTCTTGCAAAAGACGAAGCGGAATACATCGCAAACGACTTTTTCAGAAGAAAAGCGGGACTTACCGTCAGCGGACAACTCGAAGGCGAAGTGGCGGCAATGGCAATGGGCAAGATTTACACGTTTGGTCCTACGTTCAGAGCGGAGAACAGCAACACTCCGAGACACGCCGCCGAATTCTGGCAGGTTGAGCCCGAAGTCGCTTTTGCAAAACTTCCCGACATCATCGAGATTGCAACCAAGATGATAAAATACATTATCAAGGCGGTCATCGAAGAGTGTCCCGACGAGCTTGCATTCTTTGAAAAAGCGTTTGAGCCGGGACTTCGCGACAAACTTCAACACGTCGTCGACAGCGACTTCGTCGTGCTCGATTATTCAAAAGCAATCGACATTCTCAAAGAAAGCAAAGTCGAATTTGCGTATCCGGTGGAATGGGGTCTCGATCTTCAAAGCGAACACGAGAGATACATCACCGAAAAGGTGTTCAACAAGCCCGTATTCGTCATCAATTATCCAAAGAAGATAAAATCTTTCTATATGAAACAAAACGACGACGGACTCACCGTTGCGGCAACCGACTTGCTTGTTCCGGGCGTCGGCGAAATCATCGGCTGCTCCGAGCGCGAAGCGGACTACGACAAACTCAAACAGGCGATGGTGGAGCGCGGCATGAATCTTGACGACTACACCGGTTATATGGATTTGAGAAAATACGGCAGCGTTCCGCACAGCGGTTTCGGTCTCGGTCTCGAACGTATTCTTATGTACGTGACGGGCATCGGCAACATTCGCGACGTACAACTCTATTCCAGAACCGCCGGCGACCTTATGGCGTAAAATCACAAATGACTTTTTCTGCAGGGGGAAAATGCGAGAAAAAGGAGAGAAGATATGTATTCCTTGATTGTGCCCGAAGGTTATAAAAGCAAGATGTCCGTTCGCGAGACGGAAAAGGCGATAAAATTCGTAAAAGACGCGTTTCAACGCAACCTTATAAAAAATTTCGGTTTCGAGAGAGTTTCCGCGCCGTTGTTCGTGAAGAGCAAAACGGGCGTCAACGACGACCTAAACGGCGTCGAAAGAGCGGTGAAATTCGACATTCTCGAACAGGGCGGAGCGGAAGCGGAAATAGTTCACTCCCTCGCGAAGTGGAAAAGACTTGCGCTCAAAAGATACGGTTTCAGAAACGGCGAAGGTCTTTACACGGACATGAACGCAATCCGCAGGGACGACAAGTGCGACAACCAACACTCCATTTACGTTGACCAGTGGGACTGGGAAATGGTTATATCCAAAGAGCAACGCAACAGCGATTTTCTCAAAATGATAGTGACGAGAATCGTTCCCGCGATATGCGACACGCTCGAGGAAACGAAAAAGGCGTTTCCCGTTATCGACCTGAATCTCAAAAGGGAAGTGACTTTCGTCACGACGCAGGACGCGCTTGACAGGTATCCCGAATTCGATTCTCACCAAAGAGAAAGCGCGCTTGCAAAAGAGTACGGGACGATATTTCTTATGAACATCGGCGGCGCACTCTCAAACGGAAAGCCGCACGACGGCAGAGCGCCCGACTACGACGACTGGTCGCTCAACGGAGACATAATTTTCTATGACGAAGTGCTTGGCGAGAGTATAGAAATCTCGTCGATGGGCATAAGAGTCGATGCGGACAGTCTCAAAAAACAACTGGAACTCGCAAACGCGACGGACAGACTTGTCAATGCATACCACAAGCAAATTTTGTCGGGAGAGCTTCCGCTCACGATAGGCGGCGGAATAGGACAATCGAGACTTTGTATGCTGATACTGCAAAAAGCGCATATCGGCGAAGTGCAATCGAGCTTGTGGCCCGACGAAATGCACGAAAGATGCGACGAAGCAGGCATAAATCTGCTTTGATATAAAACAAAATCTAATTCAAAAATACTCAAAGGTGTTTATGGAACTGAGAACTCACAATTGCGGAGAATTAAGACAATCCGACGAAGGCAAACACGTCAAACTGTGCGGCTGGCTTTCCAGCGTACGCGACCTTGGCGCAGTCATCTTCTTCGTGTTGCGCGACTACTACGGATATACGCAGGCGGTCGTGAGCGACGAAGAGAAGAAAGAACAAATCCGCTCTATCCCGCGCGAAAGCACGATATCCATCGAAGGTAAAGTGGTTTTGAGAAGCGCACCCAACAAGGATATGCCCACGGGTATGATTGAAATCGAACCCGAAAAAATCGAATTGCTCGGCAAGTGCTACGAACTTCTCCCGTTTGAAATCGCAACAAGCACTCAATCTCGTGAAGACGTACGTCTCAAATATCGTTTTCTCGATTTGAGAAACCCCGACGTAAAAGCGAAGATAGTGTTCCGCTCCAAAGTGGTGAGCTGGCTTCGCAACCAGATGACTTCGCTCGGATTTTTGGAAATCACGACTCCGATTCTTACGTCGTCTTCTCCCGAAGGCGCGCGCGACTATATCGTGCCGTCAAGACTTTATCCCGGACACTTCTATGCACTCCCGCAAGCACCGCAGCAATACAAACAATTGCTCATGGCAAGCGGCTTTGACAGGTATTTCCAAATTGCGCCGTGTTTCAGAGACGAAGACGCGCGTGCGGACAGAAGCCCGGGCGAGTTCTATCAACTCGACACCGAAATGTGCTTTGCGACTCAGGAAGACGTTTTTGCGGTTATGGAAGACGTGCTCAGCGGCGTGTTCAAAGAATTCTCTCCCAAGAACTACAAAGTCGACGAAGGTCCGTTCCGCAGAATCACTTATCGCGACGCAATGAGAGATTACGGCTCGGACAAACCCGACCTTCGCAACCCGCTTATCATCAAAGACGTCACGGACATTCTCTCGGAAAAAGCGCCGTTCTTTGAAAAGGGCAAGACTATAAAGGCAATCGCCGTCAACGATTTCAAAGAGACGAGAAAGTGGATTGACGCACTCGTCGAAAAGGCGAAACTCAACGGCGCAAGCAATATGTACTGGTTCAAACTCGACGAGAAAGGCGAACTTGCGGGCGGAATTGCAAAATTTCTTGCGGACAGCAAAGACGCACTCGTTGAAAGACTCGGCTTGAAAGCAGGCGGATTCGTCGCGATTCTCGCAGAAGAGAAGGGCGTCGAAAAACAAGCGGGCTACGTTCGCACCGAACTCGGCGTCGGTCTCGATCTTCTCGAAAAGGACGCGTTCAGATTCTGCTGGATCGTGGACTTCCCGATGTACGAATACGACGACGAAGGCAATCTCGGCTTCTGCCACAATCCGTTCTCTATGCCGCAAGGCGGACTCGACGCACTCAACAACATGGATCCGCTCGACATCGTCGCATATCAATACGACAGCGTAGTCAACGGTGTGGAATTGAGCTCGGGCGCAGTGAGAAACCACGAGCCCGCAATCATGGAAAAGGCGTTTGAAATCGTCGGTTACGGCAAAGAAGTCATCGAAGAGAAGTTCTCTGCGCTCTACAACGCGTTCAAATTCGGCGCACCGCCGCACGCAGGTATCGCACCGGGCGTTGACCGTATCGTCATGCTCCTTGCCAACGAACCCAGCATCAGAGAAATCATCACCTTCCCGATGGACAGAAACGCTCGCGACGTGCTTATGGGCGCGCCCAGCACCGTCACCGAGAAGCAACTTAGAGAAGTGCATATCAAGATCGATATGCCCAAAGAAGAGAAATAAGAATATCAAAAGGGACTTTGTCCCCAGGAGAAATATAATGAAAAAGAAACTTTTTAGCGCATTTGCGGCAATTTTGGTTCTCGTGATAAGCGTCGCGACGTTGGTTGCCTGCAATCCTTACAAAAACACCGCAATCGGCGGCGGCGATGCGACCGCACCTGTTGAATCCAACGGCGGCTATATCGTCAAACAAGGCAATTACGTTTATTTCGTCAACGGATACGTCGGCGCAGACGCAGACGCGACGTGGGGCGCGGCAACCAAACAAGGCATCGTTCGCGCAGAATTGAAAGAAGACGGCACGATTGACAATTCGACGAGCAAACTTCTCGTTCCGAAGAGCGTCTACAATTCTTCCGTCAACGGTGGCATCGCGATTTTCGGCGAATGGATTTATTATGCAACGCCCAACATCGACAAAGATAAATCCGGCACCGCTTCCACCACCGACACCGACTTTATGCGCACCAAAATCGACGGCTCCGTGACTCAGCTCATCGGAACTATCGGCACTCGTTCTTCCGAATATCTCTTCACGTCTTCCAGAGTTTTGTATTTCACGAGCAACACCGTGAGTTACATCGACTTCTCGGGCATGAAGACCAACAAGAATATCGACAACGGACAAGGCGCAACCAAAGGCACGTTGCTTGAAAACGTCGCAAGCATCGCCTGGATGTACGGTTCAAACGAAATGTTCTATGTTCAGAACGCTCCGACCGAAGAAAGTTACAAGAACTACAACAACCTTTGCGCAATCAACCTTGACGGCACGAATCAACGCACTCTCGCAACGCTCGACACGTTCGTGACGGAAGGCAAAACTCCCGAAAACGACCAACTCAACGTGTTCAAATACACGCTTGCGAAAATGTATGTCGAAAGCGACGGTTCTTCCACTATTTATTACAACAAAACGTATACATTGAAGAGTGAAACGAAAAAAGCCGGTTTGTTCATGGCAAAAGCCGCAGACTTCAAGGCATCCGAAAAACTTCTCAACAAAATCAGCTCGACCACGCTCGTTCCGCTCGGATATGAAGAAGGCGCACTCGCATACAACGCGGATAGCAAATATTGCTGGTACAACGGCACAGAAACGGAAAATCCCGTTCTCGTGAGCGACTCTTCTCAAACCATCTGGAAAGTCGACAAAGAAGCAGGCGTGGTGTATTTCTCCGCAACGTCATCCGCTTCCGCACTCTACAAGATTTCTTATAGGGGCGCAACCGACAACATCACGACGGTGATTTCCGAAGGCATCAAGACTGACGGATTCGTGCTTGACTTCATCGGCAACGATTTCTTCTTCTTTGCAACCAACGACAACAACTATCTGCACACCATCAATCTTTTGACCTTTGACAAGGATGCAGAAGACGCCGAAAGCACCTATATCGGTATTGGCAGACCCGAAAAAAAAGACAAAACCGACAATAAATAATTGACGTTTTCAAAGCGGCTCTCTTTTTGAGAGCCGCTTTGCTGTTTTAACGATGTTTTGACGTTCTATTCCGCTCAAATTGGCTTTTGGCGATATCTACTCAAGCCATTTTGATCGGCTCAAAAACATAAAACAAGGATTATGACAAAGACAATTTTCATCACGGGCGGAAGTCGCGGCATCGGTGAAGCGCTTGTCAAAAAGTGCGCAGGAAAGTACAATGTCGCTTTCACCTACAATCACTCAAAAGAGCGCGCCCAAAAATTACAGAACGAACTGAACTCCGTTTACGGCGGAGTTTTTGCCGTTTTTTGCGACGTATCCGACGCTCAAAGCGTATCGGCGGCGGTTTCGGCAGTGAAAAAACGTTTTGGCAAAATCGACATTCTCGTCAACGATGCAGGCATCGCAAAAAGCGGACTTTTCATCGACACGACAATCGACGATTGGCATGAAATGTTTTCCGTCAACGTTGACGGCGTGTTCAACATCACGAAAGCGGTTCTTCCCGATATGCTTTCACACTCAAAAGGTTCTATCGTCAACGTTTCGTCGGTGTGGGGAGTGAAAGGCGCAAGCATGGAAGTTGCATATTCTGCAACAAAAGCCGCCGTCATCGGCTTCACCAAAGCACTTGCCAAAGAAGTCGCGCCCATGGGGGTGCGCGTAAACGCCGTTGCACCCGGCGCAATCTCCACCGATATGATGAAAGCCTATTCCGACTCCGACGTTCAGGATCTTTGCGACAACTCCATTCCGCTTTCCCGTCTCGGCACTCCCGACGAAGTTGCCGACGCAATCCTATATCTCGCAAACGCAGAGTATGTTACGGGGGAAACCCTTGTTATCTCCGGCGGTATGTAACGGCACTATTGCGCGCCTAACTTTGTCAGCGCCCCGAGCCTGCCAACTCATGTACTATTTGTACATTAGGGTTGCCGTTAGCGTGGCTTTTTCTTAATTAATAATTAATAATGAATAATTAATAATTGTGGCGCGGGCGCAGAAAAAGTTTGTCGTTTCGTTTCCACGAGATTGCCACGCAAGCTCGCAATGACAAAGCTTTTATTTGCGCCCGAAATAAAAGCCTATTCGGAGCGTACTTATAAACGGTATGTGTAACTTCGAAGACGTGATAAAACCGCCGACCGCGAGCTTACGGAGCGGTCTTATGCCGTTCACTCATTCAAGGGGACACTTATACACGGAATTTGCTTATTCGTAGCGCACTTATTAACGGACTGTGCAACTTAAAAGACGGAACACGAGCCGCAACGGCGGCGAGCAAATAAGCGCCGAGCTTGTGTGTGAAGTGCGAGAATGCGTGGCACTGTGTTGCGCAAGCCGCCACGCAGGCGAAGTGGTATAACAAGGGAACGATACCTATCTATGCGAGTGCCGACTTCCCCTCTTTGAGCGATGTGTAGTTAAAAAGAGAAAGCACTATATTCGAGAAGTAGGGGAAAGCCCGAAGGGAAGGGGTAACATTGCATTTCTAGTTCCAAACGCTCACCCCTTGTAAAGCCGTGAACTTATCACAAAACTTATCGGGCGAAATATGCGCCTTACGGCTAGATGTTTCGACATGACAAGGAAAATTTGACATTTTCGCCCGCAACGGATATCCGTTCGGAGCGTACTTTATATTTTCAGAACAATTGTCCGAAAGCGTACAAAACGTTGCGTAAGCAACAGCACATTAAAGAGTAAGGACGGTTTTTGCTGGAGTATTGACATCTTTTTTTATATATAATATAATATATCCGTATTCATACAAGCCTTATATATGCGCACACGCGCGATACATCAAGACTTGATCTGAAACGATGAGAAATTTTTAGGAGGCAATTATGAAGAAATTCAGCATCAGAACGTTGCTCGTTCTTGTGTTGGCACTCGTGCTCGTGTTCTCGCTCGTTGCATGCGGAGACAAGAAACCCGATGACGGCGGCGATAAGCCGACACCCCCGCCCACTCCGACGGAATACACGTCACAAGAGTATTTTGAAAATCTTTGGAATTTGTCAAAGGGTATAGGCAGTGAAGCAATTGCGGCAAACGACAATCTTGCCGTTCATGCAGACCTTTCTCTTGCTCTTGCAACAGAATCCAACGCAGGCAAAGTCTATCAGAAAGTCGATCTCGGCTTCTCGATCGATCTCGTTCTCGACAAATCGGAGAAGGCGGCAACCGGCGAAAGCCAAACCGCACTCAAAGTCAGAGTCTACGATCCAACCGACAACGAAACGTGGGTTACCTTTTACGTTTTCATGAACGATCCGACTTGCATTTTCGTTGACTATGCAGGACAAAACGTCAAGATTCCGTTCAATTACAGAAATACAGAATTGAGCGCAAGACTCGATCAATTCCTTACACAAGATAAGGTTATCGTTCTCAACAAAAACAATCCGGAAAAGAGAGAAGAGCTCACCATTGCACAACTTGTCGAGAAATTCACTTCCGATATGGGTGCAGACTGGGATCTCAACAAACTCATTGACAGAGTAGTTTCTCTTCTCGGAATCAACCTGAAAGAAACTATCGGCAAATTCCAATCCACGCTCGACGGATTTGGTTTCACCCAAGACAAATTGTTCGACGCACAAGGCAAACTTGACGTCAAAGGAATCTTGACAACCGATCTCGGCGCATCGCTCTTTGAAAAAACGTCCGTAACCACAAACGGCGACACGAAGACGTATTACACTCAGATCCAATCCGGAATTCTCAAAACCGTTGTCGGAATGGTTCCCGGACTCATTAAGAACATCGATCTTTCCGAAATCACGTCTCTTGTGGGCGATTTGACGAAGATTGGTCTTACCTACAACGAAAAGAACGGCGAAATCGACGGATTCGGCATCAAACTTTCTCTTGGAAACGTTGCTGCAAACGATCCGACGAGCAAAGTCACCACAAAGGTCTTCCCGACGATTTCTATCAACATCAACGAACTTTCTTTCCGCAAAGCGACCGGCAATGACGTAACCATGGCGACCGCACGCGAAAACTACAAGACCGACGTCGCTCTCGATATGGGCGTTACGGTTGACGTTTCAGGTATCGTTCTTGATGCAACCGCAATGGATGCAAGAAACGGCAACAGATTCTCCGCAATCGAAGGTCTTGACAACATCGTTCTCGACGGACAACTTTCTCTCACTCTCAAAGGAAAAGTTGATCTTTGGAACGCTACCAACAACGAAACCGCTGCAGTTGCGGCACTCTCTTATCAACCCAAAGACGGCGCAAAGGTCGATATCGTCAAAGCAAGTTTTGCAAACGGCACTTTGGCAGTCACCGTCAACCATGATGCAAAGATAGACAATATTCCTGTTGCAAAGACGCTCGTCAATCTCTTCGGCGATCACGCATACAACATGATTGCAAAATTGCTTGCAAACAATGAAGGCGCAACCAACGCACTCAACAATCTTGCAAAGGTTATGTTCACCGACGAAGCACACAGAGAACTCAATCCCGCTTTCGTGGGTGCTGCATGGAAGAACATCGACATCGTCACGCCGATTCAAAACTGGCTTGACAAGCTCAATCCGTTCAAACTCCCCGTGAAGCCCGAAGCGGACACCGTGGCAGACGCAAAACAAGTCGTTCCGTTCAAGAACATTGCGACAACCATCAAATATGCTATCGCATTTATCACCACTCCCGACAATAATCTCGTCATTGCTCTTGACAACATCAACAAGAACGTCGTGAAGATCGGCAAATTGTGGGATACCAACATGAGCGAAAGCGGCAACGTCGATTCCATTTTGGCAAAAGACACCGGCAACTGGACGGCGGATCTTGCAAAACTCTTCAAACTCAGCGGCGCAGAATACACCGACGCAAAGACCTTCCTTACGGCAGTTTTGGGCGGCAGTGGTAAATTGACGCTCGATATGAGTTGGGAAAACGGCGCGCTTGTAGCCGTTGAAGCAAACGTTAAACAGGCATCCGTCAAGGTCACCGCATACGTCAAAGCAAGCACTTTCGTGGCGACAGACTACACGGATCTTGCAAAAGACGTTACGAGCGAAACCGCAGGTTGGTTTGTGCTTGAATTCTAAAAAATTGCTTTTTTAGCGATAAAATCGAAAGGCGTCCGCGAAAGCGGACGCTTTTTGCGTTAAAAGCGTGTCAAACTTGATTTTTGCACGCACTGTTGTTATAATGAGCGTATGGACAATTTCGACGAAAAACGTTGCGTTGTAAACGCAGAAGATTTGACAGACGGCGTTGATTTCATCGGCGAGTTTTCGGATGAACTCAAAAAGTATCAGGGACGTATTGCGGGCAGTGAACAGGAAACCGCTTGCGCACGTGCCATCCGCAATCGCTTACACGACGAAACCGATGCGAAAACGAGACTGGAAGCGTTCAGGGCGTATCCTTTGGCAGGGCGCGGTGCGTTCATGTGTCTCGGAGTGTGGTTTGCTCTTTGCTACGTTATATATTTCATCTCTTTTGCGGGCAGTCGCCTTGCAGGAGCACTTGTGACGGCTTTGTCGCTTATGATGTTCATTGCGGGAGCGAGCGTGTTTATGCTGATTTATTTCGGCAATCTCCGCCTTGCAAAAATCTTGCCCAAAAAGGTTTCGTACAACGTTGTCAGCGAGTTTTCAAAGACTGATAAAGCGGACAACGTCTACGTCATCGTCGACAACCACGACGAAATGCTCGGAAGTTTCATAAAAGACTTCAACGTTATGCGCAAAGTCTCGATAATCGTTCCGCCGATAGCGACGTTTATATTCGTGCTGTTCTGCATTCTCAAAATGGCACTCGGCACGTCGGACGGCAACGTGGCGGCAAAGATAAGCGCATTCACCATTCTCCCGTTCGTGTCCGGCATATTCGGCATTGCGGCGTTTATTCTTCATTACTCACCGCTTGAAAAAGACGCTCGACGGTCAAACGGAGTGGCAACGTCCGTTGCAATGGCAACCTATGCCTATTTCGTCGAGAAGCCGGAATTGCTGCCCGAAAACGCAAAGGTCGTCTACGTGTCGCTCGGAGCGGAAAACTGCGCTCATTGCGGCTCTGAAGCGTTTGTGAAATCTCATCCCGAATACGCGGGCGCAAAGGTGCTTTGCATCGGAGATATACGCAACGGAGAAGTCAAAATCGCAGACGGCGACGCCGTTAGACATCTGCAATATTCAACCGACGTCACGAGTGCGTTGCAGGCAAGTGCGACCGAGCAGGGCATAAGTGTGGAAGTTATGCTTCACGACACGTTGAAACACAAATTCAATTCTTTGCACGGGTTCACGTCAAATGCGTTTGCAAAGAACGGCAACGCCACCGCAACGCTTATTGCAAGAGATTATTCTCTAAAAGACGGACAACTTTCAAAAGAACAAATGGAAGAAATGTTTACGCTTTGCGTCGGCACTTTCGAGAAACTTATGCGCCGTGACGAACATGCCCCGAAGACGACAGAAACACCGTTGCAGGAAGCCGTCAGCGTCGCTCCGTCCGCAGAAATGGAAATAGTGGACGTTGAAAGCAAATAACAAAAATAAGACTTTATATATGATAAAAATATATATAAAACCGCTGTTTTGCGAAAAATAGCAATAAATATCTGATTTAAAAACAAAAAAACAAGTATTAAAGGTGGTATCATGGACGAAAACCGTGACGAAACAACAATCGAATCCGAACAAGAACACGTGATTTGCGATTGCGAAGAAGAAACTCAGACAAGCGATGCCGAGACGACCGCTGAGGCAAAGAGCGATGAACAAGCGGAAGAAGGAATTCTTTCCGATTATTCAAAAAAAGAAAAGCCGTCCGCAAAAGCCGTCGTCAAGAAGTATTGCAAACGTTATTTCATAGATGCGTTCTCCGGAATGGCGCAAGGACTGTTTTGCACGCTTATCGCGGGCACTATTCTTGCACAGATTGCGTCTTGGTGCGGAGACAACGGCTTTGCTCATTTTCTCGCGTATATGGCAAAAATCGCCAAAACGCTTATGGGCGCAGGCATCGGCATAGGCATTGCACACAAACTCGGTGCGAAGCCGCTCGTTATTTTCACGGCGGCCGTCACGGGTATGGTCGGTGCGTTTGCAAGCAATTTGGTTGACGTCATGTGCCACGACGTTGCGTGGAATTTCGCGTTCGGCGCGCCCGGCAATCCCATAGGCGCATACGTCGTTTCGCTCGTAACCGTCGAACTTGCAGGACTTTACGTCGGCAAGACCAAACTCGATATAATTCTCGTTCCGCTCGGAATGATGGCAATGTGCATGTTTGCCGTGTTTATCGCATGGCCGTTCATAAAACTCATCGAATATATCGGAATCGCAATGGCACTCGCAATTCAGGCAGGCGTTGCGGTGAAAATTCTCGTCGGCATATTCATTGCCGTCGTGATGGGAATTTTGCTCACCATGCCAACGTCGTCGGCTGCAATCTGGATTGCGGTTGCGGCGGCAGTTCCTGCAGAATATGAAGAGGCACTCATGATTGCCGGCGGAGCGGCCGTTGCGGGTTGCGCCGCACACATGGTAGGTTTTGCCGTTGCAAGTTTCAGAGAAAACGGATTCGGCGGACTTATCGCGCAAGGCATAGGCACAAGCATGCTTCAAATCCCGAATATCATGCGCCGTCCCGTCATTATGGTTCCTGAAATCGTGGCAAGCGCAATCAGCGGTCTCGTTGCGGTTCTTCTCGATATGCGTTGCAATGCGGCAGGCGGTGGAATGGGCACGTCCGGACTCGTCGGCGTGTTTGGCGTCATCGACGCGTCAAAAGGCGTTGTTGACACGTGGAAATACGTTCTCGGCATCATTCTTTGCATGTTCGTAATTCCTGCGGTCGTCAGTCTTGCATTGAGCGAGATAATGAGAAAGACGGGGGTTATACGCTTCGGCGACCAAAAACTCGACTAAAAATGCGCTAAATAGCGAATAACTGCGGCAGAGCCACGCTCCCGTCATCTCATGTACTACTTGTACATTAGGGTTACCGTTAGCGTGGCTCTTTCTTGTTCTTCATCTATTTAGCGCATTTTTAGAATTAATAATGAATAATGAATAATTAATAATTGCGGCACGGGAGCAGAAAAAGTTTGTCGTTTCGTTTCCACGAGATTGCCACGCTTGCGCTCGCAATGACAAAGTTTTTCGGTTGCGCCCGAAATGAAAGCCTATTCGGAGCGTACTTATAAACGGAATGTGTAACTTAAAAGACGGAACACGAGCCGCAACGGCGGCGAGCATTTGAGCGCCGAGCAAGACGGATGTACAAGTGAGCAAGTGCGTGTTGTTCTTTGCACTTGCGAACGAGTGGCATAACAAGGGGACGATACTTATTTATGCGAGTGCCGACTGTCTTCCCCGCGAGCGACGGATAATTAAGTGAAGAAAGCACTCTGTTCGAGTGGTGGAAGAAATACCGGCGCGGACCGGAAAGATGGGGCAATTCTATTTAGAGTATAAAACGCTTACCCCTTGTAGAGCCGAATAAAAAAACAAGCGCGCGTGGGCGTGCTTGCTTTTTTGGGGAAAAGTTTTAGTTGTTTTTTGTTTGATCGTCAATTGTGCCGTTGTCGGTGTTGTCGCAATCGCTTGCGTCTGAGCAGCAAGAGCAGTTGTTGTCGCAGTTTGTGTTTTCGAGATTGAGATCGTCAATCCAGAAAACCTTGTCTTTGAGTGCAAGGCTGACGATGTCGATGACGCACAACAGCCATCCGCCGAATATCATAACCACGATTGAAAGAACAATGCCGAGCACGCTTTCTTTTTGCGCGCTTTTTGCCAGACGGCAAAGGTTGGACGGGATGTCCCAAAGCAAGCAAAGGATAATCTTGACGACTTTGTCAAGACCGTTGTACCAGTCAAGATACTTTTTTGCAAAATCTTTCATTTTTATGTCTCCTAAACATTTTATTTCGTAAGGTGTTATATCACTATGTAAAAGATATGTCAAGTTGTTGTTGAATGATACCGTCAATCGTGATATAATTTATACATTATATAATAATTGCGCGCGTGAAAATGCGTGGCATGGAGTCAACGATGAAAAGCGACATCGAAATCTGTCAGGAGACGAATTTGCGACCGATAAACGAGATTGCAAAATCAATCGGCATCGACGAAGAATACCTTGAAGCATACGGAAAGTACAAGGCAAAAATCGATTATTTGCGTCTTGCAAAAGGCAAGGGTAAGGAAGGAAAACTCATTCTTGTTACGGCAATCACGCCGACGCCCGCAGGCGAAGGAAAAACCACGACGACCGTCGGACTTGCCGACGGGCTTAAACGTATAGGCAAAAACGCAGTCGTTGCGCTGAGAGAACCGTCGCTTGGTCCTGTTTTCGGCATAAAAGGCGGAGCGGCAGGCGGCGGATACGCACAGGTCGTTCCTATGGAAGACATCAATCTACATTTCACGGGAGACTTCCATGCAATAGGCGCGGCAAACAATCTTCTTGCCGCAATGATAGACAATCATATCCAGCAAGGCAACGCTCTTTGTATAGACCCGAGAAAAATAACGTGGAAAAGATGCGTCGATATGAACGACAGACAACTGCGCTTCATTGTTGACGGACTGGGCGGAAAAGCCAACGGAACGCCGAGAGAAGAAGGCTTTGACATCACCGTCGCAAGCGAGATTATGGCGGTGCTGTGTCTTGCTTCGTCCATTGCGGATTTGAAAGACAGGCTTTCAAAAATCATCGTCGGATACACCTATGACGACAGACCCGTCACGGCAGGCGATCTTAAGGCGCAAGGCGCAATGACGGCACTTTTGAAAGACGCTATAAAGCCTAATTTGGTGCAGACTCTCGAAGGCACGCCGGCAATCGTTCACGGCGGTCCGTTTGCAAACATTGCGCACGGCTGCAATAGTGTGATTGCAACCAAAACGGCACTTTATCTTGGCGATTACGTGGTTACAGAGGCAGGTTTCGGCGCAGATCTCGGTGCGGAGAAGTTTCTTGACATCAAATGCAGAAAGGCAAATATCAAGCCGAATGCCGTAGTCGTAGTCGCGACGGTACGCGCTCTCAAAATGCACGGGGGAGCGGATAAAAAAGACTTGAAAACGGAAAATATATCCGCGTTGAAAGCGGGTATGCCGAATTTGCTCCGACACGTAGACAATATAAAGAACGTATACAAACTCCCTTGCGTCGTTGCAATCAATCGTTTTGAAAGCGACACCGACGAAGAAGTGAGGACGATAGAACTCGCATGCAAGGAGCACGGCGTCGGCGCGGTTGAATGCACCGCTTTCGCAGACGGCGGAAAAGGCGCGGAAAATCTTGCGAGAAAGGTCGTCGATCTTTGCGACGAAGACAATTCGCGTTTTCAATACGCATACGACGATTCGGATTCCATTCTTCAAAAAATCGAAAAAGTCGTTCGCAAGGTGTATGGCGGTGACGACGTGAGCGTAACGCCGCAGGCGCAAAAACAAATCGACGCACTTGAAAAACTCGGTTTTTCGTCGCTTCCGGTGTGTATTGCAAAGACGCAATACAGTTTTTCCGACGACCCGAGCAAACTTTGCGCACCGAGCGGGTTCGTCGTCAGTGTGAAAAACGTAAAGGTTAGCGCGGGCGCAGGCTTTATCGTGGTGCTTACGGGAGACGTTATGACGATGCCGGGGCTTCCCAAAGTGCCTGCCGCAGAAAAAATCGACGTCACCGACGACGGCAGAATAATCGGACTTTTCTGATAAAAAATAAGGGATATGAAATCAACGCAAGCAAAATTCGGTTTCAAGCACAAGAGCGGAATACTCATGGCGGTTTTGTCGCTCCCGAGTAGATACGGCATCGGGTCTGTCGGCGCGCCCGCTTTTAAGTTTATAGACTTTTTGAAAGAGTGCAAACAAAGCGTATGGCAGGTGCTTCCGCTCAACCCGACCGCATACGGAGATTCTCCCTATCAATCGCCGTGTTCGTTTGCAGGCAATCCGTATTTCGTTGACCTTGACGCTCTCAAAAAAGAATCTCTTCTTTGCGAAGAAGACTTGGAAGGCGCAATCGACAACGGAGACAGAGTGGATTACGGCAAACTGTTCGAAACGAGAATTCCGCTTTTGAAAAGGGCGTACGCCAAGTTTTCGCCGACGCCGAAATATACGAGATTTGCGGAAAAGAACGCAGACTGGCTTGACGACTACGCACTTTTTATGACGCTCAAAGAAAAGAACGACTACAAAGCGTGGACGGAATGGGGGGATATGCGCGAGTATGCGTTTGCAAAAGCGCACGAAATCGAGTTTGAACAAGAATGCGGATTTTGGAAATTCGTTCAATTCGAGTTTTTCTCGCAGTGGAAGAAAGTGCGCGAATATGCAAAGAAAAACGAAATTTCAATCGTCGGAGATATGCCCATTTACGTCGCATACGACAGCGTGGAAGTGTGGAGAGCCCCAAACGAGTTTTTGCTTGACGAAAATCTCGTGCCTACGGTCGTTGCAGGTTGTCCCCCCGACGCGTTTTCGGATGACGGACAGTTGTGGGGCAATCCTATCTACGACTGGAAAAGAATGAAAGAAAACGGCTATCGTTGGTGGGTGGAGCGTGCAAAACACGTTTTTGAACTTTACGATATAGTGAGAATAGACCATTTCCGCGGATTTGCGGGATATTACGTCATACCGTACGGAGACGAAACGGCAAAAGACGGGCACTGGGAGAAGGGTGTCGGATACGAACTCTTTGCGGAGATTGAAAAAGCAGTTCCCAAAGCAAAAATAATTGCGGAAGATTTGGGACACATCACCGACGACGTGCGCGAGTTGCTTGAAAAAACAGGCTATCCCGGTATGAAAGTGTTGCAATTTGCCTTCAACGACAAGAAAAACGAATATCTTCCGCGCAACTACAAAACTGACAACTGCGTGGTGTATACGGGCACTCACGATAGTGCGCCGACGAAAGCGTGGTTTGCGGATATGACCGACGTTGAGAAAAAGGCTTTTGAAAGGGAATGCCCCGTGCGATTCGGGCAATCTCCCACCGCTGCGCTCGTTGCGTTTGCCATGAACTCGCCTGCGAATCTCGCGGTTATACCGCTGCAGGATTATATGGAGCTCGGTGCGGAAGCAAGAATGAACATGCCGTCAACCGCACAAGGCAACTGGACATGGCGCGCGTCGGGAAGATTTGCAACGACTGCGCTTAAAAACAAAATTGCGACTGTCACCGAAAATTCGGACAGGGCGTAAACGAAATCGTTTGATTAAAAAGAGATATATTTTGACGAAGACCGCGAGTTTGTTGCGGTTTTCGTCATTTTTATAGTTAAAATAAAAATATAAGCATAACTTTTTATATGAACGTAATTTTATGCGGAGCGGCAGGCAGAATGGGGCGCGAAATGTGTGCGCTTATTAAGAATAGAGACGATATGAACATCGTTGCGGCGGTGGATATAATACCGTGTGAAGAAGAACATTTTTATAAAAATATTGACGATGTCAAAGCAAGAGCAGACGTCATTCTCGATTTTTCTCATCACAGTGCAATACGGCAAATAGCACAATATGCAACGGCCAGGAAAATTCCGCTTGTCGTTGCAACCACGGGACATACCGAAGAAGAGATTGAAATCATACGTCGGGCGGCGGAAGAAATCCCCGTGTTTTTTGCAAGCAATATGTCGCTTGGATTGTTGCTGATTTGTGAATTCTCGCAGAGACTTGCAAATGTTTTTCCGTGCGCTGACGTGGAGATAATCGAGACGCATCATTTCAACAAGGCGGACGTTCCCAGCGGCAGTGCGCTCACGATTGCAAAAGCGATAAAATCGGCGCGCGGCGGCGGAGAAATCGTTGTCGGTAGACGTGCTCAAGACGCAAGAGAGAAAGGACAGATTTGCATAAATTCTCTTCGTCTCGGCAGTGTGTTCGGCACGCACGAAGTCATTTTTGACGACGGCAACGAAAGCGTTTCGATAAAGCATGTCGCCCACTCTCGCGAGTTGTACGCCTGCGGCGCAGAACGCGCGCTTCGATTTATAGTTTTGCAAAAAGCAGGGTTGTACGGTGTGAAAGATATGGTTTAAGTGTCGATTTTGGCGATTGCGGTGCATTGTGTATAAAATGTGAGATGTGTGATATGCTAACGATATGAAAAACGGAAAAAGATATTTGTTTGTTTCGATGTCGTTGCTCACGGTGTTGTTTTTGGCGCTCGTCGGTTGTATATACGCAAATGCGTATGCTAAAAACGAGTCGGCAAAAAGCGTTGAGAACGAAGGCAAAAACGTGTGCGGTGCGGGAAGCATATTCGATATGATTACGCCCGAAGTCGTCGCGTTTTACGAAAACGAAATTGCAGGTGAAAAGGTGCTTTCAAACAAGACGGACGCGCAACTTGCAGGCATTGCGAAGAGATACGATATAAGTGTTGCAAAGGCAAAGGGCGTTATCGTCACTTACGACTTTGCAAACAGGACGGGCGGCGGAATCGACTTTCCGAGCATAGCGAAAATGAGCGATATGAAGATGCTTGCTTTCGTCAAAGACAGAACGGAAATTTATACGGCGGAATTTACGAAGGAACAAAAAGAAGAATTGAAACAAAAGGCGATGGATGCTTTGGGGTTCAAATTCTGAAAAACATCGGCGACGGGCGCAAATGCGTCCGCTTTTATTTTTTCGGAGCATGCCGAAAACCGCTTGGTGAGATTCTTCTTTCAAACGATATAAAATTATCGCATAAAAAGCATGCGTGTTGCACTTGAAAAGATAATCTTATGATGATATACTGAATATACTAAAAATATTACGGGAGTGGTTATGGAAACTTCACAATTTGAGTTTTTGACCGCAAAGGCAAGGCAACTTCGCGACGACGCTATCGAAACTATCGGCAGATTCGGTGTGGGACATATCGGCGGAACGATGTCTGTCATGGACGCTTTGACGGTCATTTATTATGCCAAAGCCAACGTCGATCCCGAAAATCCGCAGAAAGCGGACAGGGACAGAGTGATTATGTCAAAGGGACACGCCGGTCCTGCAATGTACGTGATGCTCGCGGACAAAGGATATTTCCCCAAAGAGTGGCTCTACACGCTCAACGCACCCGGCACGAGACTTCCGTCTCACTGCGACATGACCAAGACTCCCGGCATCGATATGACGGCAGGCTCGCTCGGACAGGGATTGTCGGCGGGCGTCGGAATGGCGCTTGCGGCGAAACTCGACAAGAATCCTGCGACGATATACTGTTTCATCGGAGACGGCGAATCGCAAGAAGGTCAGATTTGGGAAGCGAGCATGTTTGCCGGTTCACACGCGCTTGACAATCTCATCGTGCTTCTCGACTACAACAAAATGCAACTTGACGGCGCGGTGCATGACATCAACGATATCGCACCCGCAAAAGACAAGTGGGAAGCGTTCGGTTTCTTCGTGCAGGATATAGACGGCCATGATATAGTCGCAATATCCGACGCAATCGACAACGCAAAGGCACAAAAAGGCAAGCCGAGCATGATTATTCTCAACACGATAAAGGGCAAAGGCGCGTCTTTTGCGGAAAGTGCGGCTAACTGCCACAGCATGAGCATATCCGAAGATATGTGGAGAAAAGAAACGGGAAGGTATCAGGCATGACGGACGAAAGAGAATTGAGACAGGTGCTCGCGGGCGCACTGGTTGAAAGAGCAAGAAAGGACGACAGGATCGTGGTGCTTGACGCTGACCTTATGAGTTGCCACGCAACGAAAGCGTTCAAACAGGAATTTCCCGACAGATTTATAAACGTCGGCATTGCAGAACAAAATATGATGGGGATAGCGGCAGGCATGTCGACAATGGGCAAAATACCGTTTGCATACAGTTTTGCGCCTTTTGCCACGAGAAGATGTTACGATCAGATTTTCATTTCTATCGCGTATGCGAAACAGAACGTGAAAATCGTCGGCACAGACCCCGGCATCACGGCAGAGAACAACGGCGGCACACATATGCCTTTTGAAGATATGGCACTTATGCGCGCGATACCGCACATGGTTTGCTTCGAACCGACGGACGCTACGATGATGGAGAAAGCGTTCGAGCAGATTGCAGACTATGACGGCGCGGTGTATATTCGTCTTCAACGTAAGAAAGCGGAGAAAGTTTTCGATGAAAGCCTTGACTTCGAACTCGGCAAGGCAATCACCGTAAAAGAAGGCAAAGACGTCACGCTTATCGCAAGCGGCATAATGGTTTCAAAAGCAATCGATGCGGCGGCGGAACTCGAAAAGGACGGAATAAGCGCAAAAGTCGTCAATATCCACACGTGGAAACCTATCGACGAAAACGCAATCGTTAATGCGGCAAAAGAGACGGGCGCAATCGTCACTTGCGAGAATCACAACGTGTACGGCGGTCTGGGCAGTGCAGTGGCGGAAGTCGTTTGCAAACACTATCCCGTGCCTATGCGTATGGTTGGTATTCAGGATGAATTCGGACAGGTCGGAAAGATGCCGTATTTGTCCGAGACGTATCATATCACGGCGGCGGACATAGTCAAAAACGCAAAAGAACTCGTTGCGAACAAGGCAAAATAATGCTTTCAAAACGCAGGCGATAAAACAGACAATCAAGCAGAAGATAACAAAAACGACGCATTATGCGTCGTTTTTGATTGTATAAACGTTTAGTTTTGCAAAATGCCGTCTAATTTTTCGCAGCTTTTAGTGAATGGAGAAAAGCAAGTCGCCGTAAGACGGGAGCGGCCAGTATTCTTTTGCGGTGTTAAGCTCCATCTCGTCGCAGGTTGCGCGCAAGGCGTCCATTGCGGAGAGTACGTCGTCGTGATAGCACTTTGCACCATCGATGTTTTCGCCTTTTTCGTGAGCGGTTTTGAGTGCGTGTCTGAGACGTTCAACGTCTTTCTTTGCTTTTGCAAGCAATGCCGCAAGCGTCTTTACGATTTCCTTTTCTTCGTCTGCTTCCACACCGAGAGCAAGGCTTTCGTTTGCCGATTTTGCAACGTCGCCCTTATATTTGATGACGGCGGGGATAATATCCATCGTTGCCATATCGAGCGTCGTCATTGCTTCGATGTTGAGAAGTTTGCAATAGTTTTGCACGTAGATTTCCTGGCGAGAGCGCAATTCCGCTTCGCTGAGAACGTGCATTTTGTGGAACAATTCGACGTTTTCTTTGCTCGTGAGATAGGGCAGAGCGTCGGGCGTGGATTTGAGATTGAGAAGTCCGCGTTTTTTCGCTTCGTTTTCCCATTCTTTCGAATAGTTGTTGCCGTTGAAGATGATTCTTCCGTGTTCGGTCATCACGCGTTTGATGATTGCGGTAATTCCTTGGTTGACGTCGCTTGCCTTTTCGAGTTCGTCTGCCATTTCTGCAAATTCTTCCGCCATAATGGTGTTGAGAATCATATTTACGCTTGCAATGGATTGTGACGAGCCGGGCATACGGAATTCAAACTTGTTGCCGGTGAACGCAAACGGGGACGTACGGTTGCGGTCTGCCGAGTCCATTGAGAATTTCGGAAGAACGTGAACGCCGATTTCCACTTCGCATTTTGCTCTGCGCGAGTAGGTTCTGCCGTCCGCGATTGCTTGCAGAATGCCCGTGATTTCGTCTCCGAGATATATGCTCACGATTGCCGGCGGTGCTTCGTTTGCGCCGAGACGATGATCGTTGGACGCATTTGCAACGGATATGCGCAGAAGATCCTGATGTTTGTCGACTGCGGCGATGACGGCGCAGAGTATCAACAAAAACTGAGCGTTGTCCTGCGGACTTTTGCCCGGATCGAAAAGGTTTACGCCGGTGTCGGTGGACAAAGACCAGTTGTTGTGTTTTCCGCTGCCGTTGACTCCGGCAAACGGTTTTTCGTGAAGAAGACAAGTCATGTTGTGTTTGGACGCGACTTTCTTCATGATTTCCATCGTGAGTTGGTTTTGGTCGGTGGCAATGTTGACGGTTGTGTAAATGGGGGCAAATTCGTGCTGACCGGGTGCAACTTCGTTGTGTTTGGTCTTTGCAAGAATGCCGAGTTTCCACAATTCTTCGTCAAGTTCTTTCATATATTTGACCACGCGCGGCTTTATTGCGCCGAAATAGTGATCTGAAAGTTCCTGTCCTTTCGGCGGACGTGCGCCGAAAAGAGTGCGACCGGTGTAGAAAAGGTCTTTGCGTTTTTCGTAAAGAGCGGTGTCCACGAGAAAATATTCCTGTTCGGGCCCGACCGAGACGTTGATGCGTTCCGCTTTTTTGCCGAGAATGGAGAGAAGTCTTACGCCTTGCTTGCTTGTCTCTTCCATAGAACGGAGAAGCGGCGTTTTCTTGTCGAGAGCGTGGCCGTTGTATGAGCAGAACGCAGTCGGGATGCAAAGTATGCCGTCTTTTATGAATGCGTAAGACGTCGGGTCCCATGCGGTGTAGCCGCGCGCTTCGAATGTGGAGCGCAAGCCGCCGCTTGGGAAAGAACTTGCGTCGGGTTCGCCTTTGATGAGCTCTTTTCCGCTGAGTTCCATAAGCACGCCGCCGTCTTTTGTGGGAGATATGAAACTGTCGTGTTTTTCGGCAGTGATACCGGTGAGCGGTTGGAACCAGTGAGTGAAGTGAGTCACTCCTTTTTCAACTGCCCATTCTTTCATTTCGTTTGCGATGACGTTTGCCGTTTCTCTTGAAAGCGGCAAATCGAGCGCGCAACATCTTTTGAACTCGCGATAGACGTTTTGCGGCAATCTTTTGCTCATCACTCTATCGTCGAAAACCATACTGCCGTACAAATCCGACATCATAACGGTGCTCTCCTTTTTTTGGAAAATTATATTTTCGATTATATACTTATTTGCGCCATTGTCAAAAGATTTTAAGCAAAAAATTTTTCTATAAACAAAATGGATATTTATACATACAATTGTCGCATTTTATGCAATGGAATTGAATAAATATAAAATCGTTTGCGGATATTATAAAGTATGTCTGCTTTTTATACTTCGTGACTTTTGCGAATATCACGGTTGATATTTCTTGATTCCGATTCATTTTCACCCCCTTGTTTTTATTGACAGATATTCATTATAATGATATATTATTTATAGAATAAAAAAGACGACAGGAGTGTTCACGATTTTTTTTTAACCATATCGGTTAAAATGAATTTGAACACTTTTTGTTTTTGGGAGTTTTTATGGACGCATACGTGTCACCGCTTTGTCAAAGATACGCAAGCAAAAAGATGCAATACGTTTTCTCGCCCGACTTTAAGTTCGGCACGTGGCGCAGACTTTGGGTCGCTCTTGCAAAGGCGGAAAAAAATCTCGGCATAGACATCACCGACGAGCAAATAGCCGAAATGGAAGCGAAAGTCGACGACATCGATTACGATTACGCCGCCGCACGCGAAAAGGAAGTTCGCCACGACGTAATGGCGCACGTTTTGACTTTCGGCTATCAATGTCCCAAGGCAAAGCCCGTCATTCATCTCGGCGCAACGAGTTGTTTTGTAGGAGACAACACCGATATCATTCAGATGAGAGACGCGCTTTTGCTCATTCGCGGAGAATTGTTGTCTTGCATAAAAGCGGTCAGAGATTTTGCCGTGAAAAACAAAGGGCTTGCGACTCTTGCGTACACGCATTTTCAGGCGGCGCAACCCACAACGGTGGGCAAGCGCGCGACGCTTTGGCTTCAAGACCTTGTCGGCGACCTTGACAATCTTGATTTTCAACTTTCAAGACTGCGCCTTCTCGGCTGCAAAGGCACGACGGGTACGGCGGCGAGTTTTATGGAACTTTTCGGCGGAGACGACGAAAAAGTCAAGGCTCTCGACAAGTCGATTGCAGAGCAAACGGGCTTTGTCGGGACGTACGCCGTGAGCGGTCAGACCTATTCGAGAAAGGTCGATTACAACGTTATGAGCGTGCTTTGCGGCATAGCGCAAAGCGCAACGAAATTTTCAAACGATATAAGGCTATTGTCTCATCTCAAAGAAGTGGAAGAGCCCTTCGAGTCGGGACAGATCGGATCTTCGGCAATGGCGTATAAACGCAACCCGATGAGAAGCGAGCGTATGGCGTCGCTTGCAAGATACGTGCTTTGCGACAGTCTCAATCCTGCAATCACCGCATCGACGCAATGGTTTGAAAGGACGCTTGACGACAGTGCCAACAGACGCATCGCAATACCCGAAGCGTTCCTTGCCGTTGACGCAATATTGGCACTTTATGACAACATAATAAGCGGTTTAACCCTTTATCCGCGCATAATCGCAAAAAATCTCGACAACGAAATACCTTTTATGGCGACCGAAAACATTCTTATGTATTGCGTGACGCACAAAGGCGGAGACAGACAGATTTTGCACGAGGCGATACGTCGTCATTCGGTTGACGCCGCAAAGGCAATAAAACTCGACGGTGCGGACAACGACCTTTTGAAACGCATCGAAAGCGACCCGATTTTCAAACTCACAAAAGAAGAAATCGACGAAATCGTTGATGTGAAAGCGTTTACGGGAAGAGCGGAAAAACAGGTGGAAGAATACGTATCGGAAGTGGTCGATCCGCTTCTTGAAAAGAACGGTAAAGACGCAATCGAAACGGGCGCGGTTACGGTCTGAAATCAAAGATAAACGGCGCGATTATTTGTGCCGAGAAATACGAAAATATATTTTTGGAGATATAACAATGCTTACATCAATCGTTGGTATCAACTGGGGCGACGAGGGCAAAGGCCGTATGGTTGACTTGCTCTCCGAATCTCAAGACGTGGTCGTCCGCTATCAAGGCGGAAACAACGCGGGACACACCGTCATAAACGAAAAAGGCAAGTTCGTTCTCAATCTTTTGCCGTCGGGCATTTTGAGAGAAGACAAGGTCAACGTTATGGGCAACGGTATGGTCGTGGATATAGAGCATCTCTGCAAGGAAATCGCAAGACTTAGAGACGGCGGAATTTCCATAACTCCCGCAAATCTCAAAATCAGCGACAAAGCAATCGTTTGTTGCCCTTACGACGTCGCGCAGGACTGCCTTGAAGAAGACAGACTCGGTGACAAAAAGTTTGGCTCTACTCGTCGCGGAATCTCTCCCGTATACGCGGACAAATATATGAAGAAAGCAATCCGCATGGGCGACATTTTGCACCCCGAATATCTCCGCTCCCGTCTCGAAACAATCGTTGACTGGAAGAACCTTATGATAAAAGACGCATACGGCGCGGAAGCATACACCGTCGACGGATTGCTCGAATGGTTTGACAAATAC
Source organism: bacterium (assembly GCA_963656415.1). GTDB lineage: Bacteria > Bacillota > Clostridia > Christensenellales > CAG-917 > CAG-475. The sequence goes on along the minus strand of CAVKIG010000005.1, from coordinate 12,163 downwards.
GGCACTCCGCTCAAAGACTACATTTGCGACACGGGCTACTATCTCGACAAAGCACTCAAAGCCGGCAAAAACGTCATGCTCGAAGCGCAACTCGGCGCACTCAGAGACATCGATTTCGGCATTTATCCTTACACCACCAGTTCCAACACCATCACGGCGTACGGCCCTGTGGGCGCAGGTATTCCCAACCATAAAGTCGAAAACGCAATCGGCGTTATGAAAGCATATTCCACTTGCGTGGGCGAAGGTCCGTTTACGGCGGAAATGTTCGGAGACGAAGCGGAAGAATTGAGAAAAGCGGGCGGAGAATACGGCGCTGCAACGGGCAGACCCAGAAGAGTCGGCGGATTTGACGTGGTCGCGTCCAAATACGGCTGTATGGTGCAGGGCGCAAACGAAATCGCACTCACCAAACTCGATATTCTCGACACAATGGCAAAAATCCCCGTGTGCGTAAGTTACGACGTAAACGGCAAGACCGTCGACGAATTCCCGAGCGGAGAAGCACTCAATATCGCAAAACCGAACGTCGTGTATCTCGACGGTTGGAACGAGTCCACTGTGAATTGCAGAAAGTTTGAAGACTTGCCGCTCAATGCGCAAAAGTATATCGAATTTATTGAAAAAGCGGTTGATTGCAAGATCAAATACATCTCCGTCGGCGCAGAACGCGACGCAATCATCGTGAGATAGAAAGGGCACAAATGGTTGTATTCATTGACATAGACGATACTCTTCTCGATTTCACCAAGTGCGCAAACGACGCAATAAAAAGCGCGTGCAACAAATTCGGCGTGCCGTACACGACAACGCTCGTGGACACCTTTCATCCCATCAATCTCGACCTTTGGCACAGGCTCGAAAAAAAAGAAGTGACCAAAGAGAAGTTGTTTGACACGAGATTTCAAATCGTGTTCGACAAGTTGGGCATAAAAGCGGACGGCATCGCGTTTGAGACTGCGTTCAGAGAAAACTTTCACGAGTCGGCAATTCTTGTGGACGGCGCAAGAGATTTGCTTGAATATCTCCGTTCTAAATACAAAGTGTACGTGGCGTCCAACGCATCGATGCATCAGCAGACCAACCGTATGAAAAGGGCTGAACTCGACGGTTATATCGACGGGTATTTCGTGTCCGAAGAGATAGGGTTTCCAAAACCGCAAAAAGAGTTTTTCGACGCTTGCTTTAAGGCGTTGCCCGATGTGAAACCGCAGGACGTCGTGATGATAGGAGACTCTCTTTCTGCAGACATCAAAGGCGCGTGCGAGTACGGATTGAAAACGATTTGGTACAATCATAGAAACGAACCTACGGCAGACGTAAAGTGCGACTACATCGTGTCGCGGCTCTCGGAAGTCAAAAACATTTTGTAAAACGGCAAAAGAAAAAGCACCGATTCGGTGCTTTTTTCGTGGCTTTTTATTCTCTGCCGACTAGACGGTCAACGGTTACGTCAAAGAATTTTGCAACGAGAACAAGGCTTTCGACGCTTGGCAAAGACGCCGCTTTTCTCCATTCGTCAACCTTGCTTCTTGCAAGCCCCGTTTGTTTTACGAGACGATATTCGCTGACGTTTTTCTCTTTCAACAGGTTGGAAAATAAGACGTCGAAAGGCTGTCGTTGCTCGTTTGCGGTATACTCGACTTCGTCGTCTTTAAGTCCGAGAAGATAATCCGCCGAGCAGCCGAAATTGTCTGCAAGCAGAACGAGATTGTCAAAACTCGGATAACAGACTCCGCGCAACCATTTGTAGAGGGCGGACAGCGAAAAACCGTATTTTTCGGACAATTCTTGCACGCTCGTCTCGCTCTCGATAATCAGCCCCGCAAGTCTTTCGTGGAATTTTGACATAAATCGACAATCTCCGACATTATTTTACAAATAGTATGCTAACTTTTGTACAAAATGTATTGATTTTGTCTAAAAGGGGACATATAATTTAATTACTACGCAAAGGAGAAGAAAACATGAAAGAATTGCTTTCCGCAATAGCGCAACTCGTTACCGACGAAATCGAAAACGTAGAAGGAATCGAATTTGTCGACGATGAAATGGGGGATATGTTTTACATAGTGATGAAAGACGGCAAAAAAGTGCTGCTCTCACTGGTCGAATCAAAACTTTGATTGCGTCGTTTCCTTATCTTCGCAACGTTTAATCCGGCAAAAAGAAAAACACCGCGTTCTGCGGTGTTTTTTATATGCTTTATAAAAAAACTAAACGATTTTTTCAATAGGATTTCTATCAAAGAGAGTCAACGTAGTTGCATGCGTTGAATGCGGCAATAGAGCCGTCTGATGCGGCGGTGACGAGTTGACGGATTTTCTTCGTGCGGCAGTCGCCCGCAACGAAAATACCTTCGCAAGACGTCGTGCAGTTTTCGTCCGCAACGATGTAGCCTGCCTTGTCAAGTTGCACGAGATCTTCAAAGGCTTTGTTGTTGGGCACTTGTCCGATGCAGATAAAGGCGCATTTTGCGGCAATGATCACTTGCTCGTGTGACAGGGTGTTTTCAAAACGAAGTGCTTCGAGTTCGTCCTTGCCGATAAACTCTTTGAGCGAGAGATTGTGCGTATACTTGACGTTGGGGCGGGCAAGCACGAGATCGAGCAGTGCTTTGTCTCCGAAGAATTTGTCAAACAAAGTGCAGATATGCACGCTCTTGCAATAGCCGCTGAGAACGAGAGAATATTGAAGCGCGGTGTTTGCGTCGCCTATGACAACGACGTCTTCGCCCGTGTAGAACGCGCCGTCGCAAAGCGCGCAATAACTTACGCCGCTGCCGACGAGTTCGTCTTCTCTTTCAACGCCGATTTTTCTCGGTTTCACGCCGGTTGCGAGGATGACGGATTTGCACTCATAAGTGTTGTAATCGGTGGTTAACGTAAACGTTTTGCCTGTTTTAACTATCTTTTCTGCTTTTTCAAGCTCGATTTGCGCGCCCCATTCGGTGATTTGCTCGTAGAGTTTGTCCATAAGTTCCGCGCCTGCGATTTTTTGATAGGACGGGAAGTTTTCCACTCTCGGAGAGTATGCGATTTGTCCGCCGAAACTGTCGCTTTCGAGAACGAGAACGGTTTTGCCGGCTCTCAAACAATTGAGTGCGGCGGTCATGCCTGCAGGGCCTGCGCCTATAACGATGATATCGAATTTGTCCATGGTTTTTCGCTCCTTTCAAAAAGAAAGCGGTATGGCGTTTGCCATACCGCAGTTTGAGTTGAGATTATTTTCTAGACTCGATATAGCCTTTAATCTTGCTTGCGTTGTCGTACACGTCGTATCCCGATCCGTTGGGGACGAGAAGCGTGGGGGCTTTCTTCACGCCGTAGGCAAGAGTTTGGTCTTTGTTGTCTTCCGCGTCGATCACGGTGTATGCGATGCCTGCTTTGTCAAGCATGGCTTTTGCCATTTTGCAGTTGGGGCAAGTCTTGGTGGTGAAGATCAAAAGTCCTTCGTCCGCACCTTTTTGAGCATTGCAAGCACATTCGTGTTTTTCTTCCGCCTTGGGAGCACATTGAGTGTTGTTTTCTTTGCTCTCTTTGAATTCTTCCACGTGTTTGCCGTGATATTGAGACGTTGCGATGTCGTACACTTTGCGCTCTTTGAACTCTGCGCGCTTGCCGTCGTTCCAGTTCTGCACGGGGCGATAGTAACCGGTGATACGGCTGTACACTTCCGTCTTCTTGCCGCAGATTGGGCAGGTGTATTGCTCGCCGTCCAAATATCCGTGCTCTTGGCAAACGGAGTAGGTCGGGGAGAGCGTGTAGTAGGGCAGTTTGTAGTTTTCTGCAATCTTTCTCACGAGATTTGCCGCCGCTTGCCAACTGTCGAGTTTTTGACCAAGGAACGCATGGAAGACCGTGCCGGACGTGTAGAGAGTTTGCAATTCGTCTTGGATGTCGAGAGCGGAGAAGATGTCGCTCGTGTATCCGACGGGCAAGTGCGAGCTGTTGGTGTAGTAGGGCACGTTGTCCATATTGCTTGCGCAGATGATGTCGGGATATCTTTCTCTGTCGTGTTTTGCAAGACGATAGGAAGTGGATTCTGCCGGTGTTGCTTCGAGATTGTACAAATCGCCGTATTCTTCTTGGTAGTCGCTGAGTTTTTCACGCATGAAGTTGAGCACTTTCTTGGTGAATTCCTGCGCTTCTTTGTGCGTCATGTCTTTGCCCACCCACTTTGCGTTCAGGCACGCTTCGTTCATGCCGACGAGACCGATTGTGGAGAAGTGGTTGCCGAAAGTGCCGAGATAGCGTTTTGTGTAGGGATAGAGACCTTCGTCAAGCAACTTGGTGATGACGTTTCTCTTGATTTTGAGAGAGCGAGCGGACACGTTCATAAGGCGAGTGAGTTCTTTGAAGAAGTCTTCTTCCGTCTCGGAGACGTAAGCGATTCTCGGCATATTGATCGTCACGACGCCGATAGAACCCGTGGATTCGCCGCTTCCGAAGAAGCCGCCCGATTTCTTGCGGAGTTCGCGAAGGTCGAGACGCAAACGGCAGCACATACTGCGCACGTCGCTCGGTTCCATATCGCTGTTGATGTAGTTGGAGAAATACGGAGTGCCGTATTTTGCCGTCATCGTGAAGAGCAAGCGGTTGTTTTCGGTGTTTGACCAGTCGAAGTCTCTTGTGATGGAATAGGTTGGGATAGGATATTGGAATCCGCGGCCGTTGGCGTCGCCTTCGATCATAATCTCGATAAACGCCTTGTTGACCATTGCCATTTCTTTTTCGCAATCCTTATATTTGAAGTCCATCTCCTTGCCGCCGACGATTGCGGGAAGTTCCGCAAGGTCGTTTGGCACGACCCAGTCGAGCGTGATGTTGGTGAACGGCGCCTGCGTGCCCCAACGAGACGGCGTATTGACGCCGTAGATGAAGGACTGGATGCATTGTTTGACTTCTTTGTAGGAAAGATTGTCAACTTTGACGAACGGAGCAAGATAGGTGTCGAAAGAACTGAACGCTTGTGCGCCCGCCCATTCGTTTTGCATTATGCCAAGGAAGTTGACCATTTGGTTGCAGAGTGTGGAAAGGTGTCCCGCAGGCGAAGACGTAATCTTGCCGGGGATGCCGCCGAGACCTTCCTTGATGAGTTGCTTGAGCGACCAACCGGCGCAATAACCCGTGAGCATGGAAAGGTCGTGGATATGAATTTGCGCTTCGCGGTGCGCCTTTGCGATCTCGTCGTCGTATATCTCGCTCAGCCAATAGTTTGCCGTCACCGCGCCGGAGTTGGACAGGATAAGACCGCCGACGGAGTACGTCACGGTGGAGTTTTCCTTCACGCGCCAGTCGTTGATTTTGAGATAGTTGTTGACGGTGTTCTTGTAGTCGAGCATCGTGGAGTTCATCTCGCGAAGTTTCTCGTGTTGTTTTCTGTAAAGTATGTATGCCTTCGCCACTTCTACGTAGCCCGATTGAATGAGAACCACTTCCACTGCGTCTTGAATGTCTTCAACGCTCACGCAGTCGTCTTTCACCTTGTCGTTGAAAGTTGCCGTAACGCGCAAAGCAAGCATATCGATGATGTCGTCGCTGTAGTTTTTGCCCACCGCGTCGAACGCTTTTTCGATTGCGACTTTGATTTTGTTAAGGTTGAACGGAACGATGTTTCCGTCTCTTTTTTTGATGTTCAACATAGTATTGAAAATCTCCTTTTGAAAATGTGCCCTTTTATTATAACAAGCACGCCCGATATGTCAAGGGCGAAACACAAAAAAGCGCAAAATAAAGTGTGAAACTTTTTTGAGAAACACTACATATTGTGTATTTGTAGAAAAATGCCACAATTTGTCAATTCCACTTTTCGTGTCTTAAAAATGCGTGTTTTTGGCAATGTAAACGGGTATGTAAAAACGCAAACGGCAATCTAACGCGCCCTATTGAATTGCGGATTTTTTGTCACGGCAAAGCATTTGCCACAACATATAGTGTGCAAAAATTTGCCCTTGAAAACAAGATGATCGTATGATAGTATAAGAGTGAAGGATAAGATGTATGGGGGGTGAGTTTTATTTCCAAGACACCGTTAACAAAAAAACAAAAAATAGCAATTTCGGTTGCCGTTGTGGCGGCGGTTTTGGTTTTTGCCGGCATTTTGACGACTGTTTGTATCGTCGGCGTTAAATCTCGCCCCGAAAACAGGTGGGATAAAATTGTTCCCGGTACATTTTTCGGAGAACTGTCAGTGAAAGAAATAGATTCCGGTAAAGTGTTGCAAGAAAAGCAGAAAGTAAAATTTGTCGTGACCGAAATTACAAAAGAGCAGTATGAACAATCCAACGGAATCGGAACGGTGAAAGACGTCGTTGCGGAAAAGTGCAAGCAAGACAAATATTATAAGTTTGAGTTGTTTGTGGAAGAAAATGGCGAATACGAGCAATTGATGCTCGGGAAAATAACGTCAAATTACAGATGGGATGTTTATACATACGAAGATGATGTATATCAAAGTTATTTAGACCCGACACCGGACGGAGACAGGTGCTATCTTCTTGTTTTCACCGATGGTAACCTGCAAAAATCAAGTTATTTATACAAGGGAGAATAACACAGGGGGTGAGTTTTATTTTCAAGACACCGTTAACAAAAAAACAAATAATCGTAATCGTGGTAAGTGTACTTGCTGCGGTATTATGCATTGTAGGAATTGTTGTGGCGTGTGTGCGGGTGAGCCTTACAGAGAAAATAAAATTTGTGCAGGGAAAATATTGCGGAAATGCGTATATTTCAAATGCGGATACGGCAAGTTTTGCAATAGAATTGTCGCTGATTGAAATTGAAAAGTCGGTATTTGACGAAGCTAAATCAACCAACGTGGTGAAAGACGTTGTCGGGAACAAATTTTTCAGGATTGAATTTGCGGTTTTAACCGAAGATAGTAGAGTTGTGAAAGATTTGTTGTTTGATTCATCGACATTCAACGGAAGATTTTACACATATAAATTTTTGAGCGGCTCGGGAGATACCGTGTGTTTGTCTCCGCACGCATATCGAAAGGACAACATATATTTTGACTTGTATTATTCGGTTGATGACATTGAATATTACGGAAAAGTTTGTCCTGTCGGATAAACATAGGAACAGAGAGACCTAACAGGGCATAATGAACATTATAGGACAAAAGGGGTGAGTAGTATCTCTAAAAATTCGTTGACAAAAGAACAAAAAATTGAAATATCGCTAAAAGTATTTTTTTGCGTTTTGATTTTTGCGGTCGCAATTACGATTGCGGTTGTTTGTTGTGTCAATTTGAAAAATAAAAGTCGTTTGAGACAGATACAGGCAGGTACGTTTTACGGAGAATTGACCGTGCGCGATAACAACGGAGAATTGCCCGAGAAGCAAAAAATAAAGTTCGTAGTGACAGAAATCACGAGAGAAGAATATTTGCAGTCCGACGGAATCGGAACGGTGAAAGACATCGTCGCAGAAGATTTGAGAAAAAACAAATATTACAGATTCGAATTGTTCCTTGAAGTAGACGGCGGCGGATATGTGCAAGTCGTGCTTGGGGAAATGGTTTTTGATCGACATCGCAATTACTATTATTACGAAGACGAAGGTCGTTATATCAGAATAGAGCCGTACACTGCGGACGGAAAAAGTTTTGCGGTTACAGTCATTACGCAGAAAGAAGAAATGCAAGGCGATTTATACAAGGGAGAATGAAGAAGATATAATGCGGTTTTGAGAAAAAATCGGCAGGGTATAATATAAACGTAAAAGAAAAGACACGCGGTTGCGTGTCTTTTGCAATGTTTTTGAGATATGAAAATCAGTTTTCTTCGGTGGGAGCGGAGTCCGTCGTTTCGGTTTTTGACTTTTTGCTGCCCCAGTTGCGCATGACAAGGAATTTGTTGCCAAGGAAACTGATGATGAGTGCCGCGATGCCGCCGACCGCTTGTCCCGCAAGGTTGAAGAGCAAGCCCACGAAACTGCTGGGTTCGGGCATTGCGCCGTAGCAAGCGGAAGTGATTGCGCCGCCGAGAAGCGTTTGCATGAATATGATGAACACGGCAAGTATGGTGTACATTATACCCGAAATCACGACGTTGTTGGTGCAGTTGAAGGTTTTCTTTCTGTTGAGCACAAATGTCAACACTTGTCCCGTGATCGAGCCGACCAAAAAGCCGATAAATTCCGCAGTGGTTTCGTATCCGAAGATAGAGAAGCTGCCGACTGGAATACCTTTGAAAGGTTCTGCAAGCACGCCGCCTGCGTATTTGAGTTGGGTGAGCACGAGCGTGAGTATAAGTTGCGAGCCGCCGCAGATGAAACTGAACAGCGTGAACACGACCATTTGGCGCACGTTTTCGTTGGCGTTGATTTTGTCAACGAGTTTTTGCAAGCCTTTGGGAAGTTTCGCTTTTTTCTTTGCGGGTTTTTCTTGCTCTTGCGATTCGTCTGTTTGCGCGGTTTGTGCGGTTTCGATTTGTTCTTGTCGGTCTTCGCTTGTTTCTGCGATTTCGTCGGTCGCGACGGTCTTGTTTTCGTCCATAATTCTCTTCCTTACAGTGATATGTTGACAAATCAACAAATTGTATTATATATAAACGCGACTTATTTGTCAACGCCGAGATGCTCGGGATTTTTTCAATGCGGTCAGGTGAAAATCGCACGTCAGGGACAATTCGCTCTCGTTTCTCACTTTTTCCACGGCGTCCTTCGGTGCGCGATATACGTACGGCGTCATGGTGAGAAGATTGTCCGTTTGTTTTCCGCGAGCAACGATGCCGTATTTCAATTCCTTTTCCGAAACCGTCACGAAGTCGTGGCATACGGGCAGTGCGGTTGCGTTGTCTCTCACGTTTTCGTACAAAGCCCTGCGCAATTCGATAAGGTGGTCGGAGAACGGATACGCCACTATCAGCAGTCCGCCGTATTTCAGCACTCGGGAGTATTCCTGCATGGCGTAAGGGGAAAACACGCACGTCACGACGTCGAAAGTTCCGTCTTCAAACGGAAGGTCGAAAACGCTTGCCACGGCGATATGCGCGTCCTTGTTGCGTTTTGCCGCAATCTTTACGGCGTGTTTCGATACGTCCACGCCGAAATATTCGTCGTCCGCATTGCCACGCGCACGCGCGAGCGCGTTCAAATAATACCCCGTTCCCACGCCTGCGTCCAAGAGCGTTATTTTTTCGGGGAAACGCTCGTTTATCTCGTTTGCGATTTCGTTTGCAAGCGGCAGATAAAAATCACCGTCAAGAAAATCGCGGCGAGCCGACACCATTTCCTTGTTGTCGCCGGGGTCTTTCGAGTTCTTGTCCTGCGGATTGAGAAGGTAAAAATAGCCTTCTTTTGCGCGGTCGAAAACGTGACCGTTCTTGCAGACGGCTGATTTTTCGCTTTCGCAAAGCGGATTTTTGCATACGGGACAGAGAAAACTTTTCATAACTTAATTATAGCAAATTTTTTTCGTATAGCAATAGATTGCAACTTTATTGCATACCAATCTCTCGTGTGATATACTGAAAGCATGTTGGAACTTCTTGCACCCGCAGGAGATATGACGGCGTTTGAGACCGCGCTTATGAGCGGAGCGGATGCGGTGTATCTCGGGCTTGACGACTTTAACGCGCGCATGAAAGCGCAAAATTTTACGTCCGAAAATATTGCGGACGTGGTGAAACGAGCCCATTTTTACGGCGCGAAAGTTTACGTTACTATAAACACTATTTTGCAAAACGAAGAGTTTACAAGGCTTATTTCGCTTGTTAAAAGTGCCGTTTGTGCAAAAGTCGATGCGTTTTTGGTGCAGGATATAGGTGTTTGCAAAGTTTTGAAAGATTGCTTTCCCGATATATGTTTGCACGCAAGCACGCAAATGGGCGTGCACAATCTCTATGGTGCGCAAGTTGCAAAAGAGTTGGGCGTAAGTCGCGTCGTACTGTCAAGAGAGACGAAACTCGAAGATATAAAAGCAATCAAAGAAAACACCGACCTTGAAATAGAATATTTTGTTCAGGGCGCGCTGTGCATTGCTTTTTCGGGGAATTGCTATCTGTCAAGCGTAGAGCAAGGCGCAAGCGGCAATCGCGGACTTTGCAAACAGATGTGCCGTCTTTCGTACAAGGCAAAGGCAGGCAAGGACGAAGATGACGGTTATCTTTTCAGCGCAAGAGATTTGTGCCTTGCAAAGAGCGTCAATCAACTTGCAAGGGCAGGCGTTTGCTCGTTCAAAATCGAAGGCAGATTGCGCCGCGAAGGCTATGTCGCAACGACGGTGCAAACGTATAGAAAAGCCGTTGATTTTGCAAGCCGCGACAAAAATTATATTCCGAGCAAAAGCGAAATGCGAGATTTGAAAGTCGCATATTCTCGCGGAGAGTATCTCGAACGCGCGTATCTCGACGACGGCACGCCGTTTGTGGTGGAAAAAAGATTCAACAACCACACGGGAGTGAAAATAGGATACGTCAAATCGGTCAAGGAATTCAAGGACGGGCTTTTTGAGATATTCATCAATTCCGACAAAGAATTGAACAAGGGCGACGGACTTAAATTTTTTGACGGAGACGTCGAAAAAGCAAGTCTCGGAGTGGGGCAGGCAAGCAGGGTTTCAAACGGCGTTTACAGCGTGATAAGCAAGACGAAAGCGAAGCCCGGCTGGCAGGTTAATCTTATATGCGATGCCGAAAGAGACAAAATCGCACTGTCCGAGAAGAGATACGTGCCGATTGACATAGCCGTGTGCGCAAAGGCGGGTATGCCCCTTGAAATAAGTGCGACGAGCGTTTCGAGCCAGCCGATAACCGTCACGAAAACGACGGACGTTTTGCTTGAAAAAGCGCAGAACGCCCCGTCGAGTGCGGAAGATATTGCCACGTCGTGCTCGAAGACGGCGGACAGCGGTTTCACGGTGAGAAACTGCACGGTTGACACCGACGGAGTTTTTGCTCCGAAGTCGGTAATCAACGCATTGCGAAGAGACGTGCTTTGCGCGCTTAAAGAAGAAATTATCAACGCGAATTCACCGAAAAAAGTCGGGATAAATCAAGAAAAAATCGACGAATATCTCGCCATGAAATTTGAAAACGTAAAGGCGGAGAGACTTTTCGTCGCAAGGGAAAACGAATACGGTGATTTTGCCAAAAAAGGCGAGAAAACGGCAATCTATCCAAGCGCATATTCTGTTGCGGCAGTGAAAAGGCTGCTTGACGAATACGATTTGGACGAAAGCGAAGTCGCGCTCGGTCTGCCGATAATTGCAAACGGAAAAGATATTGCGGCGATAGAAAAACTGCTTGCCGATATGCCGAAAATAAAAACGCTCGTGTCGCACAACGTCTACGGTTTGTATTTCGCAAAAAAGGGCTACGAAATAGTGGCAGGGCAAGGCCACAATATCGCCAACGGGTACGCGGTTTTGGCGGCAGAACAACTCGGCGCGCATACCTATGAGCCGTCTTTGGAATATCGAGATTTTGCCGCTTGCGACACGATAAAGAGATATGCTCCGAGCAAGGATATCGCACTGATGACCTTTGCGCATTGCCCGTACAAAACGATTTACGGCAACGATTGCAAAAATTGCAGATACAAAGGGGATATATCCGTTTTTAGAGAAAAGCGTTCTTACGTTGTCAAGCGCACGAGAGTTGCAGGCTGCTATTTCGGATTGTATCCCGCCCGCGATTGAGATTTTCAAAAGCACGCATTTATGCTTGTCAAAAAAGCAAGTTTGTGCTAATATAATGCCAAGCGAAAGCAAATCAATTTTGTAAGGAGAAAAAACTATGCCCAGAGTTATCAGCGATGAGTGCATCCAATGCGGTGCGTGCGCAGATACTTGCCCGGTCGGCGCAATTGCAGAAGGCGACAGCAAATACGTTGTCGATCCCGATCAATGCATCGATTGCGGAGCATGTGAAGACGGTTGCCCCGTCGGCGCAATTTCTGAACAATAATAGAAATTTAGAAGAAGACATGAAGAAAAAGCACTCGCACAGAGTGCTTTTTCTTTTCAATCAATGCAGAGTGCGTGTATGAGTGCCCCTTGAATAAGCAAAGTGCGTGTATAAGGTTTTATTGGTTCTCGGCTCTACAAGGGGTGAGCGTATAAAACCCTAAATAGAATTGCCCCATCTTTCCGGTCCGTGCCGGTATTTCTTCCACCACTCGTATAGAGTGCTTTCTCTACAATGTTATCCGTC
>CAVKIG010000004.1:0-40573 GCA_963656415.1 bacterium | reverse complement strand
TATAAGACACACACGGACAAGTGTTAATATTAGGAGGCTAATAATGGCTGGACAAAAGATCAGAATTAAACTTAAGGCGTATGACCACAACCTTATCGACCTTTCTGCAGAAAAGATTGTTGAAACAGTCAAGAAGACGGGTACGAAGGTTTCCGGTCCTATCCCCCTTCCTACGGAAAAGGAAATCATCACCATTTTGCGCGCTACTCACAAGTACAAAGATAGCCGCGAACAATTTGAACTCAGAACACACAAGCGCTTGATCGATATCTACAACCCCACGAGCAAGACCGTCGATTCTTTGATGAAACTCGACTTGCCCGCAGGCGTTGACATTTCGATCAAACTCTAAGGTAAATAAAAGGAGGATGAACTTTACATGGATAAAGCAATCATCGGTAAGAAAATCGGCATGAGCCAAATCTTTACTGCAGAAGGCAAAGTGATCCCCGTCACGGTAGTTGAAGCGGGTCCCTGCCCGGTCGTGCAGATAAAGACGAAAGAGAACGATGGCTACGAAGCAATTCAAGTCGGCTTCGGCGCTATCAAAGAAACAAGAGTCAACAAACCCGTTGCCGGACACTTCAAGAAAGCGGGCGTGACTGTCAAAAAGTACCTTCGTGAATTCCGTTTCGCAAACTGCGCAAGCTACGAGCTTGGACAGGAACTGACCTGCGACATGTTCAAAGAAGGCGACAAGGTTGACGTCACCGGCACTTCCAAAGGTCACGGATTTTCGGGTGTTATCCAAAGATGGAACTCTCAAAGAATCGGTAGCATGACACACGGTACCGGTCCTATCCACAGAAGCGTTGGTTCTATGGGCGCTTGCTCCTCTCCGTCGAGAGTGTTCAAGAACAAGCACATGGCAGGTCAATGGGGTCATGAAAAAGTGACTGTCCAAAATCTCACCGTCGCACGCGTGGACGCAGCGAGAAACCTTCTTCTCATCAAAGGCGCAGTTCCCGGTCCGAAGGGCGGAATCGTCGTGGTGAAGGAATCCATCAAGGGCTAAGCGGAGGTAGAATATGAAACTGAATGTTTTGAATATGGCAGGCAAGAAAGCCGGCACAGTTGAAGTCAGCGATTCCATCTTTGCACGCGAGTACAACGAAGCTCTTATCCACCAAGTCGTGGTTGCTCAACTCGCAAACAAGCGCCAAGGCACCATGAGTGCATTGACCAGAACCGAAGTTCGCGGCGGTGGCTGCAAGCCTTATCGTCAAAAAGGAACAGGTCGCGCTCGTCAAGGCTCCATCGTTGCTCCCCAATACGTTGGCGGCGGCGTGGTGTTCGCAAAGAAGCCGAGAGATTTCTCCCAAAAGATCAACAAGAATATGAAGACTGCGGCGTTCTATTCCGCACTCTCTGAAAAACTTCGTCAAAGCGAAGTCGTGGTTCTCGACAAGTTCGCACTTGCAGAAGTGAAGACCAAACTCGTTGCAAACGCAGTGAAGGCTCTCTCTCTCAACGGCAAGACCTTGTTCGTTCTCGACGAGTACGATCAAGACGCTCTCAAAGCAAGCAAGAACATTCCGACCGTTGACGTCTGCGAAGCAAGAACGCTCAGCGTGTACGACGTGGTCGCAACCAAGAACATCGTCATCACGGTTGACGCATTGAAAAAACTCGAGGAGGCAGCACAATGACAGCATACGACATCATTATCGAGCCTATCCTTTCAGAAAAAAGTTATGACGGCATCGCTGCAAAGAGATATACGTTCAAAGTTGTGAAATCCGCAACCAAGACCCAAATCAAAGCAGCAGTTGAACAAATCTTCGGCGTCAAAGTCGAAAAGGTCAACACGTCCAACTACGACGGCAAAGTCAAGAGAATGGGCAGAAACGAAGGCAGACGCTCTGCATTCAAGAAAGCCATCGTCACTTTGACCGACGACAGCAAAGCAATCGAATTCTTCGAGAGCCTGGCATAAGGAGAGTAAGCAATATGGCTATTAAGAAATATAAACCAACGTCTCCTGCACGTCGTTTCATGACGGTCTCCGCTTATGAAGAAATCACAAGCACCACTCCCGAGCGTTCACTTCTCGTGTCCCTCAACAAGAGCGGCGGCAGAAACTCCATGGGCAGAATCACCGTTCGTCACATCGGCGGCGGCAACAGAAACAAATATCGTATCATCGACTACAAGCGCAACAAAGACGGTATCCCCGCAAAAGTCGCAACTATCGAATACGACCCCAACCGTTCCGCAAACATCGCGCTTCTGCACTATGCAGACGGCGAAAAAGCATACATTCTCGCTCCTTTGGGACTTAGCGTAGGCGACGTTCTCGAAAGCGGTGAAAACGCGGATATCAAAGTCGGCAACGCACTTCCGCTTTCCGCAATCCCCGTCGGTACGATGATTCACAACATCGAGTTGCAACCCGGCAACGGCGGCGTCATCGCAAGAGCGGCAGGCAATGCGGCACAACTTATGGCTAAAGAAGGTAAATACGCAATCGTGCGTATGCCGAGCGGCGAAATGAGATACGTTCTCATCAACTGCAGAGCGACAATCGGTCAAGTGGGCAACATCGACCACGAAATCGTTCGCGTCGGTAAAGCAGGTAAGACTCGTCACATGGGCGTTCGTCCGACCGTCCGTGGTGTCGTTATGAACCCGAACGATCACCCGCACGGCGGTGGTGAAGGTAAGTCTCCTGTCGGTATGCCGTCACCTGTCACTCCCTGGGGCAAACCTGCTCTTGGCTATAAGACGAGAAAGAAGAAGAACAAATCTAATAAGTTCATCATTAAGCGCGTGAACTAATCGGAGGACAAAATGAGTAGAAGTGTTAAAAAAGGCCCGTATGTAGAAGAGCGCCTTATCAACAGAATCAATGCTATGAACGCATCCGGTGAACGCCAATCTGTTAAAACCTGGTCAAGAAGTTCGACGATTTTCCCCGAAATGGTGGGTCACACGATAGCAGTTCACAACGGTAAACAACACGTTCCCGTATACATCACGGAAGACATGGTCGGCTGCAAACTCGGCGAGTTCGCTCCCACGCGTACTTTCAGAGGCCACGCAGGCGCAAAGACCACGAAATAATAAAGGAGAATAGCTATGGCAACAAGAAGTAAACAAAAAGCCTTGGATCGTCAAGCAAAAGCGGATACAAGACCCTGTGCAACGGCTAAATTCGTCAGAATTTCTCCTTTCAAGGTCCGTATCGTGCTCGACATCATCAGAGGTAAATCGGTAACAGAAGCACTCGCAATCTTGGAGAACACTCCCAAGGCGGCAAGCGAACCGCTCATCAAGTTGGTCAACAGCGCGGCTGCAAACGGCGAGAACAATCAAAATCTTGCAAGAAACGATATGTACATCGCAGAATGCTTTGCAAACGAAGGTCCGACCCTTAAACGTATTCAAGCGGTCTCCAAGGGCAGAGCGTATCGTATCAACAAGAGAACAAGTCACATCACGGTCATTCTTGACACGGTGAAAGCGTAAGGAGGTATATCAAATGGGACAAAAGGTTGATCCAAACGGTCTTCGTACCGGCGTTATCAAGGCTTGGAACTCCAAGTGGTATGCCGACAAGGCTCACTTTGCAGACAATATCGTAGAAGATAACAAAGTCCGCAAGTTCATCAAGAAGAAATACTATGATACGGCTATTTCAAAAATAACCATCGAAAGAGCGGCAGACAAACTCGTAGTCGGCATCTACACGGCTCGCCCGGCAGTGCTTATCGGCAAACAAGGCGCAGGCGTTGAAGAAATCAAGAAAGAAGTCGAAAAACTCGTCTCCGGCGACAAGAAAGTCAGCATCAACATCATGGAAGTCAAACATCCGGATGCAGACGCTCAACTCGTTGCAGAAAACATCGCAAAACAACTCGAAGGACGTGCGTCTTTCCGTCGCGCGATGAAACAAGCAATGTCCAAGGCAATGAAAGCGGGCGCAAAGGGTGTCAAGACCATGGTCAGCGGCAGACTCGACGGCGCAGAAATCGCAAGAAGCGAGCAATATCGTGAAGGTTCGATTCCGCTTCAAACGCTCCGTGCAGACATCGATTACGGCGTAGCGACCGCAAACACCACTTTCGGTGCAATCGGCGTGAAATGCTGGATCTACAAGGGTGAAATCCTTGGCAAAAATCCACTTGAAGGAGGAAATCAATAATGTTAATGCCTAAACGCGTCAAAAGACGTCGCCAAATGCGTGGCAGAATGAAAGGCAAAGCAAACAAGGGCAATATCGTCGCATACGGCGAATACGGTCTTGTTTCGACCGAGCCGGGCTGGATTACCTCCAACCAAATCGAAGCAGCCCGTGTCGCTATGACGAGATACATCCGTCGTGGCGGTCAAGTTTGGGTTGATATATTCCCTCACAAACCGGTAACGAAGAAACCTGCCGAAACTCGTATGGGTTCAGGTAAAGGTTCTCCCGAATACTGGGTAGCAGTAGTCAAGCCGGGCCGCGTGATGTTCGAAATCGCGGGTATCGACGAAGCAGTAGCAAAAGAGGCACTTCGTCTTGCAGCAAACAAACTTCCCGTCAAGTGCAAGTTTGTCAAGGCTGAAGACGTCAACGGTGTCGAAGGCGGTGAACAATGAAATCGAAACAAGTTTTGGAAATGACAGATAAAGAGTTGCAAACAAAACTCAACGAATTGAAGTCGGAATTGTTTTTCCTCCGCTTCAAAAACGCCACCAATCAATTGACCAACCCCATGGTTTTGGTCGAAACGAGACGTGACATTGCCCGTATCAAGACTGTCATTCGTCAAAGAGAAATTGCTCGCGCGAAAGACGAAGCAAAGGGCTAATCGGAGGAACGTATGGAAGAAAGAAATCTCAGAAAAGAAAGAGTCGGTATCGTCGTGAGCGACAAGATGGACAAGACCATCGTCGTCGCAGTCAGCGAACGCGTTAAACATCCGCTCTACAAGAAGATAGTCAACCGCACCAAGAAGTTCAAAGCGCATGACGAAAACAACGCATGCGGCATCGGCGACAAGGTGCTTATCCAAGAAACTCGTCCCCTTTCCAAGGACAAGTGCTGGAGACTCGTCGAAATAGTCGAGAAAGCGAAATAATAGGAGGAGCGCTATGATTCAACCATTGAGTTGGCTTAAAGTCGCTGACAACAGCGGAGCCAAAGAAATTATGTGCATCAGAGTCTTGGGCGGTTCTTTCAGAAGAAGCGGAAACATCGGTGACGTCATCGTTGCATCCGTCAAATCGGCTATCCCGGGCGGCAAAGTCAAGAAGGGCGACGTCGTGAAAGCGGTTATCGTTCGCACGACTTTCGGTCTCCAACGTGAAGACGGCAGCTATATCAAATTCGACGACAACGCTGCAGTCATCATCGACAACCAAAAACAACCACAAGGCACTCGTATTTTTGGGCCTATCGCAAGAGAATTGCGTGACAAGGATTACACCAAAATCATCTCTCTTGCCCCGGAAGTGCTGTAAGAAGGAGAAAAAGTTATGGCAAAATTGAGTGTTAAGAAAGGTGACAACGTTATGGTCATCAGCGGCAAAGATTCCGGCAAGGTCGGCAAGGTTTTGAAAGTCTTGCCCGAAAGCGGAAGAATCTACGTTGAAGGCGTCAATATCGTATCAAAGAGCAAAAAGCCGAGAAACGCACAAGACAACGGCGGCATCATCAAGCAAGAAGGCACAATCGACGCGTCCAACGTGATGCACGTTTGCGCAGGTTGCGGAGCAGTCGTCAGAGTTAAGCACGAAGTGAAAGACGTCAACGGAAAACAAAAATCCGTCCGCGTTTGCCCCAAGTGCGGCGCATCTCTCGACGAGAAGAAACCGTCTGCAAAGAAAGTAGCGAAAAAGGCTGCAAAAAAGAAAGCAGAAAAGTCCGAAAATAAGGACTAATACATCGGAGGTAATATCGTGGCAGAAAAGAAAAATCAGGTTGCTAAAGCAACTGCAACCGATCAAAATGCTGGTAATGCTGAAAGATATCGCATGAGAAAACAGTACACGGAAGAAGTTGTACCGGCTCTCATCAAACGCTTTGGCTACAAGAACATCAACGAAGTTCCGCGTCTTGAAAAGGTCGTTCTCAACATGGGTTTGGGCGATTGCAAAGACAACAGCAAATCCTTGCAACTCGCAGTCGACGAACTCAAAATGATCGCAGGTCAAAAGCCCGTCATCACGACCGCAAAGAAATCAGTTGCAAACTTCAAGGTGAGAGAAGGAATGAACGTCGGTGCAAAAGTTACCCTTCGCGGCAACAGAATGTACGACTTCCTTGACAAGTTCATCTCCATCGCACTTCCCAGAGTCCGCGACTTCCGCGGTATCTCTTCCAAGTCTTTCGACGGCAGAGGTAACTATGCTGTCGGCGTGAAGGAACAACTTATCTTCCCGGAAATCGAATTCGACAAAGTCGAAAAAGTCCGCGGATTCGATATTTGCATCGTCACGACTGCAAAGACCGATGAAGAAGCACGTGAATTGCTCAAACTTTTGGGCATGCCGTTTGCAAAATAAGGAGTGAACTATGGCCAAAACATCAATGAAAATAAAGCAACAAAGACCACAAAAGTTCTCGACGCGTGAATATACACGTTGCCGTATTTGCGGACGCCCGCACGCCGTTCTTAAAAAGTACGGCATTTGCAGAGTTTGCTTCAGAAATCTCGCTTACAAAGGCGAGCTTCCCGGAGTGAAGAAGGCAAGTTGGTAAGAGGAGGCACGAAAAATGACTGATCCAATTGCAGATATGCTTACAAGAATTAGAAATGCCTTGACCGCAAAGCACGAAACGGTTGAAGTTCCGGCGAGCAAAATCAAGGTCGCAATAGCAGAAATACTCGTCAAAGAAGGTTACGTGAAAGGTTTTGAAGTCGTCGAAGGCGCAGTTCAAGACAACATCGTCATCACTTTGAAATACGCACCCGTCAAAGGACAACACGTCGTTACGGGGCTCAAGAGAGTATCAACACCCGGTCTTCGCGTCTACGCAGGCGTGGATAACCTTCCGAGAGTTTTGAACGGTATGGGTATTGCCATCCTTTCAACGTCGAAGGGTATTCTCACCGACAAGGAAGCGAAAGCACAACACGTCGGCGGCGAAGTGTTGGCGTACATTTGGTAAGGAGGCGCACTATGTCAAGAATCGGTAGAGCACCTATCCAAATTCCGCAAGGTGTACAAGTTACAATCAACGATCATCTCGTAACGGTGACCGGCCCGCTCGGCACGCTCACCCAAAAGATCGACAAATCCATCGACGTCAAAGTTGAAGACGAACACGTTCTTTGCACTCGTCATTCCGACGACAAAGACCATCGCGCTTTGCACGGACTTTATCGCGCGCTCATCCACAACATGGTGGTCGGCGTAACCAAAGGTTTTGAAAAGAGCCTTATCGTCAACGGCGTAGGTTACAAAGTCACTTTGAACGGCAACAACAAGATGACTATGAACATCGGTTTTTCTCATCCCGTTGATTTTACCGCTCCGGAAGGCGTCACCTTTGCACAACCGCAACCGCTTGAAATCGTCGTCAAGGGCATCGATCGTCAACTCGTTGGTCAGACTGCTGCAACCATCAAGGCTATCAAACCGGTTGAACCGTATCACGGATACGGCATTCACTACAAGGATGAGACCGTCATCCACAAAGTCGGCAAGAGAGCCACGAAGTAATGAGGTGAAGTATGATTTCCAAAAAAGATAAAAACGCAGATAGAATCATTCGTCACGCAAGAGTGAGAAAGAAAGTCAGCGGCACTGCCGAAAGACCCCGTCTTTGCGTGTACAGAAGCACAAACCATATCTATGCTCAAATCATCGACGACGTGAAGGGACACACCCTTTGCGCTGCAAGCACTCTCGAAAAAGACGTCGCAGCGAAAGTTGCGGACCTTTCCAAGAGCGAAGCGGCAAAAGTCGTGGGTGCGGCAATTGCTGAAAAGGCTCAAAATCTCGGCATCAAAGAAGTCGTGTTCGACAGAGGCGGCTATCTTTACACCGGCAGAGTGCAAGCACTCGCCGACGGCGCAAGAGAAGCCGGTCTTGAGTTTTAATCGGAGGAATTATGGCAGAAAATCGTGATAGAAGAAACGATAGAAACAGAGAAGAGAACGACGGTTTGACCAAGAAACTCATCGCAGTCAACCGCGTCAGCAAGACCGTCAAAGGCGGCAGAAACATGCGTTTCTCCGCACTCGTCGTGGTCGGTGACGGCAACGGCAAAGTCGGTATCGGCACGGGCAAGGCGGCTGAAGTTCCCGAAGCAATCGAGAAAGCAACCCAACTTGCAAAGCGCAATCTCGTGACTGTTTCTTTGAAAGGCAACACAATTCCCCATGCAACAACCGGCAAGTTTGGTCGTGGACAAGTTCTTCTTCTTCCTGCTGAAGAAGGTACCGGCGTTATCGCGGGCGGCGCAGTGCGTATCGTTCTCGAAGTCGCAGGCGTCAAAGACATCAGAACAAAGTCTCTCGGCTCGAACAACCCGATTAACAGTGCGAAAGCAACGCTAGAAGGACTTCTCAGCCTTCGCAACGCAGACGAAATCGCACAACTTCGCGGCGTAGACGTCGTGGCAGACTAATAAAGGGGGCGTACTACTATGGCAAAGAAAGCAGCTGCACAAGCAGAAGTAAAATCCATCAAAGTCACTCTCGTGAAGAGCGCCAACGGCATTCTTAAGAACCAAAAAGCGAATCTCGAAGCACTCGGATTGCACAAAATCGGCAATGCGAGAGTCTTCGTTGACGACGCTTGCGTTCGCGGAAAAATCGCCAAAGTTTCTCACCTTGTAAAGGTTGAAGAAGTTTAAGGAGAAAGCCTTATGAATATTCAAGACATCAAGCCCGCAGAAGGTGCAAGAACCGCAACCAAGAGAATCGGTCGCGGCGTCGGCTCCGGAATGGGCAAAACATCCACTCGCGGACATAAAGGTCAATGGGCAAGAAGCGGTGGCGGCGTGCGTCCCAACTTCGAAGGCGGACAAATGCCGATGACCAGAAGACTCCCGAAGATCGGTTTCAACAACAAGAGATTCGCACACGTCTACAATCAAGTCAATATCGACGTCTTCAACAGATTTGAGGACGGAGCAGTTGTCGGTATAGATGAACTTGTTGCAAGCGGTATTATCAAGAAGGTCGAGCCTTACGGACTTAAAGTTCTCGGCAACGGCGTGCTTGAAAAGAAACTTACAATCAAAGCCAACAAATTCACCGCGTCTGCAGTTGAAAAAATCGAAAAGGCAGGCGGCACAGTAGAGGTGCTATAATGTTTGAGACACTCAAAAACGCATTCAAATCGAAAGAGATCAGGGTGAAGATTTGGCTCACCCTTGCTCTCATTCTCGTGTACAGAATAGGATGCTACATTCCTGTTCCGACGTTTGACGCGACCGCATTGACAAAGGCGTTCACCGAGCAAAATTCAGACTTTCTCGGGCTTTTGAACATCTTGTCGGGCGGTTCGATGGCGAACGCAACTATATTTGCGCTAGGTGTCTTGCCGTTCATCAACTCGTCAATTATCATGCAATTGCTTGCATTGGTCATTCCCGCACTCGAAAGAATGTCCAAAGAAGGCGATGAAGGCAGACAAAAACTTACGCAAATCACGAGAATAGTCGCGATTGTGCTTGCAGTCGTTCAAGCAATCGGTATCGTGGTCGGATTCAAATCTTACATCCGCCCGATCTTCCCGTTTGAAAACGGTCAAGACAACGCAATTCTCACGATGGCTCTCACGATAGTTCTTTTGACGGCAGGCAGCGTCATGGTCATGTGGCTGAGCGAAAGAATCACCGAATACGGCATCGGCAACGGCACTTCCATCATCATCTTTATCGGTATCCTTGCGTCCGCAGGTACGACGATGGCAAACTCGTTCAAGATGGTCGGCGACAATTGGACTTATATCTGGAACATTCTCGGATTTATCCTTATCGTCATTGCAATCTTCGTGTTCATCGTGTTCATGGACGGCGCAGAGAGAAGAGTGCCCGTGCAATACTCCAAACAAATCAAGGGCAACAAAATGTACGGCGGTCAATCCACCTACATCCCCATTCGCGTCGGCGGAAGCGGCGTTATGCCGATCATTTTCGCAACGTCCTTGCTCATGTTCCCGCAAATGATCATTCAACTCTTTGCGGCAAACACGGAAGCAGCGGCATGGTACGCAAAATACATGGGATCGGGCACGGCGGTATACTACGTGCTCCTTGCAGTGCTCATTCTCGGATTCAGCTATTTCTACGCAATGATTCAGTTCAATCCGGACGACGTTGCAAGAAACATTCAACAATACGGCGGATTTATTCCCGGTATCAGAGCGGGCAAGCCGACCAGCGACTTCTTGAAGAAGGTCAACAACAGAGTGACGTTCTTCGGTGCTGTGTTCCTTATGCTCATTGCGCTCATCCCGACGTTCCTGTTCCGTGCACTTGCAATCGGTGACGGCACGTGGGCGACTCCGGCACTTCCGTTTGCAAACTCGTTCTCCGCAACAGGTTTGCTCATCGTAGTCTCGGTTGCACTTGAAATCAACAAACAACTCGAATCTCAAATCATGATGAAGCACTACAAAGGCTTCCTTAAGTGAGAATCGACAAACAAACTCAAATTTTTTCGGTGATGGCGCAAATCGTTTTTCGATTTGATTGCCATCACGGTGAAAAAGTGCTATAATAAATAAATATGAAAAATATTATATTATTAGGCGCTCCGGGCGCAGGAAAAGGTACTCAGGCGGCAATGATTGCCGAAGAATTCAACGTCCCCCATATCTCGACGGGCGATATACTCCGTCGCAATATGAAGGAAGGCACTCCGCTCGGACTCAAAGCGAAGGCTTACGTAGAATCCGGCGGACTCGTTCCCGACGAAGTGGTCATTGGTCTTGTGAAGGACAGACTCGAGCAAGACGACTGCAAGAACGGTTACATTCTCGACGGTTTCCCCAGAACCATTGCTCAAGCCGAAGCACTTGACAAAGTCGCGAAAATCGATATGGCAATCAACATCGACGTTCCGTTTGAAGTCATCATCGAGAGACTCGGCGGCAGAAGAGTTTGCGTTTGCGGAGAAACTTACCACGTATCGATGCTCGGCGGAAAGAACAACTGCTCCCGTTGCGGAAAGGAACTTTTCATCCGTGACGACGACAAACCCGAAACCGTGAAAAACAGATTGAAGGTTTATCAGGAACAGACCGAACCGCTCATCGAATACTATCGCAAACAAGGCAAGATCGTCGATATCGTCGCGAAAGGCACGAAGGAAGACATCTTTGCCGACATCAAGAAGGTGCTTGAATGATACACATTAAAAGCCCCGCCGAGATCGAGTGCATGCGTCAATCGGGTGCGATCCTGAGAGATTGCTTGCTTTATCTCGAAGAAAAGGCGAAACCGGGCGTATCGACAAAGAAACTCGATGAATTTGCTTACGATTACATCAAAAAGCACAATTCAACTCCTTCCTTTCTCGGATACGGCGGATTCCCCGGAACGATATGCGCGTCAATCGACGAAGTCATCGTACACGGCTTTCCGTCAGAGAGAAGACTCAAAGAAGGCGAGATAATCGGAGTCGATTGCGGATTGGTGTTCAAAGGCTGGCAAGCCGACGCCGCAAGAACTTTTCTCATCGGAGAAGTCAGCGAAGAAAAACAAAGACTTGTTCAAACGACGAGAGAGAGTTTCTTCGAAGGCGTGAAACAATTCAAGGACGGCGGACATCTCGGAGACATCTCCCATGCGATTCAAGTGTATTGCGAAGATCGCGGATACGGGATCGTAAGGTCGATGACGGGACACGGAATCGGCAAAGAGATGCACGAAGACCCTGCGGTGCCGAACTACGGCAGAGCGGGACACGGACCAAGACTTCAAGTCGGAATGGTGCTTGCAATCGAGCCTATGGTCAACATGGGGACGTGGCAGACGCTTGAAGACGGTTGGAAGTGCGAGACGCTGGACGGACAACCTTCCGCGCATTACGAAAACACTGTTGCTCTGACAGAAAACGGAGCGGAAATACTCACGCTTTGATTATGGAACTGGGACTAATCGTTTATTCGAAGGCAGGTCGCGACCAAGGCGCATATTATGCGGTCGTTGAAATCGTGGACGAAAACACGGTGAAAATCGCAGACGGAGATGTGCGTCACATAAAGAACGCGAAACTCAAAAACGTAAAACATTTGCAATCTACGGGCGACGTGCTCGAAAAGATTGCGGAAAAACTTAAAAACGGTATGCAGGTGTTTGACGCAGAACTGTTCAGCGCGCTCCGTTTTTACAATGACAATAAGAACTAAAAAGGGGATTCTATGTCAAAAGAAGACGTTATCGAAACCGAAGGCAAAGTCATCGAAGTCTTGCCCAAAACTCAATTCAGAGTTATGCTCAGCAACGGCCATGAAATATTGGCGTATCTCGGCGGAAAGTTGCGTATAAACAACATACGAATTCTCGAAGGCGACAAAGTGAAAATCGAAATGTCGCCATACGACCTGACGAAGGGCAGAATCATCTACCGCAACAAATAAAGGTCACAAGCAAAACAACGCAAAATAAGGAGTTTAACTATGAAAGTCAGACCAAGTGTAAAGCCTATGTGCGACAAATGCAAAGTTATCAAAAGAAACGGCAGAGTTATGGTTATCTGCTCAAAGTATCCAAACCACAAACAACGTCAAGGTTGATTGATGGGTTTGGCTTTTGACGTTTCAAGGCAACGCTCCGCCAAGGAATTTCAAAAGTTAAAATCGGCAAAAAGCGTAGGGCGGCTGGTTGCTACATTCCACAATAAAACGGCAACTACCTATGCGTGGCATATATAAAAAACATTTTTTTCACTATTTCGGAGGTAGAAAATGGCAAGAATCGCCGGCGTGGATCTCCCACGCGACAAGAGAGTTGAATACGGACTTACCTACATTTACGGTATCGGTCTTGCAA
The DNA here is from genome assembly GCA_963656415.1 of bacterium. Classification (GTDB taxonomy): domain Bacteria; phylum Bacillota; class Clostridia; order Christensenellales; family CAG-917; genus CAG-475. The sequence continues at coordinate 27,636 of CAVKIG010000004.1, read as the reverse complement.
CGTCTCAAAAGATTTTGAGCGAAACCGGCATCAATCCCGACATCCGCGTTAAGGATTTGACGGAAGATCAAGTTTCTCTCATTCGTGATTACATCGAACAACATTTGCACGTTGAAGGCGACCTTAAAAGAGAAGTCGGTCTCAATATCAAGAGATTGATGGAAATCGGTTGCTATCGCGGTGTTCGCCACAGAAAGGGTCTTCCCGTTCGCGGACAAAACACAAAACAAAACGCCCGCACGAGAAAGGGACCGAAGCGCGCAGTTAGCCGCAGCAAGAAATAAGGAGGCGGACTATGGCAGGTATTGCAAGAAAAGCTATTAAGAAAAGAAAAGATATCAAACACGTTGAAAAAGGTCAAGTGCACATTCACGCTTCCTTTAACAACACCATCGTCACCATCACGGATATGAACGGAAACGCAGTTTCCTGGTCTTCCGCAGGCAAACTCAAACTTCGCGGCAGTCGTAAATCCACTCCGTTCGCAGCACAAATGGTCAGCGAAGACGCTGCAAAAGTTGCTTACGAACAAGGCATGAGAAGCGTTGAAGTTTACGTCAAAGGCCCGGGTCAAGGCAGAGAAAGCGCAATCCGCGCACTCGGCAACGTCGGTATCGAAGTTACTCTCATTCAAGACGTTTCTCCGATTCCTCACAACGGATGCCGTCCGCCCAAGGCGAGAAGACTGTAAGAAGGAGAATTAAGTTATGGCTAAATATACTGGAGCAGATTGCCGTCTTTGCAGACGCGAAGGTTGCAAACTCTATTTGAAAGGCGAAAAATGCGGTTCCACCAAATGCCCGCTCTTGACCAAGTATGCACCTCCGGGGGATCACGGCAAGGGAAGAAAGAAAGCAAGCGGATACAGCATCCAACTTCGCGAAAAACAAAAAACCAAACGTTACTACGGCGTCACCGAAAAGCAATTCAAGATGTACTATGACAGAGCGTCTGAAATGCGCGGCGTCACCGGTGACAACATGCTCGTCTTGATCGAAAGACGTCTCGACAACGTCGTTTATCGTCTCGGTCTCGGCACTTCAAGAGCAATGGCTCGCCAAATCGTCAACCACGGTCACATCACCGTCAACGGCAAGACAGTCGATATCCCGTCCTATCTCGTAAAGGCAGGCGACGTTATCGCAGTCAAAGAAAACAAGAGAGATTCCGCACTTTGGACGGCAGTCAAAGAAACCAAGAATCTCAGCCTTGTTAAGTGGCTTGAATTTGACAACGCAACTTTGACCGGCAAAGTGGTCGCTCTTCCCCAAAGAGAAGATATCGATCTTGACATTCAAGAACACCTTATCGTCGAGTTGTACTCAAAATAATTTGATTGGAGGATACAGTTATGATGGAAATCAAAAGTCCCAAGATAACTTGCACGGAGAACGAAAGCAGAAACTATGCCAAGTTCGTCGTCGAGCCGCTTGAACGCGGATTCGGCACCACTATCGGCAACTGCCTGCGTCGTATTCTTCTTTCCGCACTTCCGGGTGCTGCGGCTGTCGGCATCAAGATTGCGGGAGTCGATCACGAATTCTCCACAATCAAGGGCGTAAAAGAGGAAGTGACTGAAATCATCCTCAACCTCAAAACTGTTCGTTTCAAAGCAATAAGCAGTCTCGAAACCGCCGGCAAGCAAGAGTGCAAACTCTATGCAAACACCGTCGGTGCTGTCACTGCAGGTGACATTCAATGCGCAACCGGCATCGAAGTCATGAATCCCGACCAAATCATCTGCACTTTGGACGAGGGCGCTGAGATTGATATGTCTATTTTTGTGGACTGCGGCAGAGGTTATGTCCCCGCAGCACAAAACAAAGACCATCACGAACTCATCGGTTATATTCCAATCGATTCTATTTACACACCCGTCGTAAGAGTCAACTATGCTGTTGAAAGCACTCGTGTCGAACAAAGCATCGATTTTGACAAACTTACGCTTGAAGTGACAACCGACGGTACGACTTCCGCAAAAGAAATCACGTCGCTTGCCGCAAAAATCATGAATGACCACATCAAACTTTTCGTCGATCTCGTCGAAAATATGGGCGACAAGTCCATTCTCGTCGAACCGCAGACCGACAGCAAAGTGAAAGTGCTCGAAATGTCCGTCGAAGATCTCGACCTTTCGGTGCGTTCATACAACTGTTTGAAACGTGCAAACATTCACACAGTCGAAGATCTCACGAAGCGTACCGAAGACGATATGCTCAAAGTGAGAAACCTTGGCAGAAAATCACTCGAAGAAGTCGTCAAGAAACTCGAAGACCTTGGACTTGGTTTGAAAGCCCAAGAGGACTAAGAGCACAGGAGGAACAAAATGTCTAAATTAGGAAAACGCACAGACCAAAGAATGGCTATGCTCAAAAATCAGGTTTCCGAACTTCTCTGGTATGGTCAAATCGAAACGACGGTTGATCGTGCAAAAGCGGTAAGAAGCCTTGCTGAAAAATATATCACTATCGCAATGAGAGCCTATCAAGACGACGTGAAGGTCACAAAGACCGTCACCGATGCGAAGGGCGCAAAGAAAGAAGTCGTGTTCACCAACGACGGCGCGAAGAAACTCGCAGCTCGTCGTAGACTTATGGCTGAACTCGTGGACCTTCAAGAGATCAAGGGCGCAAAAGAGTCCAAGAGCGCATACAAAGCACGCATCAAAGACACCAAGCATCCCCTTATCGAGAAGATGTTCAAAGAATATGCACCCAAGTACGACGCTCGCAAAAACGAACTCGGACAAGGTGGCGGTTACACCCGCATTCTCAAGACCGGCACCCGTCGCGGTGACGCAGCAGAGACTTGCATCCTTAAATTGATCTAATCGAAAGATTGACAACATTCGGAAAACGCCGAAGGATTTTATATCCGTTCGGCGTTTTTCATTTTAACGGCAGTTCTATTGCAACGGCAGTTTTCTATTGATTGATATTTTTTTTGTTTTTACGAAAACATTTGCGATAACTGTTTGTTAACACTAAAAGCATAATGAAATTATGCCATTGTCAATGACATAACGATATTCTTAAAAGATAAATATAAGCCGCAGTGATTTTTACTGCGGCTCAGTTTGTATAGACGGTTGAAACGTTTCGGTGTTCGTTTTGTGGATAAAAACTAATTTTCTTTGTTCGGCTTTTGCCAAAGATTGTTGCGTTCGGGGTGGTATATTGCACCGAGTATGCGTTGCTTTGCAAACGGAATGTCTTTGCAAATGGTTTTGATAAGATTTTTCATATATTCGCGCTGTGAGTGGTGGTTCATAGGGCAAGGATTGTTGACGATGGGCAAATCAAGTCGTTTTACGGCACTTTTTATGTCGTATTCTTCGAGATAAATAAAGGGGCGAATGAGCGTGACGTCAGATCGTTCCATGTGTGCGGTCGGCGGAAAGCAAGAAAATCTGCCTTCGTAAAGCAATGATAGCAGCATGGTTTCCGCAACGTCGTCCGCGTTGTGACCGAGTGCAAGTTTTCCGCCACCGAGTTTCGAGATTTCGTCGTTGAGCGCGCCACGGCGCATTTTGGCGCAAAGTGAGCAAGGGTTCGACTCTTTCCTTGCCTCGAAGATTATCTCCGCAATATCCGTCTTGACAAGGTGATGCGGCACGTTCAAACTCTCGCAGTACGCAACGAGCGCGTTCATTTCTTCTTTTTTCGTGTCCTTCAATCCCATATCTATGGTGATTGCTTCGAGAGTGAACTTTTGCGGTGAAAAACGGCGGTAGGCGGCAAGCGCGGCAAGCAGCAGGGTGCTGTCTTTTCCGCCCGAAAGTCCGACGAAAACTCTGTCTCCGTCCTGAATCATGTCGTAGTCTATGATTGCGCGTCTCATTGCGCTGAGAATTTTTTGCATAAAACGCTCCCGATATGGCATATTATTGTGACAAAATTATAAATAAATCGCACGGGATTTGCAAGCGTATCCGTCAAATCGCCTTGACATAAATCTCGCCGTCACTTATACTTTGTATGAAAGCGGAGTCTATATGATACAAGACCTTATCAATCAAATCAGCAATGCAATAGGCAATCCCTACCTGACGCTCTACGTGATTTCGATTATACCCATAGTCGAATTGCGCGGGGCTATTTTGACGATGCCGTATATGTTCGACACGATAGGTGAAATGATGCTGGGAATGCTTTGCTGTATAGCAGGCTCGACCACGGTCATACTGCCGCTTATTCTGATAACGAGACCGCTTCTTCGCAAACTTCGCCGTTCGAAATGGTTTTCAAAAATCGCAAAAAACATGGAAGCGAACATACAGGACAGGGCGGAAAGTGCCTATAATGCCGAAGAAATTGCGAAAAAAGAAGAGAAACGCAAACCTCGCAAACCGCTTTCTACGGACGCAAAGAAGTTTCTCGGGCTCTTCATATTCGTTGCGATACCGCTTCCTATGACGGGCGCATGGACGGGGTCGTGCGTGGGTAGTTTTCTCGATTTCCCCGTGTGGAAAGCGTCTCTTGCCGTGTTTTTCGGCAATATAATCGCAGGTCTTATTCTCACGATGATTGCGTGGTTCATTCCGCAGCAATACGCCGACGTGTTTCTTTACGGATTCGTGATTCTTGCAATCGCAATCGCCGTGACGCTGTATTTCACGCGCAACAAACGCAAAGAACGCAAGGAGAGAGAAGAACTCGAAAAATACCACAATAAGAGCGAATACGAACTCGCCGTGCTCAAAAAAGAAGCCGCCGAAGACGGAAAAGTGCTTATAAAAAAAGAATACGTCGACGAAAACGGCGATACGCACATCGTCATCGGCAAAGACGAAAAACGAAACAAAAACGTCGTCGACAAAGACGACCCCATTTGATTATGCCGCTTTTCAATGACGCAATCATTTGATAATAAACGGTTGTGTTTTTCATTGATAGGTTGTATAATATGGGCGAAATAAAATTTTGGGAGGCAAATACAATGCCATTAGTAACTACAACCGAAATGTTCAAAAAAGCGTATGCAGGCGGTTATGCAATCGGTGCATTCAACGTCAACAACATGGAAATCATCCAAGGTATCGTTGAAGCGGCAACCGAAGAACAAGCTCCGCTCATCCTTCAAGTGTCTTCCGGCGCAAGAAAGTACGCAAACACCACTTATCTCACAAAGATGGTTGAAGCAGCGGTGGAAACCAGCGGTCTTCCTATCTGCTTGCACCTTGACCACGGCGACAGTTTTGCACTCTGCAAAGACTGTGTGGACAGCGGTTTCACTTCCGTCATGATCGACGCAAGCGCACATCCGTTCGCAGAAAATATCAGCATCACAAAGCAAGTCGTTGAATACGCACACGATCACGGCGTAGTCGTCGAAGCAGAACTCGGCAAACTCGCAGGCATCGAAGACGCAGTCAACGTTTCCGCAAAAGACGCAGCGTTCACCGATCCCGATCAAGTTCAGGAATTTGTCGAAAAGACAGGTGTCGACTCTCTTGCAATCGCAATCGGCACGTCCCACGGCGCATACAAGTTCAAAGGTCAACCCCAACTTCGTTTCGACATTCTCGAAGAAGTCGGCAGACGTCTTCCCGGATTCCCGATTGTTCTTCACGGCGCATCTTCCGTCCCGCAAGAACTCGTTGCAAAGGTCAATCAATACGGCGGCAGCATGCCCGGCGCACAAGGCGTCCCCGAAGACATGCTCCGCAAAGCAGCGTCCATGGCAGTCTGCAAGATCAACATCGACTCCGACTTGCGTCTCGCAGTCACCGGCGCAATCCGCGAACACTTCGCACTCAATCCGTCTCACTTCGATCCGCGTCAATATCTCGGACCGGCAAGAGATGCGGTGAGAGAAGTTGTTAAGCATAAGATTGTGGATGTTCTTGGTTGCGACCACAAAGCCTAACGCCACAAAACAGCGAATAACTGTGTCAAAGCCCTTTGAGTCATCGTCGTGTACGATAAGTACACTAGGCGATGCCCCAAGGGGCTTTTCCTTGTCCTTCATCTGTTTTGTGCCGTTAGTTACATATAATAAGTTAAATATATCAACTCATGTACGTAAGTACATTAGGGTTGTCATTCTCGGGGCACTTTCTCATTATGCATCTATTTGACGGCTTATGCTAACCACAAGACACTAGGTGATGTGTTCTTCATTTGCTTTAAGAACGCTTCGAATAAGTTTTTTTTCGGGCGCAACCAAAAAAATTTGTCATTGCGAGCGTAAGTGTGGCAATCTCGTGGAAACGAAATGACCAACTTTTTCTGCGCCCGTGCCGCAATTATTCATCGTTAATTATTTATCATTAATTGAAAAGCCACGGCACGAATTGCCGTGGCTTTGAAAGTTACATAAGATTTTCGGGATTTAAGCCAAAGAGTTCGGGAAGGACAAATCGTCCGTCCTTGCGCACGAGAACGTCGTCAAACCAGATTTCACCGCCACCAAACTCGGGTGTTTGACAGAGAACCAAATCCCAGTGGACTGCGCTCTTATTGCCGTTTGGCGCGTCGTCATAGCAACATCCGGGGGTGAAGTGGAAAGAACCGCTTATTTTCTCGTCAAAAAGGATGTCGCCGATTGCTTTGGTGACGTACGGATTTACTCCGAGCGCGAATTCGCCGACGTATCTTGCGCCTTCGTCGGTGTCGAAAAGGGCGTTGGCTTTGTCGGAGTTGTTTGCGGTTGCTTTGATGATTTTGCCGTCCTTGAATTCAAGGCGCACGTTTTCAAAACGGAATCCGTTTTCGATGGACGGCACGTTGTAACTTATAATGCCGTTGACGCTGTCCTTGACGGGGGCGGTGTACACTTCGCCGTCGGGGATGTTGCATGCGCCGTCGCATTTGATGGCAGGTATCCCTTTTATAGAGAACGTCAAATCGGTGTCTTTTGCCAGAATATGCACTTTATCGGTCTTATTCATCAGATCAACCAGCGGATTCATCGCATCGCTCATCTTTTTGTAGTCAAGACAGCACACATTGAAGAAGTAGTCTTCAAAGGCTTCGGTGCTCATGCCTGCGAGCTGGCTCATTGCGGGTGTGGGGTAGCGCAAGATCACCCAACGAGTGTGCGCCACGCGTCTGTCGCTATGCACGGGGATGCCGTATCGCTTGTCGTATTCTTGCATAATGCTTTCGGGCACGTCGGACAATTCGTAACTGTTGTCGCCGCCGCGTATGCCGATATAGCAGTCCATTTTGTCCATAAAATCGGCGTCGCGTTTTGCCCACATATCCAGCATTTCGGGCGTTGCTCCCATCAAAATCTCGCGTTCGAGTCGCTTGTCGATGACGTTGGGAAAGGGGATGCCGCCCACTTTGTACACTTCGCGAATGATGCAAGCAGGCAACTGCTCGCCGCAACCGATCGCGTCAATCCACACCTTGTCGCCTTTGCCGACGTGGATGGAGTAGTTGACGAGATTTTCAGCCAATTTTTGTTGTCTTTCATCGATAATCATATCGTTCACCTTCAAAAGTTTGTTGCCCCTATTATACCACAAAATCTCGCCAAGTAAAACAAAAGTCGCCCATGCGAGCGACTTTTGTGCGTAATGTTGCGAGCCATTTTTTATTTATTGTTTGGCGATATTCAAATATGTTGCTTTTTGGCGGGGGTGTGGTATAATTGTGTCAATCAACTCATAAGGATGTATTTTCTATGGAACTCACCTACAAAAGACAAAACGTGTACGCTTTGGCTGATGAGAAAGAACTCAACGCCATCAGCGATTATGCACAAGGCTACAAAAAGTTTCTCGACAACGGAAAAACCGAGAGAGAAGTCGTGGCGGAATCCGTCGAAATAGTCGAAAAAGCGGGTTATAAGCCCTACGTTCTCGGGGACAAAATAAGCGCCGGTGACAAACTCTATTACAACAATCGCGGCAAAGGCTTGTTCATTTTGAGAGCAGGCACGGCAGACCTTGCAAAGAACGGCGTTCGCATTCTCGTTGCGCACGTCGACAGCCCGAGACTTGACTTAAAACAGGTTCCGCTTTTTGAAAAGGCAGGTCTTGCATATCTCAAGACGCACTATTACGGTGGCATCAAGAAGTATCAATGGCTCACTATTCCGCTTGCGCTTCACGGCGTTGTCGCACTCAAAGACGGAAGCAAAGTCACCGTCAGAGTTGGCGAAGAAGAGTCCGACCCCGTGTTCTACATCACAGACCTTCTTCCGCACCTTTCTCAAGAACAGGTCACGAAGACCATTGCGGAAGGTTTCCCCGCGGAAAATCTCAATCTTCTCGTGGGCGGCATCCCCGTCAAAGACGATGACAAAGACGCGGTGAAGAGAGGCGTGCTTGCCATCCTCAACGCAAAGTACGGCATCACCGAAGAAGATTTTATCTCCGCAGAGCTCGAAGCAGTGCCGGCAGTCAAAGCAAAAGACGTCGGATTTGACAGAGCGTTCGTTGCAAGTTACGGCCACGACGACAGAGTGTGCACCTATCCCGAAATTACCGCAACTCTTCAAACCGAAACCGACCAAACCGTGCTTTGCATCCTTGCCGACAAAGAAGAGATCGGCAGCGAAGGCAACACCGGCATGCAATGCGTGCTTATCAACGACCTTCTCAACGAAATCGCAAAGAGTTACGGCGTAAATCCGTCCGTGCTCCGCGAACATTCCAAGTGCATCTCGGCGGACGTCACCGCGGGCTACGATCCGGCATACGCATCCGCTTTTGAAGAAATGAACGCAGGCTTTGTCAACAGCGGCGTGACTATGAACAAATTTACGGGCGCACGCGGCAAGTCCGGCAGCAACGACGCAAGTGCGGAATACATCGGATATTTGCGCGGCGTTTTCGCAAAAGAGAACATCGTCTGGCAAACGGGCGAACTCGGAAGAGTGGATCTCGGCGGCGGCGGAACGGTTGCAAAATTCATTGCCAACATGAACATCGACACCGTTGATATGGGGGTACCCGTGCTCTCAATGCACGCTCCGTACGAGCTTATCTCCAAGGCGGATTTGTACACGGCACACAAAGCGTTCAGCGCATTTGTCAAATAAGAAGGGCAAAATAAAGCGGCAAACGTTGCCGAACGAAAACAACGTTGCACAAGAAAAAAGACTTGCAATCGCAAGTCTTTTTTCGATGTTGGATTTTGTGTAAAATTTGCAATGAACGTGTTTTATATGCTCAAATTGTGAGTATAAAACGTTGATTTGTGCAAAATCAGTCTATTGTCACCGTGCTGCCGTTTCTTGAAAACTTTGTTTCGAAAAACGCTTTGACGCAGTCGTGCATTTTGTCAATGTCCTTTGCGCCCACCGTTTCCACAGCCGAGTGCATAGCAAGTTGCGCAAGACCGATATCTGCCGCCGTCATGGACAAATTCGCGCTTGTCATAAGCCCTATCGTGCCGCCGCAACGTACGTCGGAGTGGTTGCAGTAGTCTTGATGTTCAACGCCCGCTTTGTCGAGAATGGTCTTGACGATTGCGCTTGACAGCCCGTCCGTTGCGTAGTTGACGTGGTGCTTGATCACGATGCCTTTGTTGAGATACACTCTCTGTTTGGGATCCATTTTTTCGGGGAAGGCAGGGTGTATCGCGTGGGCGTTGTCTATTGAAAGAATAAAACCGTTTTCGCATGCGGACACAAAGTCGTCTTCGTTCTTGCCGAGCGCGCGGGTTATCTTTCTCAACACTCTTTCAAGCAGAGCGGAGTTTGCGCCTTGCTTGGTTTCGCTTCCGATTTCTTCGTTGTCGAAACAGCATGCGATAGCAATATTTTTCGGCGTGCAATCGCAAAGAGCAAGCAGAGAAGTGTATACGCTTGTCAGATTGTCTATGCGCGGCGACGAAATAAATTCTCCGTTTGCGCCGTTTTTGTACGCTTCGGTGGCAGGCACGACGTAAAGGTCTGCGTCAACCACGTTATCGCTCGTGAGTGTGGAATACACGTCCTTGGCATCGCCCAAAAGCGGCAACATATCCTTTTGCACGCTTACGGAGAATCCGTCGTTGACAGTGGGGTTGTGGTGTATCGCAAGGGACGGTATCGTGACGAAGTAGTCGCTTTCGACCACTTTTTGGACGAGTTTGCCGTCGTGTTCTTCGACGATTCTGCCTGCAATTTTGAGCGGTGCGTCGATAAAAGAGTAAAGAATAAGTCCGCCGTATTTTTCCACGTTCACACGCTTGCCTTCGCACGAGTCGATGAGTTCGTTGCCCTTGACGTGCAAAGACGGCGAGTCCGTGTGGCTTCCTGCGATGTTGAAGGTGAAATTGTCGCCCACAACAAACGCTATCACGCAAGATCCGTTCTTGGTGACGTAATATTTTCCGCCTTTTTGAAGTTTCCACGCATCCGCAAGATTTAGCTCGCAAAATCCGTTCTTTTCAAGAATGAAAACGCTGTGTCTCACCGCATGGTACGCCGTGTATGATTTTGACAAAAAACTGCAAATATCCATAAATATCGGTCCTTGTTTGGTTTTATGGTATAATAATAATCCGTATCGGCGATAAAATCAAGCGCGAAACGCACTTAAAATCCGCGCCGCAAAAACAACACGACAAAATCTGTTGCAAAATACCGAAAAGTGTACTATAATAACCGAGCAATCGAAAATAATGGAAGTGTATCGAAGTGGTCATGGCAATGCGCACAGCGCGCCATTATGCCCACATCGCAACATATAAACAGCAAATCTATTTGGAAGTGTATCGAAGTGGTCATGGCAATACGCACAGCGCGCCATTATGCCCACATCGCAACATACAAAAAGACAAATACATCTGGAAGTGTATCGAAGTGGTCATAACGGCCCGCACTCGAAATGCGGTAACGGGGTAACTCGTTCGTGGGTTCGAATCCCACCGCTTCCGCCATTTGCATAGGACTTGAAATCTGATAACGTTTTAGACGGAAAGTTCGGATAAGGCACCCAACTTGTAGTCATTTTCGACTTGGTTGGGTGTTTTATTTTTCAAACTTAAATGTGGCCTATAATCGTTGTAATAATTCATATACTCCTTAACCGATTCTTGTAATTCTTCAAAAAATTCATAGTCGTGATGATTTATTTCTTCTCGTTTGAAATTTGAGAAAAAAGATTCGATAACCGCATTATCATATGGGTTGGCTTTGCTTGAAAATGATTGCTTGACTTTTAAAGTTTTAAGCAAATTCCTATATTCGTAACTTATGTAATTTGTGCCTTGATCGCTATGAAAGCATAATCCGACAGGGCGGTTTCGGCTTTCAAAAGCGTCTTTGAAAGTGTTGACCGTTAGATTGCTATTGTTTTGGCTGGATAATCTGTAAGCGACGACTTTTCTTGAAAATAAGTCTATAATAACGCACAAATAAAACTTGTTGTTTTTTATAAAGATGGTAGTTACGTCTCCAACCCAAAATTTATTCGGTTTGCTTTGTTCAAAATGTCGATTAAGATAGTTTTTGCAAGATGTTAATTTGCCTTGCTTCTTTTCAAACGTTCTCTTTTTACATTGTTTGCTTTTTATGCCCATTTGTTTCATTAAGTTTGACACTTTTTCCTTTGTCGTTTTAATTCCGAGTTCCGATAATTTTGTCGCTATTTTGGGCGCACAGAATCTTTGTCCCGATTCGTTAAAGATTTTGATGATTTCTTCTTTTAAGTATTCGTCCCTAATCTGATTCTGAGTGGTGTCAACTCTGCGAAGATGATAGTTGTAAAACGTTCCGACGGGCAAGTCTAGCACTCGACACATTTCTTTTACCGGGAATTTGTCAATAAGACGCTCAATCGCTTCCTCTTTTTGTTTCCGAGGAGAATCTGCAAAGCAATGGGAGAGCTTTATGATTTCAAGTTCTCTTGAAATTTTATCAAACCTTTTTTGCAATTCTTTGTATTGCTTGTATGTAAAAGTTTTTTCTTTTTGGCGGACTTTTGTGTTATATAATTTTAACCAATCATAAAAACAAGTTTTAGTCACATGAAATTTTTCTCTTATTTCTTTGTAGGTGAGACCGTTTTTATACGCTTCCACGACACTGATTTTAAAATCAAAATCATATTTATTCATAGTTTACATTCCTTTGCCGTTTATAAAATGTTGTTTATTTTGATTATAACTATCAACTTGTTTTTAACAACAGATAATAACTGTATTTAGAATTTTGGAATATTAAGCCATTGATAACAATGTATTCGGTAAAAATTTTTGTAAAATGTTGCAATTTTTCGTAATGCGGTATTGACACAAGCGCAATATGCTTATATAATTGTGACGAAAATAAAATTGCGACAAGTTACACTTTTTCGTATCGGAGGCTATATGCAAAGCATAAAAAGAGATGTCTATTTACAAAGACTGAAAGATAGAGAGCAAAACGGATTGGTAAAAATTATCACAGGTATTCGTCGTTGTGGCAAATCCTATCTTTTGAATACTCTTTTTTACGAATATCTCAAAGAAAAAGGCGTAAAAGACGACCATATTATAAAGGTTTCTCTTGACGATGATGAGAATAGCGATTTGCTTTTGCCAAAAGCGTTGAGCAGATATATCAAAAATTTGATTGTCGATGATGAATTGTATTATATCCTGCTTGATGAGATACAACTTGCAGACAATTTCGTCGGAGTATTAAACGGACTTTTGAAACTTCCAAACGTGGACATTTACGTTACAGGAAGCAATTCCAAGTTTTTATCCACTGATATTGTAACGGAATTTCGCGGGCGAGGGGACGAAGTCCGAATTTTGCCGTTATCGTTTTCGGAATTTATGTCTGTTTATGATGGTTCTGTTATGCAAGGATGGAAAGAGTATTACACTTACGGCGGATTGCCGCTCGTCCTTGCGCAACAGAGTGAAGAAGCGAAAATGAATTATCTGAAAGGGCAGTTGAAAAACGTCTATTTAAATGATATTATCGATCGCAATCGTATTCAAAATGAAGAACAAATCAATGCTGTTTTGCAAATTTTAGCATCGAGCATCGGTTCTCTTACCAATCCGCTAAAGCTTTCTAATACGTTCCGTAGCGTTGCCAATTTGCCGATTTCTGATAAAACGGTTTCAAACTATCTGATGTATTTGGAAGATGCGTTTTTAGTCGATAAATCGAAACGTTATGACGTTAAAGGAAAGAAATATCTTTCGACTCCGTCGAAATATTATTTTACCGATTTGGGACTTAGGAATGCGACGTTAAATTTCCGTCAACAGGAAGAAAATCACATTATGGAAAACGTGATTTATCTCGAACTTTTGAAGCGCGGATTTGCTGTCGATGTAGGGATTGTAGAAACATCCAAGCGCAATGCGGAAGGAAAACTCGTTCGCAACTATGCAGAAGTTGATTTCATCGCAAATCGCGGAAACAATAAGTTTTATATTCAATCGGCATTTGCTATGGACACAGACGAAAAGCAAGCGCAAGAGAAGAATTCTTTGCTGAATATAAAAGACTTTTTCAAGAAGATAATTGTCGTCAAAGATGATATCAAGCGCAAACGTGATGAAAACGGTATAGTAACGATGAGCATTTATGACTTTCTTCTTGACGAAAAAAGTATTGAGTATTGATTGAAACGTAACAATAAACATTGAAAAACTGATGAGATAATGAAATATCAAAATAAAATGAGGATGAGTTCTATTAGCATGAGATGATTGTAGTGCAAAAACGATGTTTAGCAATTGCAATCACCGTCCCTATGCATTTGTGACTTGCTGATTTGTGCTCATTAAAGGAGGATGGCATGAGAGTTTTATTAGATACGAATATTGTTATTTATCGAGAGAATAAAAAAATGACCAATTATAGTATTGGTCACTTATTCCGTTGGTTAGATAAATTGAAATATGATAAACTAATACACCCTTTAACAAAAAAGGAAATTTCAGAGTACCATTATGCTGATCCGGCAGAAGCCATGACTCTTAAACTTGATGCATATCAAGAATTAAAAACACAAGCTCCATTGGCAAAGCAAGTTGAGGAATTAGCAGTGATTATGGATAATAACGAAAATGATAGTATCGACACAGTTTTGCTTAATGAGGTCTATCAAGGTCGTGTTGATTTGCTTATTACTGAAGATAAACGCTTGCTAAAGAAAGCATTATTATTGGGAATAGGACAAAAAGTTCTTTCTATAAATGCTTTTATTACAATCGCGACAAGGGAGAACCCCTCTTTAATAGAATATTCGACACTTGCTGTAAAAAAGGTACCGATAGGTTCGCTTGATGTAAATAACGAGTTCTTTGATAGCCTGCGGGCCGCATATGAAGGCTTTAATACATGGTTTAATAAAAAATGCGACGAGGATGCATATGTTTGTTTAGATGATAATGGGCAAATGTTAGGATTTTTATATTTAAAGCCAGAAAATGTAGACGAGAATTATTCTGATATATCACCAATTTTTCCGAGAAAAAAACGCTTGAAAATTGGAACGTTTAAAGTTGACGCAACCGGTTTCCGTCTCGGGGAGAGGTTTGTTAAAATAATTTTTGACAACGCGATTGAGCAAGATGTTGATGAAATATATGTTACTATGTTTGACAATCGCCCAGAACTCGAAACACTTGCGACATTGCTTGCCCGTTGGGGATTCGAAAGTTATGGCGTAAAGGAAAGTACAGGTGAAAAAGTTTTTACAAAACAGATGAAACAGTACCTTCCCGAATTATCAACGAGGGAAAATTTTCCCAACTTAAAACGGGATACGCAGAAGTTTATAATGCCAATTCTACCGAAATACCATACATCATTACTACCAGATTCTATTTTGCGTAACGAAAATGAAAATGATTTTTTAGCCAAAACGCCATACCGTTATGCCTTACAAAAAGCGTATATATCATTTGCCCACGAAAGGAATATACACCCTGGAGATTTTGTGGTTTTTTATAGGAATGGTGTTCCTGGCAATGCGGGACACACGGCAGTATTGACTTCTGTCGCTGTTGTTGATGAAGCTATAACTAATTTCAAAACGAAGGAAGAATATATGGGGTATGTTCAAAATAGGAGTGTTTTTACTAATGAAGAATTGGAGGAGTTTTGGCACAAACATGGCAGTAATCAAATAGTGTTAAAGTTTATATTTGTCACAAGCCTTAACAAACGTCCAGTTTTGAAGTTTTTATGGGATGAGAACATAATTGAATTTCCTCAAGGCCCTAGACCATTTACCCGAATAACCGATAGACAGTTTGACAGAATAATGGACGAGGCTCAAACAGATTTAAGTCGATATTGGAGGTAAGGTGTATGGAAACAATAATATTGTCGATAAAACCAGAGTATGCGGAAAGAATACTTGCGGGAGTCAAGAAATATGAGTTTAGAAAACGTTTGGCAAATAGAGACGTTGATAAAATCATAATATATTCAACTACTCCTATTATGAAAGTTGTCGGGGAGGTTGAGGTTATAGGAGTTATTTCATCATCGCCATCCGCGCTGTGGGAACATACCAAGGAATTGGCAGGTATATCGAGGGAGAAATATCGAAAGTATTTTAAAGGCTGTAAAACTGCGTATGCGTACCAGTTGGGAAAAGTAATACAATATAATCCACCTAAACAGTTATGTGAATTTAGTGTTAAATTGCCACCTCAGTCATTTGTGTATATGTCAATCGAACACTTAACAAAGAATAGCTCTAAATAATTTTATCGTTGATTTGACCTCAATGCCGAAGGCTTAATAAAAACTACTGTTTTCATGTGTTCAGTTGGGGTTAAAAAATGTCCGCCATTAGTGAATAATACGAACCCTGACGATAAGTTAGAGTTCGTATTGTTCTTTTCTAACGAATATTTCGGCATAAAAGTCGATTTGGGCGGCAAAAAGAAGAAACTGCCGGGCGTTTAATCGCTCGGCTTTTTCTATGCTCAAAAACAGGTGCTTGCTGTGAAAGACCGTATAACAGTTTTTTCAATATACATAACAATAAAGATACCGCTCTGGTTTTTTGCCTTTCGTCACCCCGTTGTAGCACAGTTAAAAGCCGAAGTAAACGGGAAAAATTGTCGCTGAAAACTTTAATAATACCAAGAGTCAGACTCGCTATAAAGATATTAATGCATTTGACAAGTTGCACACAACCAACCACATAAAAGTTCGGCGGGGTATTTTTATTGCTATTGCGAGAAGTGTAAATTCTTACAAAAGTTTGACAAAATTGCGGGATTTGGACGGATTGTGGCGGAATATCGTGCAAAGTGTAAAGAATTTGTCAAGACTTGGGCGGCGTAAGTGTGAGATAATATAGCCATAAAACGAAGGAGAAGGTTTTATGGGAAAAGTCGTTGCGCTGACCGGCGCGAGCGGAAATATGGGACTTGAGACGTTGGCTCAACTTATGCAGAGCGACGTCGTAGACAAGATGAAGGTTTTGCTCCTTAAAGAGCACAGAGAAAAGAAAGATGCAAAGGCGTGGAAGCGCAGATACGGCGCGCGTATCGAGATAATTTTCGGCGATATTGCCGAAATGGAAGATTGTCGAAAACTCGTTGCAGGAAGCGATTACGTGCTCAATCTCGCGGCAGTGATCCCACCAACCGCCGATCACTATCCTGTGGAGACGGACAGATGCAATCGTATCGGTGCGAAAAACATCGTAGACGCGGTGAGTGAAATAAAGGAAAGCCAGCCGAAACTGATGCATATATCGACGGTTGCGATTTATGGAAACCGCAACTACAAACACCCGTGGGGAAGAGTGGGCGATCCGCTCATTTCAAGCACGTACGACGAGTATTCGGCAAGCAAAATCAAGGGAGAAAGATACGTAATCGACAGTGACGTCGTCAACTGGGCGGTGCTTCGTCAAACGGGCATGCTTCACTCCAAAATGCTCAGCAACAATATGAAAGACGGGCTGATGTTCCACACCTGTTTTAACGCTCCGATAGAGTGGGTGACGGCGCGTGACAGCGGTCTTCTTATGCGCAGACTCGTCGAAAAAGACGCAAGCGGACAACTCGAAAGCAAGTTTTGGAAGAAGTGCTACAACATAGGCGGCGGCGCGTGCAACAGAGTTACGGGCTACGACACTTTTGACGAAGGATTCAAGATTATAGGCGGTTCAACGCAAAAATATATGAAACCGCAATGGAATTCCATACGCAATTTTCACTGCATGTGGTTTCAGGACAGCCATATTCTCAACGACTATTTCGACTTTCAGCACGAAGACGTGAAAGACTATTGGCAAGAGATTCTCTCAACGCACAGATATTATACGCTCGGAAAAATCGTGCCGTCAAAACTCGTGTCAAAACTTGCAATCGAAAGGCTTCTCAAAGACGACAATGCGCCGAGATATTGGGTCAACACGAAGCAGGCGGGCAAGGTCAAGGCGTTTTTCGGAAGCAAGGAAAATCTCAAATGTATGCCGACAGACTGGGCGCATTTCCCGATTCTGTGCCATGGACAACTTGCCGACGGCGACATCGATTATGACGATATGCGAGACATAACGAAACTCAAAGAACACGGATACATTCTCGATCACGGCTACGACGAGACGAAGCCCGACGAAGAACTCGACATAGAAGATATGCGACAGGCGGCGGCTTTCCGCGGCGGGAAGTGCTTGTCCGAGAGTATGACGAAAGGCGATATGTACACGAAACTCGAATGGGAATGTCACGACGGACATCGCTTTTTTGCATCTCCGTATTGCGTGCTAAAAGCAGGGCATTGGTGTCCCGAATGTTGTCAACCTTCGCCGTGGGATTATGACAGACTGTCAAAGTTTATGCCGTTCTACGCGCAGGTGTGGTATGACACTCACGCAAAGGGAGAGAATTGCACGTATTTCTACGATAAAGACCACAATGCAAGATACACGCAGTTTTAAGGAGTGAGTATGAAGAATGCGATAATTTACGTTTTTTCCGGCACGGGGAACACGAAAAAGACGTGCAATATATACAAGGCTGAATTTGAAAAACACGGAGTGGCTACGACCGTTTACGACGTGAAAAAAGGCTTTGAAAATCTTCCGAATCCAAACGATTTCGATTTGGTGGGATTCGGCTATCCGATACACGGTTTCAACGCCCCCGAGATATTTTTGCAACTTGCAAAGAATTTGTCTGTCGCAAACAATGCGGACAAAACGAGCAAAAAAGAATATTTTATTGTCAAAACTTCGGGCGAACCGCTCAAAGTCAATAACGTTTCGTCAATAAAATTCAATTCGATTATGCGAAGAAAAGGATACGTTGCAGGCAGTGAGTATCATTACGTCATGCCGTACAACATGATTTTTCGACACACGGACGAACGAGCGTATGATATGAACGAAACTCTCAAAGCACTTGCACCGATAGAAGCGAGAGAAGTGCTTGCGGGAAAAGTGCATAAACTCAAAAAAGTTCCGTTCGGGGCGTTTGTGGCGTGGGTGGTGCGCATAGAACATCCCGCAATGAAATTGAATGGTAGATTCTTCAAGGTGAACGAAGACAAATGCGTCAGATGCGGACTTTGCGTGAAAAATTGCCCCGAAAACAACATAAAGATTGACGAAAACGGCAAATTCCGTTTCGGCAGAGACTGCGTTATGTGTACGAGATGTTCCTTCAACTGCCCCAAAGACGCTTTCGATATAGGCATGCTCAACGGTTGGAGAGTCAACGGGAAGTATTCTTTTGAAAAGCCCACCGAAAAGGAAGTCGACAAGCATGCGTGGTATTGCAAAAAGGCGTACGCCCGATATTTTGCAAATGCGAAAGAAAAAATCGCTTCCGATATTGGAAAATGAGAAAATATGGTGTACAATGTGGGCAAGGAGACAAAAATGAGAAAGATATTGATTGCAGAAGACAACGTCGAAATTTCCGATATGATGAAAAGTTATCTTGTCAAGGCGGGGCACGAAGTGTATCAGGCGTTTGACGGATTGCAGGCTCTTGCGATGGCAAAAGAGATAAAACCCGACCTTGCGCTTCTTGACATAATGATGCCGGGCGCGGACGGATATCAGGTGTGCGAGACGCTCAGAAAAACGATGAACATGCCGATAATAGTCGTCTCGGCAAAGGTCGCGGAAGAAGACAAGGTGCGCATGTTCGATTTGGGGGCGGACGACTATATAACGAAGCCGTTTTCTTTCAAGGAGATGGTCATGAGAGTAGCGGCGCAACTTCGCAGATACTACGAGTTCAATACTGCAAATTTGCAAGAAGACCGCCACTACGGAAACCTTATGATTTCGTCGTCAAGATACGAAGTAAAAGTTGACGGAGAACCGCTCAATCTCACAGCAAAAGAGTTTAAGATTCTCGATTATCTCACACTTCACGAAAATCAGATTATGTCAAAACAAAAACTCATCGACGACGTGTGGGGTATTGACGAATATATAGACGAAAACACGGTTGCCGTGACCATTGCAAGACTTCGCGACAAACTCGCAAAAGTGGGCGTTTCAAACGTCGTAACCGTGTGGGGTTTGGGCTATAAGTGGCAAGACTGATTTGAAAATCCGATTGCAAAATTTGCAATAAGGTCTTGTGAAATATACAAGGCTTATAGTATGTAACCGTGTCGTTTGGCAAAAGTTAGATTTGCCATAAATATCCGAATCGGCACTTTATAATATTAAAATATAAAGATAAAGACTTGAATATGAAAAGAAAGCAGATTGTAAAAATCGAAAGAACGCTTATGCGTTTTCAGGACGGAGACCTTTACACGCCCGTTGAACTTGACGGCGTCGGTGTCTATCACGCCATTGCAAAACGTCTTGAAACGTTGCGCCTTACGATGCTCAATCTTGCCGACAGCGAAGTGGAGTTTTCAAGAAGAACGAACAAATCCATTGCGGCGGTCGCGCACGATATGAAGACGCCGCTTTCTATCATTTCGGGATATGCCGAGTGCATAAGCGACGGCATGGACGACAAGGATTATCCCGCGCTGATTTTGCAAAAAACGCAACAGATGAACGACATGGTCATCGCGCTGGTGGAGTCGTCTCATCAGCAACTCGAAAAAGAAGGCGCGCACAAATTTTTGCACGATTCGCGCGTGCTTTTCGGCAAGATTATGGAAAAGGTACGTCCGCTTGCCGAGAGCAAAAACATAAAACTGAAAGTCGGCAAAATTCCGAGCGAGCGTATACGCGCCGACGAACAGCAAATGGAACGAGTCATGCAAAATCTCGTGTCCAACGCGGTGAAGTATTCGCCCGAAGGCTCCACGGTGAAAGTGCGTTTTCACAGGTGGGGTAAAAAACTCGTTATTTGCGTGCAGGACCACGGTATCGGGATTTCAAAAGAAAGTCAGCCGCTTATATTCGACCAGTTTTACACTGAAGACAAGTCCCGCTCTAGCAGTAACAGTCAGGGTGTGGGACTCTACGTCGTGAAAGGCATTGTGTCGGAACACGGGGGAACGATATACGTCAGAAGCCAAAAAGGCAAAGGGAGCACTTTTTACGTGCAGTTGCCCGTCGAACCCGCGCTCAATGAAAAAATTTCTTTCACAGGTCGCTTTGACAGAAGGCCGCTGTGGCAAAAGATTATATGGGAATTTTTCATGGGATGGGCTTTTGCAAGCGTATACCGCGTTGCAAAATTTTTCGAGACGAGATGTATATCCACTCTCGTTGCGGGGATTTTGTGCATCGGGCTTTTCCCGTTTATATGGCTCGTTGATTTTATGAGCATAATAGTTTACGGCAGAATAACGTTTCTTGCCGATTGAAAGAGCGTCGCGTGACGCTTTTTTCTTGCAAACGTACAAAAATCGCCGATTTTTGCGGCATAAAACGGCAGGTAAGCGTATGTCGATAAAAAAATACGCAAATAATAGTTGCATATTTTTTATAATAATTGTAAAATAATCACGGTTGAAAAATATTTTATTTCAATCGAATATGGAATACACCTTTATGGAGGAACTTATAATGGCAAACGTAAAAGTCGCTATCAACGGTTTTGGTCGTATCGGACGTCTCGCGTTCAGACAAATGTTCGGCGCAGAAGGTTATGAGATCGTGGCAATCAACGATCTTACCAGCCCCAAAATGCTCGCACATCTCTTGAAGTACGATTCAACTCAAGGCAACTATGCAAATTCTCACACGGTCGAAAGTTGTGAAGCAGTTCTCAACGAAGACGGCACTGTGAAAGAAGACGGTTACATCGTCGTCGACGGCAAGAAGATCACCATCTATGCAAAAGCAAAGGCGGCAGAACTTCCGTGGGGCGAACTCGGTGTCGATGTCGTTTTGGAATGCACCGGTTTCTACACTTCAAAAGCAAAAGCACAAGCACACATCGACGCAGGCGCACGCAAGGTTGTCATCTCTGCTCCCGCAGGCAACGACCTTCCCACCATCGTTTACAACGTCAACCACAAAACGCTCAAAGCGACCGACACCATCATCTCCGCTGCAAGTTGCACCACCAACTGCCTTGCACCTATGGCAAAAGCACTCAACGAGTATGCTCCTATCATGAGCGGTATCATGACCACCGTTCACGCATACACCGGTGACCAAATGCCTCTTGACGGTCCGCAAAGAAAAGGCGATTTGAGAAGAAGCCGCGCAGCAGCAATCAACATCGTCCCCAACAGCACCGGCGCCGCAAAAGCAATCGGTCTCGTTATCCCCGAACTCAACGGCAAACTCATCGGTTCTGCACAACGCGTTCCGACCCCGACCGGTTCCACCACCATTCTCGTGGCAGTCGTCAAAGGTCAAGCAACGGTTGAAGGAATCAACGCGGCAATGAAAGCGGCAGCAACAGAATCCTTCGGTTACAACACCGACCAAATCGTTTCTTCCGACATCATCGGCAGCCGTTTCGGTTCTATCTTCGATGCAACGCAAACCATGGTTGCTCCTATGGAAGACGGCAACACCCAAGTTCAAGTGGTTTCTTGGTACGACAACGAGAACAGCTATACTTCTCAAATGGTTCGTACTATCAAGTACTTCTCCGAACTCAAATAAAAACTGCGCTATTTAGCGAATAACTTCGGCAGAGCCGCACTCTCGTCAATTCACGTACGCATAGTACGTTAGGATTGCCGCTAGTGCGGCTCTTTCTTGTTCTTCATCTAAATATCGCAGTTTTTTATGATAAGGGATACGCAAGTTTACGAGCGGCACGCAGGAATGCGTGCCGTTCTTTTATAGCGTTGATTTTTATTTCGCTAACCGCGCCGAAAATCTTTGCTATCAGTTCAATCACGGATAAAACTCTTGCCACAGTTTCGCAAGATTGTCGGCGCGGTCAGCAGAACAATAAGCCTAATGCGGCTCTCGGCGTTGCTTGCAATCAAGCGATGCCGTTGCCGCGATGACGGCTTTTGTTCAGGCTTTGCCTTCCGCAATTATTCATTGTTAATTATTCATTATTCATTAAAGAAACGTCATTGCGATGACGGCTTTTGTCATTTGACTATGCTTCCGTTTCTTGCGGATTGATATATCACCCAGTAGCCGTTTTCACCGTCGGGCAAGGGGAGCCAGACGCAAGCGTTTTCGAGTTCGTCGGGCGGTGAAGTTTTGTCTTTTGACGGCACTCCGTAACAGATAAAAGACGGCTCTTTTTCGTTGAAAAGCAAGCCGACGACGTAGTACCCGTCGGATGTTTCCACGCGCACCCATTTGGAGTTCTCAACTGCTTCGTCAAGTGCTTTTTCGCTTGGATGGCACACGAACAATTCGTCAAGTTGCGGCTTTACCGCATAATAAAAATTGTTGCCGTCGTACTTCGTCCACTCATTTGTAAAAGACAAATTCTTCACGGTTTCCGCACCCGTTTTTACGATGTTCGACGTGTCGTGAAACGACGTTTTTTTGGCGTCTTCTTCAAGCGTTTCGACATGCTTTTTCGCTATCTTTTCGACGGCTTTTTGTTTGTTGTATTCGTCTATTTCCGCAAGCGTTTTGCTCTTTGCCCCGTGTCCGCCGAACATAATCAACGCACTTGAACGTACGACGCACGAAACGTCACAATTTGCACGAAACGGCACTTCAAAAGCCGTATTTGAGCTATAAAGTGCTATTTCTGCAATTTCATCGCCTACGAGATACAATTTTGCATTGCTCGGTCTGAAGTCAAGATTGCAAGACCCTTTGACAACGTTTTGCCCCGGTACGCTCTGATATTTGACCATTCCTTTGTGTCCGCCGCCGCTCAATACGATAATCTCTTTTTTATTGTCCATTTTTCACCTTATGCAATCTTATGCTCGCGTGCCGTCAATAATGCGCTTTATGAAAAACCGCTCTTGATATTTTTGCGTTTTCGGATTATAATTTATTCAATCTGGATTTGTTTTATAAGGAACGTAGAATTATGAAAAACAGAATTGCACGCACCGATTATCCCGTGACGAAAATTGCCGAAGACACGTATATGATAAGCGATTTCGGCATAGCGAATTGTTATCTTCTCGTCGGAGAAGAAAAAGCTCTTCTTATCGATTGCGGTCTCGGCATAGGAGACCTGAAAGGTGCGGTGCGCAAGATAACCGACAAGCCGATTATAGTCGTATGTACGCACGGTCACGTGGACCACGCTTCGGGAGACGGGCAATTCGACGAGATATTCGTTCATGAAAAAGATTGCGGCAGAAATTATCGTTTCCAGACGAGTTATACGCTTCGCAAACTATTTCTAATCGCAAGCAAAGGCGTCGTCGACAAAAACATAACGCTCAAAGATTTGCAAAAATACAAAACGCGTCCTACGGTGACGGCGATAAAAGACGGTCACGTCTTTGATTTGGGCGGACGAAACGTAAAGGCGCTACATTTGCAAGGGCATACTCTCGGCAGCATAACTCTCATCGACGATAAAAGCAAAATCGCGTTTATAGGAGACAACGTAAGTCCGAGCACGTGGCTGTTTCTTCCACACGCGTCCTACGTTGACGAATGGCTTGTAAGTGCAAGAGAAATTCGCGCGTTTGCAGACGAATACTCGATATACTGGGGACACGAAAAGGGGTTGCTTTCAAAAGAACTCATCGACACGGATATAAAATACGGGGAAGATATACTCGCAAAATATAAGCGCAATCTTCCGCTGTTTTTGATTGAATTTTATCCCAAGAACGACAGGGTGAACGGAAGCGTGGTGTTCAGACCTGGCAGAGTAAGACGCAAACGCAAATGACGTTTTGGGTCGGAGATAAAACAAACGGTCGGAACAGGCGATAAAACAATAAAAATGCACGAGCGCGTTGTGTGTAAAGCGCGCCCGTGTGACTATATCTTGTTATAAATATATATAATATAAAAATTTTCGATTTCTTTTGGTTTTTCGTTTGACATTGATGCGGAATATTGATAAGATATAAAGGCTTACGAAAGCCGTAAGCAGTTTTTTAGTGTGCAAAAAGTTATGGACAAAGAAAAACTTGAACAAATGCTTACAAACTCTTCAAAAGTTGTCGGTTCCAAGCAGGTTTTGAAGGGAATATCCAACTCTACCGTCAGGTGTGTGATCGTAGCGTTGGACGCCGATGCGGAATTGAGACGCAAAATCGTTGCTGCAGCAAACGCTCGTCGCGTGGACGTGACCTTTGTCGCTTCAAAGAAGAGACTGGGGGAACTGGCGGGAGTGGAAGTTGCAGCCGCGGTTGTGGGTATCACCGAAGCGAAGGCATAGAGTCTTGATTGCACCTGTTGGGTTGCAGGTACATTCGAAAAATCTTACAGGAGGAACAATAATGCCAACCATCAATCAACTTATCAGAAAAGGCAGAGAAAAACAGGTTAAGAAGTCATTGACGCCTATCATGGACCAATGCCCGCAAAAACGCGGTATTTGCTTGAGCGTCACGACAACTTCCCCGAAGAAGCCGAACTCCGCTCTTCGTAAAATCGCAAGAGTGCGTTTGGTCAACGGTATGGAAGGAACTGTTTATATCCCCGGCGAAGGTCACAATCTGCAAGAACACAGCGTGGTTCTCATCAGAGGCGGCAGAGTCAAGGATTTGCCTGGTGTGCGTTATCACATTATCCGTGGTGCTCTTGATACGGCAGGCGTTGCAAAACGCGGTCAGGCAAGAAGCAAATACGGTGCGAAACGCCCCAAAAAATAATTTTTTCGAATGTATTCATTTTAGGAGGTTAATATGCCAAGAAGAAGTGGCGTGCCTAAAAGAGACGTTTTGCCCGATCCCGTATACGGCAGCAAGGTTGTGACCAAGCTCGTCAACCAAATCATGCTCGACGGAAAGAAAGGAACGGCACAAACGATCGTCTACGAGGCTTTCAATATAGCAGCAAATAAACTCGGCGTCGACGCAATGGACGTTTTCAACAAAGCGCTTGAAAACGCAATGCCCATGCTCGAAGTCAAAGCGAGACGTGTGGGTGGTTCTACCTACCAAGTCCCGATGGAAATTCGTCCCGAACGCAGACAAACTCTTGCAATTCGTTGGATCGTGACTTTCGCAAGAAAGAGAAGCGAAAAGACCATGGACGCAAGACTTGCGGGCGAACTTATGGACGCATACAACATGACCGGCGGCGCAGTCAAGAGAAAAGACGAAATGCATCGCGCGGCAGAAGCAAACAAGGCGTTTGCACATTATAGGTGGTAATTTATGTCTAGAAAATATGCTCTTGATAAGGTGAGGAATATCGGCATAATGGCACACATCGATGCCGGCAAAACCACGACGACTGAGCGTATTCTCTACTACACCGGCGTAAACAGAAAACTCGGCGAGACTCACGACGGTTCCGCAACCATGGACTATATGGAGCAGGAACGCGAAAGAGGTATCACGATTACGTCAGCGGCAACGACGGCGGTGTGGAAGGGACATCAAATCAACATCATCGACACTCCCGGTCACGTTGACTTCACGGTTGAAGTCGAACGTAGCCTTAGAGTGTTGGACGGAGCGGTTGCTGTGTTTTGTGCAAAGGGCGGTGTCGAACCCCAGTCCGAAAACGTGTGGCGTCAGGCAGACACGTACAAAGTGCCCAGAATCGCATTCGTCAATAAGATGGATATCAACGGTGCGGATTTCTTCAATGCAGTCAAGATGATGCGTGAAAGATTGAATGCAAACGCCGTTCCCATCACGTTGCCGATCGGCAAAGAGTCCGAGTTCGAAGGAGTCATCGACTTGCTCACGATGCAGGCGTTCTACTTCGATCAAAAGGATAAAGGCGTAACGTTCTACGCAAAAGAAATTCCCGCAGAGTACAAAGAACTCGCAGAAGACTACCACATCAAAATGCTTGAAGCGGCGGCGGACTTCGACGAGAACATCTTTGAAAAACTCATTATGGAAGACTACGATTCGATTTCTCTCGACGAAGTCAAGGCGGCAATCCGCAAGGGCACAATCGAGATGAAACTCAATCCCGTTCTTTGCGGAAGTTCTTACAAGAACACGGGCGTGCAACTCATGCTCGACGCAGTCGTGGATTTCCTTCCCGCTCCGACGGACGTCGCGAGCATCGAAGGCGTCAATCCCAAGACCGGCGAAACGGAACTTCGTCACCCCGGTGAAAAAGAACCGTTCAGCGCACTCGTCTTCAAAATTCTCACCGATGAATTCGTCGGCAAGTTGTCTTTCATCCGTATCTATTCGGGCACGCTCACGACGGGCAGTATGGTTTACAACACCGTCAAAGGCGAAAACGAGAGAATCGGTCGTATCCTTCGTATGAATGCGGACAACAGAGAAGACGTTGAAGAAGCGTATGCAGGCGACATCGTCGCGGTCATCGGTCTCAAGAAAAGCACGACGGGCGATACGCTCTCTGACAAAAACAATCAAATCATTCTTGAAAACATGGTCTTCCCCGACCCTGTCATCAAGGTGGCAATCGAGCCGAAATCGAAAGCCAGCCAAGAAAGAATGAATATGGCAATCATCAAGTTGCAGGAAGAAGATCCGACCTTCAAGGCGTACACCGACAAGGAAACGGGACAAACCATCATCGCAGGTATGGGCGAACTTCACCTTGACATCATCGTGGACAGAATGTTCAGAGAGTTCAAAGTCGAAGCAAACGTCGGTAAGCCGCAAGTCAGTTATCGCGAAACTATCACGAAACCTGTCAGGGCAGAAGGCAAATTCGTTCGTCAGTCGGGCGGTCACGGTCAATACGGCCACATCGTCATCGAGATGGAACCCAATCCCGAAAAAGGTTTGGAAATGGAAAACTGCATTGTCGGCGGCGTCGTAAACAAAGAGTTTGCAAACGCTGCATGGGAAGGCATCAAGGAAGCGGCACAAAGCGGTATCATCGCAGGATACGAGTGCGTGGACTTCAAAGTCAGACTCGTTGACGGCAGCATGCACGAAGTCGACAGCTCCGAAATGGCTTTCAAGATTGCAGGTTCTATGGCTTTCAAAGAAGGCGCGGCAAAAGCGGGCGCAACCTTGCTCGAACCGATTATGAAGGTTGAAGTCGTAACTCCCGAAGATTATCTCGGCGACGTTATGTCGAATCTCAACTCCAGACGCGGTCAAGTCAAAGGCATCGAGCCCAGAAACGGAGCGCAAGTCGTCGATTGCGACGTTCCGCTCTCAGAAATGTTCGGTTATGCAACCAGTTTGCGTAGCATAACGCAGGGCAGAGCAAACTTCACAATGTTGTTTGACCACTATGCAGTCGTTCCTAAGAGCGTCGCGGAAAAAGTCATCGGCGAAGTGAAGGCAAGAGATTCCAAAAAGTAAGCGTATATATAGTTT
>CAVKIG010000003.1:28030-40901 GCA_963656415.1 bacterium | reverse complement strand
GATTTGCGGGGCTTTGCTATGTCGATTCGTCTGCAAGCGCATGCGCCGAGATAGTTTTTGAGCTTGCAAAAGAGCTCAAAGGCATTGACGATCACGTTGCCGAGTTGCTTTTTTCGGGCATCGTTACGGACAGTTGCTGCTTTACGTTGCCCAACACGACCAAACGCACGCACGAGATCGCTTGCGAGCTTTTGGAATATGACTTCGACGGTGCGGACGTTATCTACAAAGTTTTCAGGTCAACTACCGTCGAGCGTTTCAAACTCAAAGCGATTGCTTTGTCAAAGGCTCGATTTTTTCATGACAACAGAATTGCCGTGATTGCGATAACAATCGACGATTTTGCAAAATCGGGTGCAACGCAAAACGACAGCGAAGGCATTGTCAACGAACTTCTTGACATCAACAATGTGGAAGTTGCGTTTTGTTTGTCGCAGGTCGGCACTCACAATTTCAAATTGAGCATCCGCACCAAAGGTGAAGTCAACGCAATCGAAATCGCAAATGAATTCGGCGGTGGCGGACACAAAAACGCGGCTGGTTGCAGAGTCAACGGATATATGGAAGATATAGTTGAAAAACTCGTCCGACTTGCATCAAATTTACTTTATTAGAATGTCGAAAACTATGGCAATTTGTAGAACATGCATTTTGTCCCGATATAAAAACACCAAACGTCAAGTTATATTTGAATTTTCAAATATGACAATAAAATAGGTATGAAAGGTTTCGTAAACATCAACAAACCGCTCGGTATGACGTCAAGCGACGTGGTCGTGAAAGTTCGCGGCATTTTGCGTAGAGCGAGCGGTGAAAAACAGAAAGTCGGACATCTCGGCACACTTGATCCGCAAGGTTCGGGAGTTTTGCCGATTGCCGTCGGAACTGCAACGAGACTTTTCGATTTTATGCAAGAGAAAACAAAAGTGTATCAGGCAACTTTCGTTTTCGGGAAAGAAACCGACACTTTGGACGGAGCAGGCAAAGTGGTTGAAACAAGCGACATTTTGCCAACAAAAGAGCAAATTGAGGCTTTTGTAGCGACATATCACGGCAAAATCGATCAAATTCCGCCGCAATACAGCGCAAAATCCGTGGACGGGAAACGCGCTTACGATTTGGCGCGAGAGGGTAAAACGGTTAATCTCGTCCCAAAACGCGTCAACATAATATACGTAAAACTCATCGAAGCAGTGGACGGAGTCGCTCATCTTGCAAACGGGAATTACGCATTATCCGAAAACGAATACGCTTTTGAAATTGCGTGTTCGAGCGGAACGTATATCCGTTCGATTGCGCGCGACGTTGCTCACGCTCTCGGCACGGTCGGATATATGAGTTCGATAAACAGAATTCAAAGCGGCAATTTCTGCCTTGACGATGCCGTCACGCTTGAAGAATTTGAAAAAGAACCGTTTAGATACTCGAAAAGTATTGACAGTGTCCTATGCGACTATGAGTGCTACGATTTGCAGGAAGAATTTGCCGCAAAAGTTTTGAATGGTGTCAAATTGCCGTTTGACGATATGCCGAGTGGTTTATTCCTTGTAAAACTCAATGGCGAAATCATTGCAATCGGCGAAAACGAAGACGGATTGCTTAGATTGAAAACAAGGCTATAATATTGCTTAGATTGAAAACAAGGCTATAATAGTGATATGAAAATTAAAGTGCTTGATTTTGAAAAAAAATACGACAAACCGATTGCAATCGCACTCGGGTTTTTTGATTGTATTCACACGGGGCACGCCTTGCTCGTTGAAAGTGTAAAACAATTTGCAAAAGACAACGGTGTTGAAAGTGCGCTTTTGACTTTTTCTAACGACCCAAATGAGTTTTTCGGCAAAGATAAACAGATTTGCACGTTCGAAAATCGACTTTTCATTTTAGAAAAACTCGGTCTCGACGAAGTTATAGACGCAAAATTCAACGAAGATTTTATGTCAACGAGTCCGCAAGGCTTTCTTGACAAACTCGTCGGCAATTTCGACGTCAGATGTATTGTTGTCGGTGCGGATTACACGTTCGGGAAGAATGCGGGCGGCAACGTCGATATGCTAAAAAATTATTGCGAAATGCACGGAATTGTGTTGAACGTAGTGCCTTTTGAGACTGTTTGCGGTGAAAAATTGTCAACGACTTATCTTAAATCGCTAGTAAAAAGCGGTGAAGTTAAGAAGTTAAATTCGCATCTTGCCGTTCCGTATTTTATGAGCGGAGTAGTTCAACACGCCCGCCATAAAGGCACGGGAATGGGATTTCCCACCGTCAATATTGCGCCCGATTGCGATCGACTTATGCTCAAAGACGGCATATACGCCACTTTTTGCGTGATTGACGGGCAAGTGTTCAATTCTATGACAAACGTTGGCAAAAAACCCACGTTCGATGACGACAGTGTGTCCGTTGAAACGTATATTTTTGATTTTGACGGGGACGTGTACGGCAAAAATATCGTCGTGTACTTCATCGAGCGCACCCGTGAGGTCACAAAATTCAACTCTGTTGACGAGTTGAAATCGCAGCTTGAAAAAGACGAGCAACAAATCAGACAAATCTTGCAAAATTATCACGATTTTGCAAAAATACAAGGCTAAATACGCCGTTTTGGTGACAAAATGAACTACGACAGAGCAACTTTCGGCCCGTCCGGGCATGACGAAACTTTTATGCAAGAAGGCTATTCGGCAACTTTGCAAATGCCCGAATGGCTCAAAAACAAAGGGCTTGACCTTTTTGAGTATTCATTCGGAAAAGGCGTAAGAATAAGCGATGCGACCGCTGAGGCAATCGGAGCAAAAGCGGACGAGTTTGGCATCGAAATGAGTGTGCATGCGCCGTATTTCATCAATTTTGCGTCCGTTGAGCAAGAAAAAGCGGACAATTCGATCGGATATTTGACGCAATCGCTCAAAGCACTCAGACATTTTCACGGATCTAGATGTGTTTTTCATCCGGGGGCTGAAGGAAAACAACCGAGAAACGAAGCGTTTGCGCGCACGAAAGACAATTTTGCGCGCGCACTCGAAGTTATCAAGCAAAACGGTGACGACGATCTAATCGTTTGTCCCGAAACAATGGGCAAACAGGCTCAAATCGGGACGGTGAAGGAAGTCATCGAGCTTTGCACGCTTGCTCCAAACGTTTATCCTTGCGTCGATTTCGGGCACGTGAACAGTTTATGGGGCGGCGCACTCAAAACTGCAGACGATTTTCAACGTATAATCGACGATATGTTCGACGGAATCGGTGAAGAGAAAACGAAAAATATGCACGTTCATTTCAGCAAAATAATGTACGGTGCAAAAGGTGAAATCAAACACTTGACCTTTGGAGACACGATTTACGGTCCTGAATTTGAGCCTTTGTGCGAAGTCATCGTCAAAAACGGACTTACGCCGCACGTTTTGAGTGAGTCGGCAGGGACTCAAATGATAGATTCGTTGTATATGAAAAACTGCTATATGCAATCTATCGCAAAACAAATATAAGTGAATACGATCGGTGTAATCGCATCGTAATTGCATTTTAAAAATTAATCGCATCAAAAAAATCTGTTTTATAAATACGATTGATTTATCAATCTTTAATCACAAATCAATCTAAAAATCACTGCAGAGTTGCAGTGATTTTTTATATATCATGGTTATTTTTAGCGAAAAATTAGTAGAGTAGTATATGTTTTTCAATGTTATAACTATTCGCAAAACACGGGCTTTACGAAATGATAGTGGCAAAAACGGCAGTTAATAGTGGTGTTTATTTTAATATCAATTGATATAATATTTTTGTCAAATTTTGTGATAATTCGCAAAATCGACTTTATCTTTCGGTTTTAGTCAATCATCCGATTGTTCGGCTAGCGCAAATTGACTTTTTATCTGTTGATTTGCAAGTTCAAAATTTGATTTGTTCTATTCGGTTATTTTGCTTTATCGGCTTTTTTAATCGTTTTATAAACCGAGTTTCACCTATGATCTATTTTCATTTAGATTGCCAACGATACTCCATTTGTTTTTTTGATTAGATTTCCGCCGATATTCCTGTAGCATTTCCAATAATATCCCAATCCCATGTTGTTTTACGCATGATATGACTAACGTTTTTGCTGATGATTTGCCGCCGATTTGACGATGATATTTCCGGTTTCAAATCGGTTTTTAAGGAAAAAACATCGTAAATTTTATGTTATATTTCAAATAAATCGATTTATAAAGCCGAAAAATCGTGGTGTTGTCGGTTGAAATTTCGGCTTATAATTCAGATTTTATTGGATAATCGGCGATTTTTCAGTCAAAATTCAAGGTTTCGAGCGTGTGTAAAACCGCCAAATATGCGTGTTCGTAAGTCAAACCGCCTTGAACGTACACGATATACGGTTCTTTTATCGGCGAATCTGCGCTCAATTCGATTGACGAGCCTTGAACAAACGCGCCGGCAGCCATGATGACTTGGTCTTGATAACCGGGCATATCCCACGGCATCGGCTTGACGTTGCTGTCAATCGGCGAAATCTCTTGGATTGCGCCGCAAAAATCAATCAATTTGTCGGCTGAACCGAGTTTTATGCTGGTTACGATGTCATAAGGCTGCATATCGTCGCGCGGGAGCGTTTCAAAACCGAGTTTTGTGTACGCTTTTGCGAACAAAAGCGAGCCTTTCAGTGCATTTTTGACCGCCGAAGGCGCAAGGAAAAGCCCTTGATAATACGGCAAATAACCGTAAACGTAAGAGCCTTCTTCCATGCCGAAAGATGGTGCGGTCAAACGATAGGAAACAAGCTCGACAAGATCGGCTCGACCAGCGACATATCCGCCTGTCGGCGCGATTCCGCCACCGATATTTTTGATGAGCGATCCGGCAATTAAATCTGCGCCTACGTCGGTCGGTTCGATTTTTTCAACGAATTCGCCGTAGCAATTGTCGACCAAAACGAGCGTTTTCGGGCTGATTTTTTTGACAAAGGCGATAATTTCGCCGACTTTCTCGACGCTTATTGCTTGGCGAAGGCTATATCCGCGGCTTCTTGCAAGGAAAACGGCTTTTATAGGCTCGTTTTCGAGCGCGATTTTTATGGATTCTCGGTCAAATTCGGGCGTCAAATCGGGGTTGGTTTTCAGGTCGATTTTGTCAAATTTGACTCCGAAATCACGCAAAGAGCCTTTATTTTCGGCCAAAATTACGTCGGTCAATGTGTCGTACGGCATGCCGGATATTGCAAGAAGTTTGTCGCCGGGACGCAGAACGCCGAAAAGCATTAGCGTAAGCGCGTGTGTTCCGGAAACGATATTCGGCGAAACGATTGCGCTTTCCGCATGAAAAATATCGGCGTAAAGCCTGCAAAGCGTGTCACGGCCGATGTCGTCGTAGCCGTAACCGGTCGTTCCGAACATATGACGGGCTTGAATCGATTGATTTTTGTAAGCTTCAAGCACCTTTTTCTGATTGTAAAGTGCTATGTCGTCAAGACGTGAAAACTGATCTTTGAGTTCGATTTCACATTGTTTTATGAGTTGAATTGCGCTGTTTTTGTCCATTTTTATGCCTGTTCGGTCGCATTTTCGCGACAAATTTTGTTGTTTATTTGATTTTCGATATATTCGATTGCTCCGTCTTGGTCGTTCACGTCAAACCATTTTACGAAGTCGTATTTTCTGAACCAAGTCAGTTGCCGTTTTGCATAATTGCGCGTGTGCTGCTTGATTTTGTCCTTAATTTCGGCGATTTCTTGCGTCGAAAGCGTGAAATGACCGTCAATATATTGCGGTTCGTATGACGCAAATTCTTTATAACCGATTGCCTGCATCGATTGATAAGCAAAACTGCCGACCGAGTAAACTTCATCGACGAGCCCCATATCGAACATTTTGTCAACGCGTTCGTTGATGCGCTCGTACAGTTTTTGTCTGTCGGTGTCGAGTGCAACCATAATAACGTCGGGCGTTTCCTTTTTGTCCGAAGATTGCGCAAGTGTTTTTCCCGTTGTCAGAATGATTTCAAGTGCGCGAACAATGCGTTTTTCGTCGTTTTCGTGCAGCCTTTGAGCAGTTTCGGGGTCGAGTTCACGCAATTTTTCGTGCATGGCCGCCGCTCCGAGTTCGTGAAATTCCGCTTGCAATTTTTCGCGAAGTTCGGGATTTTTTATGACGTTTGCAAAACTCATCGGATAAAGGAGCGACTCAAAATACAATCCCGTGCCGCCGACAACTATCGGGAGTTTTCCTTCTTCTTGCGCTTTCGATATTTCGTTTTTTGCTATTTGAGCAAATTCGGCAACGGAAAACTCTTCGTTTGCATCGACGACGTCAATGAGTTTGTGCGGTATTTTTTCGCGCACCGTTTTATCTTCTTTTGCCGTGCCGATGTCGAGCGTGCGGTATATTTGCATGCTGTCAGCCGATATTACGACGCTGTCAAATCGCTTGGCGAGTTTTATCGCAAGTGCGGATTTTCCCGAAGCGGTCGGCCCTGCTATGAAGATTGGCTGATAAACTGTTTTCATACGCGTATGCGCGTGCGCGCAATAATATGGATTTGTTTTTTCTATAACCATATATAGAGATATGGTCACGTTTTTGTTTTTTGCGCTTTATGTCAAAATGATTTTATTAGCAAAATTAGACGATGCGCTTGAACATTTTTTCGACGTCGGTTTTGCTGAACGCTATGACTGCAGGTCTGCCGTGCGGACATTTGGTCGGCAAATTGCCGTTTTCGTCAACGTAATTCTTTATCACGCGCTCGATTTGTGCTCTTGAAAGCGAATCGCCACCTTTGATTGCCGCTTTGCACGCCTGTTGACAAAGTTTGTCTTTGAGAAGATTTTCAAGCGTAAGTTCGTTCTCGCTCTGCATATTCGAAAACAAATCTGCAAAGAATTTTGCAAAATTGACTTTCGACACCGGTTCGGGCACGGCCTTTATCAAATACGTTTTTCCGTCATGTTCGAGATCGAAGCCGAGTTTTTCGAGATTCGGAACAATCTTGTCAAAATACTCTTCTTCTTCGCCGGTCATCGTAAGTTTGTACGGAATCAGAAGCGGTTGTTTGAATTCAACGTTGAACTTTTTCAGAATTCTATCGTATAAAATTCGTTCGTGAGCCGCATGTTGGTCAATAAGATACACAAGTTCTCCGCGTTCGCAAACTATGTACGTATCGAATATTTGCCCGACAATTTTTCCGTCAAAAACGCCTATTCCGTCATCGTTTTCATCACTTTGAGAAATGGTATCGGCATTGTTTTGACGGTATTGATTGAAATCGCTTACAAAATCGTCACCGGCGATTTCGTCCGATTGCGTTGTAAAACTATTCGCAAAACCTTTATCATCAAATGCTGACAGCGGCGAATCTTTCAACACGCTTTTGTTCGATACGCTCGAAAACGAGCCGAAATCGTTGAACGACGTATAGTTTTTCGGCGTAGTTTTGCCGGAAAACAATTTTGACGTATCGATGTGAGTTTGAACGATTTTGTCGGCATTTTTGGTTGTGTTTTGCTCAAAATCGGCTTGATTCTGCGTGTTTTGTGTCAAAATTCCGTCCGCATTGTCGTCTTGCACGCCGATATCGAAACCGTATGCCACTCCCGAAATGCTTTCGTTAATGGTGTCGAGCGTCGCGTGATAAACCGCGCTGAACACTGCTTGCTTATCTACGAAACGGATTTCGGTTTTGGACGGATGGACGTTGACGTCCACGTCGTCAAACGGCATAAGCACGTCGAGAATAAACACCGGATATGTGCGCTTCATCAAAAATTCCGCATAGGCTTTTTCGACTGCCGTCTGCACCGTAACGTCTTGCACCGCACGTCCGTTTACGATTATCGTTTGATATGTTCTGTTCGGTTTTACGAAATCGACTTTTGACACGTAACCCGCAATTTTGATTTTGCCTTGTTGATTTTGTTTGATTTCAAGCAAATTATCGGCGATTTTTGCACCGTAAACCGAATATATTGCGTCAAGAAGCGTTCCGCCGTCGTTGCGCACGATCAGCCCGTCTTCGTTTGAAAGCGATATGCGTATCGAAGGATTTGCAAGAATGAGCATTCTCACGACGTCTTCGACGTAATGCAATTCGCTTGACGCTTTTTTCATAAATTTTAAGCGTGCAGGCGTGTTAAAAAACAAATTTTCAACCGTGATTATCGTGCCCCGGGCTCTTGAATCTTCGCTTTCAAACGTAACTTTTCCGCCTGACAAGCAAATTTTTGACGAAACGCCTTTATAAGACGATACGAGCGTGACTTCACTGACCGACGAAATGCTCGCGAGTGCTTCTCCGCGAAAGCCGAGCGTTGCGAGCGAATCCAAATCGGTGATATTTTTGAGTTTGCTCGTTGCATGCGGTAAAAACGCATTGCGCATATCGTCTTTTTCTATGCCCACGCCGTTGTCGCTGACCTGAATTTTCAAAAGTCCGCCTTGTTCGACGAGAATATTTATGGAAGTTGCGCCTGCGTCTATCGAGTTTTCAACGAGTTCCTTGACGACCGAAGACGGTCTTTCGACCACTTCGCCTGCGGAAATCATATTGAAAACGTTTGGTTGAAGTACGTTAATTTTGCTCATAAGTTCTCCTTATTTCGAGCCTATTATCGACATATTTCGTTTTATATCAAGCGATATTAAACGCTTTTATGCCGATTTTAGTCATTTTCAAGTTGTTTTTTCAAATCTGACAGTATTGTCAATGCTTGAAGCGGCGTGAGATTGTCAACGTCGGTATCTCTGATTTGCCGTTCGATTTTGCTCTCGCCCGAGTCGAAAAGACTGACTTGTGTCGTGACGTTTTTCTTTGCGGAAGACAAAAGCATTTCGTTTGTGTCACGATTTTTTGAGTCTTCTTCGAGCGAATGCATAATGCTCTTTGCGTGGTCGATAACCGCTTTATTTACACCTGCGAGAGACGCAACTTCGATACCGAAACTCTGCGACGCGCCTCCCCTTACGATTTTGTGAAGAAATACGATTGAATCCCCCACTTGACTTACGAGAACGCGATAGTTCTTTACGCCGTCAAGGTCTTCAAGTTCCGTAAGTTCATGGAAGTGCGTTGCAAACAACGTTTTTGCCTTTATATTCTTCGTTATGTATTCGAGCACCGACCATGCAATGGAAAGTCCGTCGAAAGTGGACGTTCCGCGCCCGATTTCGTCGAGAATGAGCAAGCTCGAAGAAGTTGCATAATTGAGAATGGTCGCGACTTCTATCATTTCCACCATGAACGTACTTTGACCGCCACTCAAATCGTCGCTTGCGCCGATACGTGTGAAAATTCTGTCCGTCAAAGCGATTTGAGCGGATTTTGCCGGCACGAAACATCCGATATGCGCCATAAGCGTGATAATCGCAACCTGTCTCATATAAGTGCTCTTACCCGCCATGTTAGGACCCGTGATAATCATCGTTCTGTCGTCGGCATCATTCAAAAGCGTGTCGTTTGGCACGTATGCGCCCTTGTCAAGCAAGGTTTCTACGACAGGATGACGTCCGCTTTCTATGTCGATGCACTTCACTTTCTTGTTTATCATCGGCTTTACGTAATCGTTTGCCACGGATACGTTTGCAAATGAAAGCAGGCAATCGAGTGCGCTAAGCGCACTTGCGTTCGATTGAAGTTTTGCAAGACTGTCATAGCAAAGTGCTTTAAGTTCGGTGAAAATTTTCTCTTCAAGCGCGCTTGCAGTCGCTTCTGCGGACAAAATTCTTTCTTCGAGTTGTTTAAGTTCCTGCGTTATATATCTTTCGCCGTTCACGAGAGTTTGTTTTCTCTCGTAGCGATACGGCACTTTGTCCGTGAACGACTTGGACACTTCGATATAATAGCCGAAAACTTTGTTGTATCCGACTTTGAGCGTGCGTATTCCCGTCTCTTCCCTTTCCTTGCTTTCAAGTTCTGCAAGCCACTCTTTTGCGCTGATATGAATATCTCGCATCTTGTCGAGTTGGTCGTCATAACCTTTCTTGACGTATCCGCCGTTCTTATAACTGTTTACGCCGTCTCTGTCGAGTGCGCTGTCAAGGACAAGTTGCACCTTTTCGAGCGGATACAATGCGGAATTGATTTTTTTGAGCAATGCGGTTTGCACTCCGTCAAGCGACGCTTTCACTTCGGGTATAACCGCCAAAGTGTCGCTTATCGAAAGCAAATCTTTCGGAGTTGCGTTGCCATAGGCAAGTCTGCCGTTGAGTCTTTCAAGGTCGCGTGCACGTGAAAGTGCGTCCGAAAGGCGTTCTCTGCCCGCTTTTGACGAACAGAGCGTCTCCACTGCGTCGAGACGTTTGTTTATCATATCGGCGTCTTGAAGCGGCTGTTCTATCCATCTTTTCATGGTTCTTGCGCCCATTGCGGTGCAAGTTTTGTCCAGTACGCTCAAAAGCGAGCCTGCTCTCTTGCCGTCGCGCGCCCGTTCGGTAAGTTCGAGATTGCGACGCGTTGCAGTGTCGAGCATCATGAACGATTTGTTGTGCAAAAACGTGATTTTGCCGAGTTGTCCGAGCGAACGCTTTTGAGTTTGAGCAAGATATTCGAGAAGTCCGCCCGCTGCGCATACGGCGTTGTTTTTGTCGTCGAGTTCGAACACCGACAGCGACGTGATTTTGAACGACGAACAAATGCGTTTCGTTGCCGCCGAGAGCGAGTATGCAAAATCGTGGTAACATCTTGCGCGTTTGTCCGACGATACGAAATACTGCACTTTCTGATATTTGCCGACAAAATCGTCGTTGCATATAATCTCGCTCGGAGATATGCTGCCGAGAAGGTTTGAAAGCCTATCAAGCGAGTTGTCGCCGACGTATTCGTAAACGTTGAATTCTCCCGTCGAAATGTCCGCCCAGGCTATGCCGAAACCTTGTGAATTCGTAAAAACCGAGCATAAATAGTTTGAAGATTTCTCGTCGAGAATGTCTTCTTCCATAACAGTGCCGCTTGACACCACTCTCACGACGTCTCTGTCGACGAGACCTTTGCTTGTCGCAGGGTCGCTCAACTGCTCGCAAATTGCCACGCGATAGCCGTTTTCGATGAGTTTTCTTATATAATTGTCAACTGCATGATACGGAACTCCGCACATAGGCGCGCGCTCGTCAAGTCCGCAATCTCTTCCCGTAAGCGTGAGATCAAGAACTCTCGACGCAGTCACGGCGTCGTCAAAGAACATCTCGTAAAAGTCGCCGAGACGGAAAAACAAGAGACAATCCTTGTAGTTTTCTTTGATTTCAAAATACCTTCTCATCATCGGAGAAAGTTTTTCTCTGTCGATAATCATTTTCACTCCTTATGTCCGAAAAGGGACGCCGACCTTGAAACGTCTATGCGAACGTTGAAAAACTTGCCGATATCGTCTTTCGTTCCTTCAAACGTGACGAGTCTGCCGCTTTCTGTTCTTCCGCACACCATACCTTCGTGTTTTGGCGCAACGTCTTCGCAAAGCACTTCGTATACGTTGTTTATATAGGTGTCGGAAATTTCTTTCGTGATTTTGTTCTGAAGTTTGATAAGGCGCGCGATTCTGTCCTGCTTCACCGCATACGGAATTTGCGTCATTTTAGCCGCAGGCGTACCCTTTCTTGGCGAATAAATGAACGTAAACGCATTTGAATAGCGCACTTTTTCCACCAAGTCGAGCGTATCTTGAAAATCTTCTTCCGTTTCCGTCGGAAAACCGACCATAATGTCCGTCGTAATGCCGATGTTTGGCATGGCGGCACGCAATTTTTCGATAACGGAGAGATACTTTGCTCTGTCGTAACGGCGATTCATATTCGCAAGCACTTTATCTGAGCCTGCCTGTACTGGCAAATGCAAATTGCAGCAAATTTTATCGGATTTTGCCATCGCGTCTATGATGTCGTCGGACAAATCTTTCGGGTGCGACGTCATAAATCTTACACGGAATTTTCCTTCGATTTTGTCTATTTCGCGAAGCAAGTTTGCAAAATTAACCTTTTCGTCTGCAACGTCATTGCCGTAGGAATTGACGTTTTGACCGAGCAGAGTTATCTCTTTATATCCTTTGTTTACGCAATCTTTCACCTCGTCGAGCACGCTTTGCATGTCTCTTGAAACTTCTCTTCCGCGCACGTAAGGCACTATGCAATACGTGCAAAAATTGTTGCATCCGTAAATAATATTTATCCATGCGTTAGGAAAACTCGTTCTCGTTTGCGGCGTATTTTCGTCGATTTCAAGATAGTTTTCGGGCTGAACTACGTCGTAGCAGCGATATTTCTTATCTCCGCGTTTTTTGACTTTTGCGCGAGCAGCCTTCACTTTTACGATTTCGTCTTCCAGTTCGGATATGTTT
This sequence comes from bacterium, assembly GCA_963656415.1. GTDB lineage: Bacteria > Bacillota > Clostridia > Christensenellales > CAG-917 > CAG-475. The sequence continues at coordinate 28,582 of CAVKIG010000003.1, read as the reverse complement.
CTCGTGCCGAGAACGATGTCGACGTACGGATATTTTTCTTTCAGGCTTTCGGCAACGCCGTCTTGTTGCGGCATACAACCTACGACCGCGAGAATGAGATTCGGATTGCGTTTCTTTTCCGCTTTTGTCACTCCGATATTGCCGAGTGCACGACGTTCTGCGGTGTCTCTTATGCAGCACGTATTGAAAACTATTACGTCGGCATTTTCGCCTTCAGGGCAATCTGTATATCCCATTTTTTCAAGTATGCCCGCGATTTTTTCGCTCTCGTGGACGTTCATCTGACAGCCGTACGTGTTGATTTTGTAAAACATTTTTCTTCCTTTGCGTTGTCTATAAGTTACGCTTTATATCGTGTATGCGTGCGCGAGCGCACGCGTTTATTTCCTTGATAAATTATTATACATAAAAAATAAAGATAAAACAATAATAATTTGTATGAAAAAATCTCAAAACAAAAAAAATGTTTCGGTTATCGACTCAAAAAAGACGAAGCGCAGAAAAATATTGCTTGTTACGCTTATCACGCTTTTTTCGCTCCCGATTTTAATC
>CAVKIG010000003.1:20032-28020 GCA_963656415.1 bacterium | reverse complement strand
ATTTTAATCTTCGGCATTTCCGTCGGAGTTTTCGAAGCGTGGGCAAACGGCGTAAATCTCGACAAAAGCCTTTTGCCGACGCAAACCGCGCTTCCTGTTTTTTACGATTCACTCGGAGAGAAAATCGACGTGCAAGGAGATTCATACCTTGCTCCCAAAGATATTCCTACCGATTTGAAAAACGCGTTCGTTGCGCTTGAAGATAAGAGATTTTACTCGCATAAAGGTTACGACCCCGTGCGAATCGTCGGTGCGCTTGTCAGCAACGCAAAATCAAAATCAGTTAAAGAAGGTGCGTCGACTATAACCCAACAACTTGTCAAAAACACGCATCTAACGCAAGAAAAAACCGTTAAACGCAAGTTGAAAGAGATTGCAATTGCAAAGAAATTGGAAAAAGAGTACACGAAAGACGAGATACTTGCAATGTATCTTTCGGTGATATATTTCGGCAACGGAGCATACGGCGTAAAGGACGCGGGGAAACTGTATTTTTCAAAGGACGTCGGCGATTTGTCGCTTGCAGAGTGCGCAACGCTTGCCGGTATCGTAAAAAATCCGAAAAAGTATTCACCGCTTTCAAATTCCGACGATTGTAAACAAAGACGCAATCTTGTTTTGTCCGTGATGCAAAAAGAAGGATATTTGTCCGAAAGCGAATATGACAATGCGCTCGGGCAACCGCTCAACGTAAACGTTTCAAGAGAAAACACCGATTATCTTGCAACGTACGTCAAAAAAGCAGGCGCGGAAGCGTGCAAAAAACTCGGAATAACTCAATATCAACTAAACAATTCGGGATACGATATATATACAAATCTCGACTCGGATTTGCAAAAAGCAATTGTGAAAATCGGAAAGGACGATTATTATCGCGAAAACGATGATGTCAATCGCGCTATAATCGTAATCGATAATCTTACTCATGAAATTATTGCAAGTTATTCTTCGGTGCCATATGAAACAAAAGCGCAGGCAGGTTCGGTGTTGAAGCCGATTGCGGTATTTGCTCCTGCAATAGACCAAAACCTTGTGACGTTGTCAACGCCGATCATCGATGAAAAAGTTGACTATTCCGGCTATTCTCCGCGCAACTTCAACGACAAGTACTACGGTGAAACGACGATTGAAGAAGGCATTAAAAAATCAATGAATAGTGTGGCTTTGAAAACGATGTCATACGTCGGATTGGACAAAAGCGCGCAATACATTTCTAATTTTGGTGTAAATATAGAATACTCTGACAAAAATATGGCACTTGCACTTGGCGCAACCGCAAACGGTGTATCCCCCTATGAAGTCGCAAAAGCGTATTCGGTGTTTGCAAGCGGCGGCAATAGATTTGACGATACGCTCATTGACTTTATTTCCAAAGATTCACGAAAAGTTTTTGTCCGGAATGACGTTTCTAATTGCGTGATTAAAAGAGCCACTGCCGATATAATGACTTATGCACTCTGCGACACCGTAAACGACGGTACTGCAAGAACGCTTTCGACACTGCCCTTTCAGGTTGCCGCAAAAACGGGTACGGCACAAAGAAACGATACGAGCAATTCGGACGCTTGGTGCGCTAGTTTCAATCAAGAATATACCGTCGTCGTATGGCACGGCTCTGAAAAAGGCATGAATGAAAAAGGCGGTGGTTTGCCCGCAAAACAATGTCTTGCCGTGTGGAAAGCGATTGCCGACAGATACACTTTGTCACAAAATTTTGAATATTCTGACGACGTTATTTTATGCGACGTTGACGAATATGCGACCAAGAAGAACAAAACTGTTATGATTGCAAGTGAAAATACGCCGATAGAATATCGAAAACAATGCATATTCTCAAAAGATTTACTGCCTGCTTCTTCGTTTGAATTTGAAAAAATAAATTCTTTTGATTTCGATATACGACTTGACGGAAAGACGGTTGAAATGATTTTTGACAGTGAGCCTATATATGAATATCATGTGTTCAAAAATCAATTTGGCAGCGAAGAACTTGTTTGCGTGATAAACGGCAACGGCAATAAGATTCGTTTCACCGATATGTTGGTTTTTCCGTCGCCATGCTCATATAAGGTGCGATGTACGATAAAAAACAATCAAAACGTGAATTTGGAAGTCGAAAGGACGGTTTATCCCGATTATAGCGATTTTTATTATGACTGAAAGATAAATATTTCTATGGTTTGATTGGATAAATCACGATACAAGACATAACCTTTAATAACTTATTATCAAAAAATCGGATAAAACATTAAAAAAGCCCGCAATATGCGGGCTTTTGAATTGCAATAACGCGTGGTTATTTTGCCGAACTTTTAGAACAACAATTGTCAGACGATTTCGATGCCTTCGATTGCTTTTTGTACGAGTGCGTCGATGTCCATTGCCTTTTCCGCTTCTCTGACCTTGTCGAGTTTCGGGTGAATTGACGGGTTCTTGGGCAGGAAAATCGTGCAACAATCTTCAAACGGCTCTATCGACGTTTCGTAAGTGCCGATTTTGCGCGCAAGATTCATCGTTTCTTCTTTGTCGAACGCAACGAGCGGACGGAAAATCGGAAGCCCTGCGCAATCTTCCGTTGACGTCATGCTTTCAACCGTTTGTGACGCGACTTGACCGAGACTTTCGCCTGTGATTATTGCTTTGCATTCCGCACTGTTTGCAACAATCGTTGCTATGCGCATCATAAATCTTCGCATAATGGTTATCATAAACTCTGCCGGGCAAAGTCTGTGAATTTCCATCTGTATTTCCGTGAACGGAACGATATAAAGTTTTATATCCGTCGCATATTTTTCGACGATGTTGCGAAGTTCGATGACTTTTTCTTTTGCACGTTCGCTCGTGTACGGCGGCGAGCAGAAATGTATTGCGCAAAGTTTCATTCCGCGTTTTGCCATCATATATGCCGCAACGGGAGAATCGATGCCGCCCGACAATAGCAACATTCCTTTGCTCGAACAACCGACGGGAAGACCGCCAGCCCCCATAATTACGTCAAGGAAAACGTAAGAATAGCCGCTTTCGCGAATATCCACGGAAAAATCGTAATCGAAATGCGTCAAATCGACCTTGAAATGCGTGTATTTGAGCACGACTCCGCCGAGTTCTCCTGCAATTTCGTATGAAGCTTTGGGTATTCTTTTATCAGCGCGTTTAACTGTGACTCTGAATTTTGCGTCTTTTAGATTGCAATCTTCTTCGGCGCGCACGGCAAGTTCTTTCAAACACTCTTTTATATCGCAAAAACCGCCTTCCGCTTTTGTCTCCACTTTGAAGGCAACCGACAAAGAATATATGCCGAAGACTTTTTTGAGCCTGTCTACTATCTCGTCTTCGTCGTCAACGTCGTAATTCTCGACGAAATATCTGCCTTGCGAGCGTTTGAAATCGAATTTCAAATCGCCGAGCGAGTGCTTGATGTTCTTGATGAGAAGGCTCTCGAAATAATCTCTGTTTTTTCCTTTGAGAAAAATCTCTCCGTATCTGATGATGATGACTTTTTCCATTATCTATCCTTATGTTTTGCTTAATTCTTTGGTTATACGCGTTTGTATCCCGTCAGTTTTTCAAGGCTTGATTTTATTCTTCCGACTATGAAATCTATGTCGTTTTCGTCGTTTTCGTACGATATGCTGAATCGGATTATACCGTCTTTATGGTTTTCGTCAAGACCGAGAAGAGATTTGAATCTCGATTCGTGATGCGATGAGCATGCCGAGCCGATGCCTACGAGTATGCCGTCGTCTTCTATATCGTGAAGAAGCACTTCTCCGCGCACGTCTTTGAATGCGACGGTCAATATGTTGGGCGCAAAGTTTTCATCGCCCGATATTATCTGCACGTCGTCGATTTCCGAAAACAGTTTTTCTTTAAGTTGCGCTTTGAAAGCGGCTTTTTTTGCAAAATCGGAATCGAAATTTTCCATGCATATTTCAACCGCTTTTGCAAAGCCGAGTATACTCGGTGCGTTTTCCGTCCCGGAGCGGAACCCTTTTTCCTGTCCGCCACCGTAGATAAGCGGTTTGATAGGCGTGCCTTTTTTGACGTAAAGCGCGCCGATACCTTTCGGCCCGTGAATTTTGTGTGCGGAAATCGTGTACAAATCAACGCCGAGAGCGCGAAGATTGACTTTGATTTTGCCGAAAGCCTGCACGCCGTCGCTGTGAAAAACTGCGTTCGGAGCAACCTTTTTTGTGAGTTTGCAAAGTCTTGCAACGTCGTTTATCGCTCCCGTTTCGTTGCTGACGTGCATAATCGACACAAGTGCAACGTTTGGCGTAAGCAAATTTTTGAATTCTTCAACGTTGACGCTTCCGTCGGCGTTTATCGGCACATACTCAACGTCGTATCCTTGTTGTGCAAGTTGAGCCGCGCCGTTGATTATCGCGTCGTGTTCGCCAAGCCCTACAATAATACGACTTCCCTTTGGCTTTCTGGTGCAAAAAAGCGCGGTGTTGTCTCCTTCGCTTCCGCCCGACGTGAAATACAACTCTCCGTCGCCCGCGTGCAAAGCGGACTTGATGCTTTCCCTTGCGTTTTTGATTTTAACGGACAACGCAACCGACGGCTTGTATAATGCCGACGGATTGAAAAAATCGTTTTTGCTTTCTTCCGCAATTAAGTCGGCGACTTCGGGATATATTCTCGTCGTTGCGGCGTTGTCAAGATATATAAGTTTGTTCATATTCTTTCTTTCGATGATTTATCGAGTGTTTTTTTGTCGGTTCGGCTTCGCAATCCTTTATCAAAAGAGATTTCAAACACTTTTTGTTTTAGGTTTGTTGTTTATTTTGCAAACTTAGATGTTCGTTCAAAAGCGCGATCATATAGTCGTCGGGCATAAACGCAACCGTCTTTTTCATTCCTTCGGAGTTGAAAGTCAGAGAATAAACGCCTGCGTCGTATGCGTTTTGGCAAAACAGTCCGTCAAGTCTGTCGCTCGTGTCTGTCAGAATTCTAAACTCCGTCACGTCTTTTAGCAATATACTTGCAAGGCGTTTTTGACGATTGACAACGTCCTTTCCTACGATTGTAAGTCGAGTTTCGGACAATTCGTACAAATACTCTTTTTTTACGTCGTTGTAAAAATGAAGGTTTACGACTCCGCCCGCAAAGAAAAATGCAAAAGCAATCATGAAATACCAACTGTAAAACACGCTGAGCATAATAAAGCCGAGCGAGAACAAAATGGCAAATATTCCAGCCCATTGCATGATTTTTTTGTTTTTCGGCACTTCGAGGTCAACCGAACATGAGTACTGCGCAACCATCATTTCACCTTGTAATAGTCGTCTTTTTTGACTTTTGTCGTGAGTTTTCCAAACGAAACCTGCGCTTCACCGCGCTGATTTATCGCAACCAGTTTACCTTTCTTTTGCAAGGATTTGACAAAAACGTTGTCACCGATATGAAGCGGCGAATCGTCTCTTACGTCTTCGACGACTGCTTCCTGCTCGTATTCGGCCTGAAGATTTTCAAGTTTCTTTTTGAGTTTTCTCGCGTCGAATAAATCTTTGTCTTCGATTTGCGGTTTTGACAGAATTTCTTTTATCTGTTCAAGAACGTCGTTTGCTTCTTCAACGCTGTTTTCGATGAGGCGTTTCGTTTCTTTGCGGATACTCTCGTCAAGTTTTTCGCGTTTTTCGGCAATGCGTTTTTTCTCCGCTTCCGCGTCTTTCAATGCTTTTGCCGCATTTTCTCTGTCTATGGACGCTTCGCTCACGAGTTCGGCCGCTTTCATACGCGTTTGCTCCGCAGCGGTCAAAACGCTGTCGAACTGGCGTTTTTCAAGAGAGATTTTGCTCTTTGCGTTGTCGATGATTTCATCGGATAAGCCGAGTTTCTTTGCAATCGCCAAAGCGTTTGACGAGCCGATCGCGCCCATAACGAGTTTGTACGTCGGACAAAAAGTCTCGGCGTTAAACTCCATAGACGCGGCAACGACGCCTTTCGTTACAAGCGCGAATTCTTTCAAATCATTGAAGTGCGACGTGACGAACGACTTGCAACCGACTTTTATAAGATGCTGTGCGATGCTTACGGCAAGCGCCGCGCCTTCGCCGGGGTCTGTGCCAGCGCCGAGTTCGTCGAAAAGAACGAGTGATTTGTCCGTGATTACGTCAAGAATGGATATCGTGTTGCGGATATGAGACGAGAACGTCGACAAACTCTGCTCTATGCTTTGTTCGTCTCCAATGTCGCTGTATACGCCGTCAAATATTGACAAATCCGCCTGTTTTGCCGGGATATAGAGACCGCTCATTGCCATAAGCGTGAACAAACCGACGAGTTTAAGCGTGACAGTTTTTCCGCCCGTGTTCGGACCGGTTATCAAAAACAGTTTTTCGTCTTTTTCAAGTGAGAGCGAAACTGGAACGACTTTATGTTGGTCGATAAGCGGATGTCTGCCGGCAAGGATATGAATTACGCCGTCGTCGTTCAGCGTAGGTCTCACAGCCTTATATTCGCGTGCGAGTTGCCCTTTTGCAAAAATCATATCCATATCGACGATGATTTCGTACGACCAGGTTATGTTGTCCGCGCTTCCCCTAATGATTTCGGAAAAATTGCGCAATATGCGCTCGATTTCCATCTGCTCGTTGACGAGTTCGACTTTCAATTCGTTGTTGAGTTCCACAATTTGCATCGGTTCTACAAAAAGCGTTGATCCCGATGCGGATTGATCGTGTACAAGCCCGGGGATCGTGCCTTTGCAATCGCTTTTAACGGGAATGACGTATCTGTCGCCGCGCATTGTGATAATACTGTCCTGCAAATACTTGGAATATTGCGGCGAAGTGATGAAAAGTTGCAATTTGCTTCTCACGTTGTCGTTGAGCTTGCGAATACGGATTCTTATCTGTCTGAGTTCATTCGTTGCGTTGTCTGCGACTTCCGTTTCGCTAAGAAAAGAAGCGAAGATTTTGTCTTCCAAAGGCTCGTTTTCGTAGAGTCTCGTCGCCATATCGAGAAGAATCGGGCAATCTTTCACTTCGAGAATAGTCTTTTTAAGGCGTTTTGCACAGCGTAAAGACCTGCCGACTTTCATAATTTCGGGAATTGACAGCACCGAACCTTTCTGCGCTTTTACGAGTATTTCCGACAAATCGTCGACTGCAAATGACGGCGATACGGAGTACTCGAAAAGGACTCTGTCCGCTTCCGCCGTTTCGTCAAGCGCGTCTTTTGCCTGAGATATGGTTTCAAACGGCACGAGAGATTTCGCCTTTGCTTTTCCGCCTTGCGATTGAGCGAATTGCGAAAGTCGTTCGAGAATTTTCGGATATTCGAGTGTATTCAGACTTTTTTGATCGAACATAATTCTTTATTCAACCGCATCGTTGCACGAGTTATCCTTTTGATTTTGCAACGGTACGATTCCGTATGCTATTTTGTTTTATATCAAATGATATAATATTGTTTTTTATCGCTTTAATTCACTGTTTAGTCGAATTTCACGATAAAACACACACGTACTTTTGCAAAAGCGGAATATATTTTTTTCATCGTATTCCGCTTGCAAAGGTTGCAGTTATCTTATTTTCGCTCCGACTTTGCGTTTAAGTACGTTGAGAATGCGAGCCATTTCCGTTGCGATTTCGTCGTCGGTGAGCGTACGTTCCAAAGATGCGAACGAGAAACTCATTGCAACGCTCTTCTTGCCTTTTCCGATTTGATCGCTCTTGTATGTGTCGAACACTTTCGCATCGCAAAGATGTTTGATTTTTGCGTCTTTCACCGCTCCTATCATATCGCCTGCAAGTACGTCTTCGTTGACGACGACTGCAAGATCTCGTTCGATGTTCGGGAATTTTGAGAACGCAACGTATTTCTTCTTGTCAAGCAATTTGTCGCTGAATATCGCGTCGAGTGAGATTTCCGCAACGTACAAGCGTACGTCAACGCCGTAATTGTCTGCAACGTCGGGATGAATTTCGCCAAGGAATCCGACCGAATTGCCGTTTACAATCACTTCCGCGCTTCTACCC
>CAVKIG010000003.1:0-20022 GCA_963656415.1 bacterium | reverse complement strand
TTCGAGCGTTCGTATTTCACGTCAAGGTGCAATGCTTCAAACGTTCTTTCAAGTGCGCCTTTGAGCGTGAAGAATTCCACGTCTTCGCCGTACATACCGATGCAAAGTCTTTGTTCTTCCGTCGGAAGTTCTTCGAGCGGAAGGGATTTAGGAAGATAAACGTTTGCGATTTCAAAGAGTTTTGCCGCCTTGTTGAAGTGCGTGATGTTGTATGCAAGCGTTTCTATCATGCTGTGCGTGAGCGTCGTGCGCATTACGCTGAGTGCTTCGCCGAGCGGGTTTACGAGTTTGATTGCGTTGCGTGCCGAATCGTTTTGCTCGAGTTTGAGTTGAGAAACGAATTTCGGAGACGTGAACGAATAGGTGACGCTCTCCGATAATCCGCATGCCGAGAGCGTGTCTTTGACAAGATTTGAGAATTTCATTCTGTCACCGATGCCGCCTTTCGTGAGCGATGCATATTCAAAGAGAGTCGGCTTGATGTGCGAATAGCCGTAAACTCTGATAAACTCTTCTGCAATGTCGTTGACGCCGACGATGTCTTCTCTGTCTTCTTTCACCTTTGCGATAAGGCATTTATCGCCTTCCACAACTTCGATTCCGAGTCTTTCGAGAATGGTTATAAGCGTATTCTTCGGCACTTTGCAGCCAAGAATTTCCTGAAGTTTTTTGGTGGTGAACTTGATTTCTCTCACCTTTTGATAATCGACTTTGACGTCGACAAGACCGTCTACGATGTCGCCGCTTCCCGATTGATAAACGAGAGTGAGCGCACGCTTCAAGCCGTATTCCTGAGATGCGAAGTCAATGCCCTTTTCGTATCTTGCGGAGCTATCCGAGCGAAGATTGAGCGCACGGGACGTGCGTCTGACGTTGTCGCGCGCAAATTTTGCCGATTCAAACACGACTTCGGTCGTATCGTCCTTTATGCCGCTGTTTTCACCGCCCATAACGCCTGCAACCGCAACAGGACGTACACTGTCGCAAATCACGAGCATACTCGGATTGAGTTTGTTTTCTTTCCCGTCGAGAGTGACGATTGTTTCCCCTTCGTTTGCGTTGCGAACGACGATTTGACCGCCTTCGAGCTCGCGCTTGTCAAACGAGTGCATCGGTTGTCCGATTTCGGTGAGAACGTAGTTGGTGATATCGACGATGTTGTTGATAGGTCTGATGCCCACCGCTCTCAATCTCGATTTTATCTTTTGCGAAGACGGGAAAACCTTGATGTTTTTCACGCCTGCCGCCATGTATCTCGGACAAAGGGTTTGGTTTTTAACGTCAACGGAAATCATGTCGTTCACACTTCCGCCAACGGTTTTATAATCGATTTCGGGTTCTCTGCAAGAAGTTTTGAGCGCGACTGCGACTTCTTTTGCCATTTTGTAAATACTGTTGCAATCGGGTCTGTTTGCCGTGACGGATACGTCGAGAATCACGTCGTTGAATCCGAGCGCGTCAAGAGCGTTCATACCGAGCGTCGTGCCGTCTTCGAAGCGGATGATGTCACCCGTTTTTTGATTTTGCACGTCGTCTTCTGTCACACCGACTTCTTCAAGTCCGCAAAGCATACCTTCCGAAAGCACGCCGCGCAGTTCGCCTTTGACGATTTTGTGTCCGTCCGCAAGGTTTGCTCCGTCAAGCGCAACTGCGATGGTCTCGCCGCCCACAACGGGCACGTTGGTGACAACTTGTATGGTTTTTGATCCGATGTCGATTTGCGTGACGCGCAAACGGTCGGCGTTGGGATGCTTTTCGACATTTACGATTTTGCCGACGACAACGGACGTCGCTTGTTTGTTTTGATATATAATGTCTTCGACTTCGAAGCCGATTGCTACGAGTTTTTTAGAAAGCGTTTCGGGAGATACTTCCACTTCAACGTAATCTTTGAGCCATGAAATTGGAACTAGCATTTTTCATATCCCCCTTAGTTGAATTGTTTGAGAAAACGTACGTCGTTTTCGTAGAGCAATTTTATGTTCGGAATGCCGTATTTTATCATTGCGATACGGTCGATGCCGAAACCGAATGCAAAGCCGCTGTATACACTGCTGTCTATACCGCACATATCGAGAACCGCGGGATTGACGATGCCTGCGCCGAGAATTTCGACCCAACCTGTGCCTTTGCACACTCTGCAGCCTTTGCCGTGACACATAGAGCAAGTCACGTCAACTTCGACGGATGGCTCTGTGAACGGAAAATATGACGGACGCAAACGCACTTTCGTATCCTTTGAGAAGAGTTTTTCCGCAAAAGTCTGCAAGCAACCCTGCAAGTCGCCCATGGTGATATGCTTGTCGATTGCAAGTCCTTCAAACTGATTGAAAATCGGGCTGTGTGACGCGTCGTCGTCGCTTCTGTAAACTTTGCCGGGAGATATTATACGGATAGGCGGTTGTTGCTTTTGCATAATACGCGCCTGCACCGCCGATGTTTGCGTGCGCAAAACGATGTTGTCGTTGACGTAGAACGTGTCTTGCATATCGCGTGCCGGGTGGTCTTTCGGGACGTTGAGAAGTTGGAAATTGTAAAGGTCGCTTTCGATTTCGGGACCTTCGGCAACCGAAAATCCCATGCTCGTGAAAATATCGATTAGTTCGCGAGTGATGAGAGTGAGCGGATGAAGAGTGCCGAGTTCCTTTGCGCCGGACGGCAAAGTTACGTCGATTTCTTCCGCTTTGAGACGAGCGAGTTTCTCTTCCTGCTCGATTTTTGCGGTCTTTTCGTTGAGCACGCTTTCAACGGCGTTTCTCAATTCGTTGACCATTTTGCCCATATTCGGACGTTCTTCTTTCGGGACGTTTGCCATATCTCTCATAAGAAGGGAGATTTCACCGCTTTTTCCGAGATATTTGACTCTGACGTCGGCAAGCTCGTGGCTTGTCGTCGCCTTTTCGATCATCTCGAGAGCGGCGATTTTGATGTTGTCCATCTTCTCTTTCATAAATTACTCCTATTTGTGCCTATGCGCATATACGCGCATACGAATAAAATACTAAAAACTATGATATCAATATAAACCGAATAAGTCAATCGCAAAACGCAAAAAGGGGCGAGTTTCGTCCCAAAACAGTGCAAATAAGAAAAATCAACTGCAATTTAAGTGTTATTCTACAACAACCGTAAATCGCGCATGAATTTTCGGAAGCCTGATATAACTCGTGCCTTCTATCTTTGTGTCGTTGAGATATATCTCTCTTTTTTCTCCGCGGCAGATATGCAAATCATAATTTACCCCGTTTTCGCAAAAAGTTACGTCCGCCGAATTCACGCCTGCGGGAAGATGCGGAGATAAATGCAAAATTCCGTTCGCTGTAGAAATGCCGAAATTCATAGGTGAAAATTTGTAAATTGGCTCAAAAGTATTCTCAAAATCGATGATTTTTGAAATACTATCAATTGATTTTGACTTTTTATTATCTCCGAAATATAAATTCATTAGCAAATCGGAACGTAATGCCGCGCCCAAAAGTGACGTGTCTTCCGATTGCGAAAACGCCGCGAAAAATTTGCCAAACACTGCCATTCTCTTCACTCGTGCGTGTCCCGAACTTGCGGTGTCAACGTATTTTTCAAGGCGTATGGTATACATAAATTCATCAATATTTTCCTTGTCGCTGAGTTTCGAAAGCAGAGATAAAAAATTTATCTTGCACTTCTCTTTCGCATTTGAAAAGTTCGGGAATTTATCGAGAATTTCAAGTGGAGAATAAAGTCTTGAAAAGTCGTAATTGAGAACGTCGGTTATAGACGTCAAGACGTTTACATACGTCGAATACAATTTGTCTATGACGGAAACGACGTCGTTTAGTCCTGCCGATACCGAATAATTTGCTTCTATCGCGCAAAGGCTCAAAAACAGTTTTGACTTCGAATACTTTGAAAACTTCTTATTCGTTGCGCTCAAACCTTCGTCGCCGACGTATTTGCTTGCGATTTTCATAACTTTCGCAATCGTATGCAAATCTTCGTATATAAAATACAATTTTTCAAGCAGAACGTACAAAAACGCCTGTTTCATTGACATAATTTCAAGAAAAGTAAGCGTTCTAAACTCGTTGTGCCGTTCAACTGCCGTTTGTACCCTGTTTTCGTCAAAAATAAATCTGTCGGACGAGAGACAAAACGACGCAATCATCGTTGCACGCGCTTTATTCTCGACAGACGGCAAATCACACAATTTTTCGAAATCGACTTTTTTCAGAATCTGCACCGGGTTTTCGTCTTGCAAAAAATCGTCGAATATTCCCCTATACTTTTTTCGTTTAAGCAAAAATCTGCAAAACGAGATACCGCGCAAATACTTTTTGGCGTTTTGCGTTGCGCTACCTTTGGGAAGCGGCATACTTCTGACAAATTTCTTTGCTTCTTCGTTAAAATCATTGTCGGATATGAAAATCGCAAATCGATCGCGTTCTTTCGTGCGCGTAAGCGCGTAAAGCACTATGAAAAAAACGAGAACGATTGCAGTTATTGCGTACACCATGACAAAATTGTTGCCAAAACGGCAAGTTTTCAATCTATATTGCGCTTTTTGCCGCAAATTTGCGTTTTTGATTGCTTTATTTTTCGATTTGTGCTTTAATTTTCTTGCGAGATAGCCAGACGGTCGCATGAAATATTTGAGGAAAGTCCGAGCATCACAGGGCAAGAGTGCCGGGTAACTCCCGGTGAAGGCGACTTCAAGGACAGTGCAACAGAAAGAAACCGCCGCGCAAGCGGTAAGGATGGAAAGGCGAGGTAAGAGCTCACCCGCAATTTGGCGACAATGCGCGATGTAAACCCCACTCGATGCAAGAACGGGAGTACGAAAAGTGGCCCGCAAACTCCCCACTTCGCTTGAAACGTGCGGAAACGTACGTTCTAGATAGATGACCGTCCAATACAGAACTCGGCTTACAGACTAATCTCGCACATGAAAAAGGAAGGCGCAAGAACCTTCCTTTTTCAATTCAATAAGCATTTTTTTTCACCCCTCTAAACATTCGTTTTTCAATTCCATTAGAATTTTTTTAACCACATAAGCATCCTTTTTCAATCCACAAATATGTTTTTGTTTCAAAATTTTTGCTAGATAAACTATATATTTGATGTAAAGTTTTATATATAAAAGCGGCATTCCGATTGAATAGAATGCCGCTTTTTATGTTTTAGTTTAGAAGAAATCGATTTTTCTTGCGCAAGAGATTTTTTGTATCTTTCATATAGGGCTTATTTTGCAATAGACTTTTTGTATCTATCTGCCCACGCTTTCATTTCTTTTGCGTGCGGCACTGCAAACTGCGAATAATCGTTGCCGCCGATAAGTCTTGCCACTTCGTCGGTGTCGTCTTCGAGCAAATTGATATGCGTGAGAGTTTTGCCGTTCTCCGTTGATTTTGCAATTAGATAATGATTGTCAGCCATTGCGGCAAGGCTCGGCATGTGAGTAACCGCAATAACCTGCCTGTCACGTGATATATTGCACATCTTCTCGGATACGACTGCCGAAATATTGCCGGATATGCCCGTGTCGATCTCGTCGAACACCATAGTCCCGATGCCGTCCACTCCTGCAACGATATTTTTGAACGCAAGCATAAATCTCGACATTTCACCGCCCGAAATTATCTTCGCAAGCGGTTTCATCGGTTCTCCGACGTTTGCCGAGAACAAAAATTCTATCGTGTCTGCGCCGTTAGCGGATATTTGATCAACGTCGTCTGTGGTGACAAAATCCACTTTGAAGGTCGAACCGCCCATACCGAGATCGCGAAGTTCTCTCGTTATATCTTTTTCAAACTTCTCCGCAACTTCTTTGCGAAGTTCGGTGAGTTTTTGTGCGGATTTTTCGAGATTTTTCTTTGCGGTCTCTATTCTGCCTTGCAGTTCTTCAACCGTTTGTGCCGCCCCCGATAGCAATTCCGCTTCTTTCTTTGCATCTTCGTAGAATCTTTGCAGATTTTCAAAGTTTCCGCCGTATTTGTGCAATATGTTGCGCACGACTTCGAGTCTTTCTTCGATTTTTTCTGCGCTTCTGGCGTCAAAGTCGAGTTTTTCAAGCATATCGGACAACGTGTCGGCGATGTCTTTTATCTCGATCTTGGCATCGTCGAGCCTGTCGATAAGCGGGCCGATACTGTCGTCGTATGCAGATATAGTTCCGAGAAGCGACGAAGAATTCTTTATCGATGCACTCACGGAGTTTGAATCGTATCCGTCAAGCGTATTCTTTGCATCACCGAGTGCGGAAAGGATTTTCTCCATGTTGCGAATACGTTTGCGTGCTTGAAGAAGTTCGTCTTCCTCACCGTCTTTTACGTCCGCCTTTTCGATTTCGTCAATTTGAAAAGTGAGAATGTCGAGTTTCCTTTCTCTTTCGCTCTCGTCACCGAAACGCGACAATTCACGCTTCAAAGATACGTATTCGGCGTGATAGTTTGCCACGTCTTCTTTCACTTTTGCGATTTTTGCCGCGCCTATATCGTCAAGCAGTTTTATATGATTTGCGCTTTTAAGCAGCGACTGATGTTCGTGTTGACCGTGAATGTCTACGAGCAGTTCCGTGAGACCTTTCAGAATAGACAAGGTTGAAATTCTGCCGTTTATTCTGCATTCGTTTTTTCCGTCAACGCTCATTTTTCTGCGAATGATAAGAACGTCTTCACACTCGACACCGATATCGTCGAGATATGCCGAAACCGACGGATTGAGATAATCTTCAAACACTGCCTGAACGATCGCGTGGTCCGTGCCATAGCGAATAAGCGACTTGTCGGCGCGCTCGCCCAATACGAAATTGAGCGAGTCTATGATGATAGACTTGCCCGCACCCGTTTCACCGCTCAGAATGTTCAAGCCGTTTTTGAGTTCCAACTCCAACTTGTCGATGAGCGCAATGTTTTCAATTGTCAGTTGTGCTAACATATATCGAAAAAATTATCAGTTGTAAATGCGATTTGCTTCGAGAAGGTCTTCGAGACGTCTGCGAATGGTGTCAACGTGTTCGATGCCGTCCACCGCAACGAAAATTGTATTGTCGCCTGCAACAACGCCGAGAACTTCGTCGTAGGAAAGTTTGTCGATGAGTTCCGCCGCAGGACCTGCACTGCCGATTTCCGTTCTCAAGACAATCAAATTGCCCGAACTCTTGATAGAGATAACGGTGTTTTTGAACATATTGAGATATTTGTCTGCAGCCGACGTTTCTTTGGTCTGTTGCGCGGCGTATTTATAATGTCTGCCGTCTGCGGAAAGGGTTTTGATAATTCCCATATCCTTGATGTCGCGCGAAACGGTCGCTTGCGTAACGTTGAAACCTTCGCTGCGCAAATAATCGACGAGTTCTTCTTGAGTGTCAATGTCGTGTTTGGAAATGATGTCCAAAATCTTGAGTTGACGATTTGCTCTGGCCATAATAGTCACCTTATCCTTCGGTGCACTCTGTAGTGCCCCACCTGTTCATCTTTTGAAGTAGTTTTTTATAAAAATCGTCTTCGCCTGAGCGGACGAATTTTGCCGTTTTTGAAGATTTTTCGACGGTTACGACTCCGCCTTTTTCAAGCGTATACGTGCTGTTGCCGTCAACGCAAACGCAGGCACAATCACCTTTAACTTTGAGTTCCACTTTGGAATCCGCACCGACAACCAACGGACGGGAATGCAAAGAGTGTGCGCAAATCGGGTTTATCACAAACGCATACACGTTCGGCGCGAGAATCGGACCGCCCGCCGACAACGAATATGCCGTCGAACCGGTCGGAGACGAAACTATTGCTCCGTCGCTGTGGTATGAATCGACAAATTTGCCGTCTACGTACACGTCAACGTATATGGGACGTGACGAAAGCGAACGAATCACAACCTCGTTGAGCGCACGTTCGGAAATTCCGCTCGAAGACTTCACGCAAAGAAGCATTCTTTCGGTCAAATCGGAAGATTTCAACGCGTATATCACAGATTGCGAATCGACGTCTTTTTCGTATTCCGCCAAAAAACCGAGATTGCCAAGGTTTACGCAAAGCAAAGGAATATTCTTGTCGGCAATCGCTCTTACGACTTCAAGAACCGTGCCGTCTCCGCCGAAAACCAACACTTCGTCTTCGTCGGTGATTTGAGACGCGTCATCGAGAACGGACAAAGAAAAACCGCCGTCTCTATCGATGTCGGCAAGCACGTGAGCGCGTATGTCGCTTGTTTTCATTTCCGCTTTTGTGATGACTGCAAGTTTCTTTTTCATAATGTATATGCATTATACATCAAACAAAATGAATATTCAAGCATAATGGCATTTTTGTTTATAAAAATTGCATAAAATTTGCAAAATATGCAGAAATACGAATCTACTTTCATATATTACGCATGTCGTTATTGAAGATTATTCATCATTTTGTGCGATTGAACGTCGTATTTTGAAGGATAGAGTTGACATATTATCGTCAAAATGTATAATAAAAGTATGATGTATCAACTTTTGAGCATAACAGAATTTGCAACGAAACTCGTATCCGCAATGTCGGGTATCGTTTTGGCAATCATTATTTTGGTCATAATCGTCACGGCAAAGAACAAAAAGAGCAAAGAACCGCTCGTCCCTGCAAAAGCCAAGAACGGTCAAAATGCGGATACCGACAGCAAGGACAAAAAGAAGAAAAAGTCAAAGAAAGGCAAGGATAAAACAAGCAGTGACAGCGAAAATTCGTCCGACGCCGCAAACGAAAGCAACGCCGACGCAACCACAGCGGACAACGCAACTGACAATGCAACGGACAAAACAAGCGACAATGCCCAATCTGCCGATACTCGGCAAAAATAATTTCAATTACACTTCACTTTGCAAATCAAAACTATCGCAAAAATCACAAATCGAAGTCATATATAAAAAGCGACCACACGGTCGCTTTTGTATTAAATATAAATGACAATTTTAGTCAAATTAAAATATATCATATAATATAAAAGCACTATTCAGTGGTATTTTGAGACTTTTTGAGATATAAGAGATATTCCACGTTTTTATACTCGTATCGTATGGGAGATGTTGTCAAGCCTAGGATTTCAAAGCCGACGGAGATTGCAAACGAACGCACTTTCTCGATTGCACGCTTGCGGAGTTTTTCGTCGGTGACTATACCGCTTTTGTTGAGTGCCGATCGTTCGAGTTCAAATTGCGGCTTGATAAGCACAACGCCTTCACCGCCGTATTTCAATACTCGATACATCTCGCCCAAAACATATTCAAGTGATATGAAACTCAAATCACTGCAAAGAAAATCGACTGCAGGAAAGTCAGGCGGCAACTCGCGGGCGTTTGCACGAAGAAAATCGACCTTACCGCTATTTAGGAGATTGTCGGGCAATGCGCATTCGGCAACGTCAACCGCAATAACACGCTCTGCTCCGTGGCGAAGCAAACAATCCGTAAATCCGCCGTTTGAGCAACCGATATCCGCACAAATTTTACCTTGTACGTCGATAGAAAAATCTTCAAAGGCTTTTTCGAGTTTGAATGCGCCTTGCGATGCGTAACCGTCGTCTTTTTTTATTTCGATAACGTTTTTCTCGTCAACGTCAAGCGAAGTTTTATCCGCAATTTTTCCGTCAACCGAAACGCACCCCGTCTTCACAAGATTTTCGGCGTAGGTGCGTGATTTTAGGTTGTATTTCGTTTGAAGATATTTGTCGAGACGCATTATTGTTTGTCGCCTTGCGATTTTTGTTTTTTATCGGTTTTCTGTTGCTTGGATGACACACTTTCAACCTTGAAGTCCTGATGTTTGTCGGATTTATTGTTTTCGGCGCTTTGTTCGTGCGCTTTCAACTCTTGTTTCGCTGTTTTTTCTTTCTGTCTGATTTTGCGCTCGTCTTTTGAGAATATCGCAATAACTCGTGCAACGAACATGACAAAATCCTTTGAGTTGCTTATTGCGATTCTCTTCATAAACGCTTTTCCGCCGATTGTGAGTGCGGATACTATTGCCGAAACGGCGATAGAAAGCACGATTTGCCACGTTTCAGTGAGTTGCATGGTGATTTTAACGACGAGAGCCGCAGAACATGCACCGGATATAATGCTGAAAATATCGCCGATTATGTCGTTGCATACGCTTGACACGGTATCGCTGTTTTTCACGAGATTAAGCGCGGTTTTTGCCCCGTACACTTTGCGCGAAGCCATAGATATTATCGGTGTTACGTCGCATGAAGTGACCGCAACGCCGATTGCGTCAAAGACGATACCTGAAATAATCAGGAACGCAAGCAGCACGATAACGATAATAAGTTGATCTGCGTTTTCTACGAGATTGCTGATATACGAGAAAAATGCGGATAAAACGAGCGAAATTACCGTTGCCCTTATCCACCAGAGATTGCGTTTTTTCTTGACGGGCTTTTTCTTTTTGTCGGCGTCTTGATCTTTTGCGCTTTTTTGTTTCTGCGTCGCAACGCTTGCGGATACTTTTTCAATCGAAACGTTTTTTTGAGTATCTATCGCACTCAAATCATTATTTTCACTGTTTTGAGCAAAAGAAGAAACGCCATTGCACCGGGTGTCGTTTGATTTTTCGGATTGAGTTTGGTTTTCTTGGAAATTCGATAAACCGTCAGACGAATCGGGTGACGGTTTTTGAGAAGATATATTTGAAGCGTCCGCTTCGTTTTGAGATTGATTTTGCACAAAGCACCTCAAAATTGTAGTTAAGATAGAATGGTGGCAACAACATGGGTAAACCTTGCGCCATAGGTTCGGTAGGTTTTCCCTGCATCGAAACTCGTCGTCGCCGTCCGAGAAGTTTCCTATCACTCGACGCATCTCAAAGAGAAACCGAATCGCCACTTAGAGCACACTATAATCCCCACGCTGTCTCGATTGAACAGTCTAGAAGATTTCCTTGACAGATCCCGCCCGCCCTTATCTTTTTTTGCAGCGTGGATTTCATCGGGCAATCACCGTCGCGTATTGGCCATACGAAAAGGCGTGGTTCCCGATTCCCTGCACGTCACTCAAAGCAGGCTACACTGTACACAGCATTTTTACACACCGCATATCAGGTTTCACCCCAGTCAGTAGACCGATGTTACGCCGATCCACCGAGTTGGGTCTCCACGGAGATTGGTACGGGATTTGCATGCCGTTGCAAGCCGCCCAAAATCCTTAACTCCCAGCAACAGCCCCAATTTGGGCAAAAGAAGCCGTCACCAGAAACTTCATCGATATGCCCTTCGGCGATATTTTACCCCCGCCTCCGAGTCGGTGAGATCTGACTAGAATACTGCACCACCATTGTGATTATATTATACAATTATTTGAAAAAATGTCAATATACAACTATATAGCAACAGAAAAATTTAGATTTTATTAAGATTTTAACTGTTTATCGTCACTTTTTCGATTTTATCGATAAAATCGTCGACTTTCGTGCGAGAGTAATGCGTGAGTGCAAGAAGTTCGTTTAGCGAAAGGTTTGACAATCCGTCGGCATAAGATTTTGCGTTTTTGAGCACTTCCCCGTTCATTTGCAAGCCGAAGATGGGGGTAACGGATATGCCGCTTTGTTTCGTGCCGATAAAATCGCCTGCACCGCGCATCGAAAAATCGACTTCGGCGAGATATTGACCGTCGTTGCTCTTCTCAAGCGTGGACAAACGTTCGATAGCCTTTTCGCCTTTGTTCGAAGAATAAAGTATGCAATTTGCAGGCGAGCCGTCTCGACCTACTCTTCCGCGCAACTGATGCAAGGACGCAAGCCCGAAGCGGTCGGCGTTCAGTATCAGGATTTCGCTTGCCTTTGTGTCAATTCCCACTTCAATAACCGTCGTCGCAACCAAAAGTCTTGTTTTTCCGATTGAAAAATCACGCATTGCGGCTTCTTTTTCGTCGTTTGAGAGTTTTCCGTGCATTACGGAGCATGCAAAGCCGTCGAAATAACCGCCATAATCGCGCATAAAACTTTCGATTGACATTAAATCGTTGCCTTCTGCGTCAACTATCGACGGGCAAACGATAAATGCTTGTTTTCCGTTTTTCAAACTATCTACAATTCTTTTAATAGCGTCGTCTATATCACTCGTAACAGTCGTTTTTACGTTGGTTTTTGCGTTTTCTCTCTTTTCTATGCGCGAAATGGCAATATCGTCGTAAAACGTCAACGCCATAGAACGCGGAATGGGTGTTGCAGTGAGACTTAAAACGTCGCACGCCCCTTTCTTTTCGAGTTTTGCCCTGTCGTTCACGCCGAAACGATGTTGTTCGTCTATTATTGCAAGGGATAAATTTTTGTATTCGACGTCGTCGGAAACGATAGAATTCGTGCCGATTATGCAATCGACAGAGCCGTCTTTCAGTCCCGACAAAATGCGTCTTCTCTCACTAGTCGTTGTCGAACTTGTAAGCAATGCGAAATTTATGCCGAGCGCATTCGCAATCTTTGCAAATTTTTCCGCATGTTGTTTTGCAAGAATTTCCGTCGGGGCCATAAGAGCGCATTGTTTATGGGCAAAAGCACACAAATACATTGCAAAAAACGCAACGGCGGTTTTGCCGCTTCCGACGTCACCGCTGACTATTCTCGACATATTAAACGGAGAAGTCAAGTCTTGCATTATGTCTTCAAACGCTTGCGTTTGTGTTATTGTTGGCGCAAAACCGAGTGCTTTTTCAAAGTTAACTATTCTAAAATTCGAGAAATTATAGAATACATTTCTTGATTTTTGCGAATTGTCACCAAGTTTTCTGTATATAGACAACATAATCGCAATATCAATCGAAGCAAGCGCATTCACCGCTCTTTCTACCGTCTGAACGTTGTCGGGGCGATGTGCAAGTTCAAAACAAGTCGCAAGATCTTTGCTGACTTTAGACAAGGCGGAATCGTCATACTTTACGTTTTTGAGTGTGTCGAGCGCAGAATAGACTATATTCTTGTATGCGTTTTGTCCGAACACGCCTCGCAAAGGATACACCGTATATATGCCGTTGAGTTTAGAGATTTTCTCGATTTTTTCAAGCGACGGGTTGACTACCGACAGAACACCGACGTCTTTTGAAAGCCTTGCAAGCAATCTGTATCTCTGCCCAGTTTCAAACGTGTCGTGCAAAAACGGCATGTTGTAAAACATTGCCTTGAAGAAAATTCTGTTGTCGTCTAGTTCGTCGGAAAACGTGACGTAGAAACTTTTTTTACCGCGCATGGAGACTTGCGAAACCTTTTCCACTCTGCCTTCGAACAAGGATAATTGACCGACTTGCGCGTCAAGCACTTTTATCGGACTTTGCAAATCCACGTATTTTCTCGGCAAAAATGAAAAGACCTCGAACACGTTGTTTATGCCAAGGTCATGAAGTTTTTTTATCGTGGCGTCTCCAACGCCTTTTACGTCTTTTAACGTCAACATACTATGTATTTTTGTCGTTTCTCGTTGACCGTGATATGAAAGATATATCCTTTCGTATCGGACAATAGTTTTTTATTCGGCAGAAATGACGTAATAATAATGCGGTTGTCCGCCGTAATAGCAAGCGGTTTCCACGTCGTCGAGTTCTTCCGAGACTTTTGCCATAAGTGCATCGGCTTGCTCTTGCGTTACGTCTTTTCCGTAGTAAACGGACACCATATCTTTGTCTTTTGCGACTTTCTTTATGGTTGCCAGAGCGGTTTCTTCAACGTCTTGACTTTTCGCAACTATGCGCTTGTCGCAAATGCCGATGATATCGCCTTCTTTGACGGAATATCTGTTCATTCTTGTTGAACGGACTGCGTGAGTGACTTCCGCACACTCGATGTTTTCGATTGCACCGCACATGCTGTCAAAGTTCTCTTCGCAAGTCGCATCGCCGTCAAAAGCGAGAGATGCGGCTATGCCCTGCGGCATATTGGTGGTGGGAATCACGTACACTTGCGCCTTTGCAAGCTCTTTGGCTTGGTTTGCGGCAAGAATGATATTGGAGTTGTTGGGAAGAACGAACACGTTCTTTGCGTGAGCGTCATTGACCGCTTTCAAGATGTCGTCAACCGACGGGTTCATCGTTTGACCGCCTTCGACTATTATATCGACCATAAGGTCTTTGAAGATGTTTGCCATACCGTCGCCCGAGCAAATGGACACGAGCGCATAATCTTTGAGTTCGACTTCTTCGGCTTTTTGGTCGTTGGCATGTATTTTGCGGTTTTGTTCAACCATATTCTCGATTTTTACGCCGTCGAGTTCGCCGAGAGTCAACGCCATTTTAAGCGCGCGATCGGGATGATTTGTATGAACGTGAGTTTTGACAAGGTCAACGTCGCCTATGACAAGCACGCAATCGCCGATTGTCATCAAATAGTCGCGGTATTTGTCGATTGAAGCCGTTGTGACTTCGTTTTTAAGGTGAGTAATGAAATATTCCGTGCAATATTGGAACGTGATGTGTTCGTAGTCGTTTTCAAGCGGGTCGAAGTCGTTTGCCGCGGTATCCGGCTTGATGTCGTCCATTTGCGGAACGTGTCCGCCGCTGATAAGAACGAGTTCTTCTCCGACAAGCGTGCGATACATACCGTCGAAAATCGTCACGAGTCCGCGACCGCCTGCGTCCACAACGCCCGCTTTTTTGAGAACGGGAAGCATTTCGGGTGTCTTTTGCAAGATGTCTTCGCCGGCGTCGATAACGCGCTTGAAAAATTCTTCAAAAGTGAGTTTCTTTGAGCGGCTTGCGTTTTGCGCTTCTTCCGCCATAACTCTAACAACCGTGAGAATAGTTCCTTCTTTTGGTTTTGTGACTGCGCCGTATGCGATTTCAGTGCCTTTTTTGAGACATTCGGCAAACGTTTTTGCAGTCAGTTCCGCCTTTCCTTCGAGAGCCACGGCAAAACCGCGGAATATTTGCGATGATATAACGCCCGAGTTTCCCCTTGCGCCTTTGAGCGCGCCTTTTGAAAATGCGAGCGCGATTTCGTCTATAAGCAAAGACCCGCAAGCGTTGGCTTCACGCATAGCCGAAGCGACGGTGAGAGACATATTCGTGCCTGTGTCTCCGTCGGGAACGGGAAATACGTTGAGTTCGTCCACGGTGGCGCGGTTCATCTCAAGAGCCTTTACGCCGCCTGCGAGCATTTCTTTGAATTTTAGTCCGTCAATTCTTGTCATTCTATATACCTGATTACACGCGGATTCCAACAACGTTGACGTGAACGCGTTTTACACGCATTCCCGTGAACGTTTCAAGCGAAAACTTGACCGCGTCGGCGAGTGATTTTTTTACTGCTTCGATGTTGATACCAACTTTGAGTATGACAAACAACTCGACGTATATAAGGTTGTCGACCGTTTGAACGATCGCACCTTTGCCGAGTTGTTCTTTGCCGAATATTTGGCTGAAATTATCGCTGAAACGACGTGATACGAGATCCACCACGCCGTAACATTCCTGTGCAGCGTGACTTGCGACGGTCTGCATCGCGTCTTCGCTGATGGAAATTTTGCCGAATTTGTTTGAAGTTGATAGCGACATAACTCTACCTTTTCATAAATATTACTATATTAGAAGTTTTTTTGCAACTAAATGACAAATTTTGTGCAAATCAGTTGCAAATCCCGTTTATATTTGTTAGAATAACTATCGTTCAAATTAGGAGGTACAGTAATATGTCCAGAGTTTGTAGTGTGTGCGGAAAAGGCAGAATGAGCGGAAACGCAGTCAGCCACAGCAACAGAAAGACCAGACGCAGTTGGGCTCCCAACGTCCAGAAAGTCAAAGTCAACACTCCTACCGGCGGAGTTGAAGATCAATACGTTTGCACGCGTTGTCTCCGTTCAGGCAAAGTTGACCGTGCGTAATTTCTGTCTGTAATATATATGTAGCAAATCAAAGTCAGCCTTCCTAAAAAGGAAGGCGTTTTTTTGTTGTATAAATATCTCTTCTCCGCTCGTTTTCGATATATGAGACTTTCTGCTTAAATCAATTTTTGTCGGTATCTTTTTTCTTGAATGACGAAAAGAATTTTAGTATTGCTTTTATAAATTTCGGCGGATTGATACAGATGATTTTATTCATAAAACTCCCCTTGTTTTTTTTTACAACTTATGCAATCGGGCTTATAAACGTGAAAAAAAGAACGGAAAATCCGTCCTTTTTCTTTTATACCTTTTGCTACCGCAATTTATGGGTAAACTTTTATGTTTTGTGCAACTTATTCGTGCAATTTTTTTATGGTCAGCTCCGGATTTTGTGACTTAAACACCGCACTGCCCGCAACAACTACGTCCGCGCCTGCCGCTTTAATTTGAGATACGTTGTCTTCACACACTCCGCCGTCAACTTCGATGAGATAGCGGTATCCGAATTGTTTTCTCATCTCATCACCTTTTTGCACCATTTCGAGTCTGTCCGGCATAAATTTTTGACCGCCGAATCCTGCTTGAACGGTCATAACGACAAGCATGTCTATTTGCGAAAGATACGGCTCTACGATTGAAAAGGGACGGTCGGCATTGACCACGAGTCCGCATTTTTTACCCTTCGATTTGATTGTATCGATAGCACCCTGCACGTTCTTTGACGCGTCCGGGTGGAAGGTGACGATATCTGCGCCCGCATCGCAAAACGCGCCGACGTATTTTTCGGGTAGAGTTATCATAAGATGTGCGTCAATCGTAAGATTCGAGTTTGCCTTGAGTGCTTTCACCATAGGCATACCGAATGTGATGTTCGGTACGTACACGCCGTCCATTACGTCGCAATGCACGATATCCGCGCCCCACTTTTCAATGGCTTTTACGTCACTTTCCATATTGCCGAAGTCCGCAGACAACATTGACGGTGCAACCAACATATCTTTTCTCCTTTTTTGTTTTATAACCGTTTGTGACGGTCTTTCGACTAATGTACAATCCTAAAATCAGTCGTATTTGTTTTCTCTTCTGTCGACAAGTTCTTGATAAATCGTCTTATATCTATCGTATCTGCCGACGCCTATTTCTTTGCCAACGTGCGCTTTTACCGCGCAATCGGGCTCTGTCGTGTGCGTACACATATTGAAACGACAATCTTTTCTGAACTCTTCCAAATCGTCAAAATACAAGCGGAGATTTTCGGGTTCTACGTCGACCGTTTCGAGCATTGAAAAACCGCATGTATCTACGAAATACGTATTCTCTTCCGCGTGGAAAATTTCGGTCTTTCGTGTGGTGTTTTTGCCACGTTTTATCTTGCGTGCAAGCTCGCCGACTTCAAGTTGGTCGCTATCGAGAATCGCATTGAGAATACTGCTCTTTCCCACCGCAGATTGTCCTGCAAAGCAAGCCGTTTTGCCCCTTGCAACGTCCACGAGCAATGATACGTTTTCGCCGCTTTCCGCACTGCATTCTATGATTTTGAGAACGTTTTCGTATTCGCTCGTATCGATATGTCCCGTATCGCACTTGTTCTTCACGAGTATCGGAGTTATGCCTTCCATAAGGCAGTTTACGATGACTTTGTCAACGAGCAGAAAATCGGGTTCGGGTTCGGGCGCAACGACGATGAAACAAACGTCCACGTTGCTCACGTACGGGCGAATGAGACGATTCTTTCTCGGCTTCACTTCTTCGATGACGAAACTGTCGCGCTCTTTTGCGATGCTGACGTAATCACCGACGTAAATTATGCCGTCGTTTTTGAGACGTTTGCGTGCAAAACAAACCTTGACGTTGCCCTGTACGTCAACGAAAAATTTCGATGCAACCGCTTTTATGACTCTTCCGTCAAGAATTTTCTGTGCCATTTCGTCCTTTATCCGCAATGTGCGTCTATTTGCTTGTTTTTCGTGCAAAACTGTTACGTTTTCTCGCTTTGTCAATCCTTTTTCTCGGATATTTCTCCGTTTTCTTTGAGATATCTGCGGCGAAGTTGTCCGCATGCACCTTCGATGTCGTTGCCAAGGCTCTTTCTTATCGTTGCAGAAACTCCAAGTTTTTCGAGTTTCTTGAGAAAATCTTCCGTGGCGTCTACACTCGGTGCTTCGTGGTCGCGCTCTTTGACTTCGTTGAGCCGTATGAGATTGACGTGAGACGGAAAACCTTTCGTGAGCCGAGCGAGTTCTCTTGCGCAAGCGTCCGAATCGTTCTCGCCTTTTATGAGCGTGTACTCGAAAATCACGCGTCTTCCCGTTTTTTCAAAATAGTATTTTGCACTGTCAACGAGTTGTTTTACGCCGTACGCCTTGTTTACGGGCATAAGCGCGCTTCGTAAATCGTCGAAGGGAGCGTGCAGTGATATGGAAAGCGTAACTTTGTGTCCCGAATCGGCAAATTTGCGAATTTTGTCGCAAAGACCGCTCGTCGACAAAGATATGTTGCGCTCGCTTATGTTTATTCCGCCTTCCTTTGACACTTCGTCAAGGAATTCAAGCACGTTGTCGTAGTTGTCAAACGGCTCGCCACTGCCCATAAGCACGAGATTCGTGACCGCTCTCGTTTTCGCCGTGCCGCCGTTATCGCGATTGACGGCTATCACCTGTCCGAGCATCTCGGCAGGCGTGAGATTGCGAACGAGTCCGTCAAGCGTACTTGCGCAAAACGTACAGCCCATTCTGCAACCTATTTGAGTAGACAGACACAACGTATTGCCGTAGTCGTGCGGCATATATACGCCTTCTATGAGTTGGTCGCCAAGACGGAAAAGATACTTCTTCGTGCCGAGTTTGCCTTGAAAAACTTCGAGAATACTCACGGGATTTGCAACGTAATGCTCTTTCAGATACTCGCGGTATTCCTTTTTGAGCGAAGTCATTTCGTCAAAGTCCTTGCCGTCCATGAGAAAGCCGTAAATTTGCGACGCGGTGAACTTCGGCATATCGGGAATAAGCGCGGCAATTTGCGCTTTGTCCATGCCAAGCAGACTTATTTTTGAAACGTCGCTCATTTTGATCTCCTTAATTTCGCAATGAAGAATCCGTCGTATTCCGCATGCGGCAGAATCTGAATCATTCCGTCGTTGTTGACGTATTTTCCGCCGTCAACGTCTTTAAGACCGCAGATTTTTTCAAGCGAAAACTCTTTTCCTATCTCGCTTTCGAGAAATTTTTGCACTATATCTTCGTTTTCTTCTTTGAACAACGTGCAGGTGGAATACACCATTTCGCCACCTTTTTTCACGTATTTTGCCACGTTCGAGATTATTGCGAATTGCGTCTTCGAGATTTCGTTTTCGCTCTCGTCGGTGCGCGTGAGAAAAACGTCGGGATGTTTTTTATACGTCCCGAAACACGAACACGGAGCGTCCACGAGAACGCCGTCGAATCTCTCGCACATATTCTCGTCAAACACCGTTCCGTCGGCTTTTATTGCCTTGACGTTCGGCACGTGCATGCGGTTTTTGTATTTTTGGATGAGTGCCACTCTATGCTCGTGAATATCGCACGCAGTGATATGAGAATGGGGACAAAGCTCGCTCATATAAACGGCTTTTCCGCCGGGTGCCGAGCATACGTCGAGAAGTGTTTCTCCGTCGTTTGCTCCGAGTGCTATGACAGCAATCATACTGGACGGCGACTGATACGTCACAAGTCCTTTGTCGAACATACGCCCGATCGCGTCGGTTGCACGCACGATATATCCGCCCACTTCGCTCTTTTCATACGGCGTTTTCGATTTTTTGAGCAAAAATTCAACGTCCTGGCAAGTGGCAAGTCGAGAATTGACTCTTATATGTTCGCTGTCACGCACGGGTTCTTGCAACATTGAAAGCGTTACATCTTTCCCGTATTGTGCAATCATTTTGTCGATGAACCATTGCGGTTTGGAATACGTCACGGACAAATAGTTTTCGTCGTTTTCGCTCGGCAGCGAATATTTGCCGTCCGCAACTTTTTTCAATACTGCGTTGACAAATCCGCTTGCGCCGCCTTTTCCAATCGCCTTGCACACTTCCACGCACTCGCTGACAATCGCGAATTTCGGAACGTCGGTCAGATTGCATAGGGCGTAAACGCCGATTTTGAGAAGATAATATATCGAATTTTTAGGTTTCTTTTCAAGCAACCGAGCAAGAATATAATCTATTTTTACGTTCTCTTCCAACAC
>CAVKIG010000002.1:0-40973 GCA_963656415.1 bacterium | reverse complement strand
CTTCTCACGCATCAACGAAACAAAAACGAATTGCGATTTTTATCGTCGGTCGCTTGCGTTACGCTTTCTCGAACGTAAGTTTTTCGCCGTCAAACCCTATCTTCACTTTGTCGGACGAACCAATTTCTCCGCGTATAATTTTTTCGCTCAGGACGTCTTCGACAAGGCGTTGAATCGTTCTTCTCAACGGTCTTGCGCCGTATTCTGGATCGTATCCCACCGTGACGATATAATCTTTCGCTTCTCTTGAAAACTCCGTCGTAACTCCGCGCTCCGCAAGGCGTTTGACAAGGGACGCAAGCATAAGGTTCGCAATCTTCACGAGACTTTCTTTGTCCAGTTTTTTGAAAACCACAATTTCGTCTATACGGTTGACTATCTCGGGTTTCATAACCTGTTTCAACGCTTGAACGTGGCTCTCTTTTGCACGCTCGAAGTCGTTCTCTTTCTGAGCCGCAGACGTAAAACCGAGCGTGTGATGCGGAGTTGCCGCTTCTTTTGCGCCGATGTTGGAAGTGAGAATGACGACGGTGTTTTTGAAACTTACCGTGCGTCCGTGACTGTCTGTGAGTATGCCGTCTTCAAGAATTTGCAAAAGGAGATTGAATATGTCGGGATGTCCTTTTTCGATTTCATCGAAAAGCACGACGGAATAAGGCTTTCTGCGCACTTTTTCGGTGAGTTGTCCGCCTTCTTCGAAGCCAACGAGTCCCGGCGCAGAACCGATGAGTCTCGACACGCTGTCCTTTTCCATATACTCGCTCATGTCTATGCGCACAAGAAGGTCTTCGTCGCCGAACAACGCGCCTGCAAGAGCCTTCGCAAGTTCCGTCTTTCCAACGCCCGTCGGGCCAAGGAATATAAACGAACCTATCGGGCGTTTCGGGTCTTTCAACCCCGCTCTTGCACGCTTCACCGCTCTTGCCACCGCACTGCAAGCGTCGTCCTGTCCGATAACTCTCGATTTGAGAATATCTTCGAGTCCCGCAAGTTTTTCGCTTTCGCCCTGCGTGATTTTTTTGACGGGAATACCCGTCCAGTTGCCGACGACTTCCGCAATCTCGTCTTCGCCTATCGAAAGGGATACGTTTGCGCATTTTTCCTTCCATTCGATTTCCGCTTTTTCGCGTTTTTCGATGTAGTCGTCGCGAAGTGCCTTATACTTTGCGCACAGTTCGAAATTGTCTCTTCTTTTTGCTTCGAAAAGATCCAAATCCGCTTGTTTTATCTTCTCGTCAAGGTCTCTGATTTCGCTAGGCGTGGTGAAATTGAAAATCTTCTTTCTCGACGCCGCTTCGTCTATAAGGTCAATCGCCTTGTCCGGCAAAAACCTGTCCGCAACGTATCTGTCGGAGAGTATCGCCGCCGACGAAATTGCTTCGTCGGTGATGATTACGCCGTGATGTTTTTCGTATTTCTCTTTCAGTCCCTGCAAGATTTCTATCGTGTCGCTCACGCTCGGCTCTTCCACTAAAACGGGTTGAAAACGGCGTTCTAACGCACTATCTTGCTCAAATTGCTTGCGATATTCTTCAAGAGTGGTCGCGCCTATCGTCTGCAACTCGCCCCTTGCGAGCATAGGCTTGAGCACGTTGGCTATATCGAGTCCGCCTTCCGACGAACCCGCTTTGAGAATGGTGTGTATCTCGTCGATGAAAAGAAGCACGTTGCCCCTTTGTTTTATGCCCGAAAGAGTCGCTTTGAGTCTTTCTTCGAAGTCTCCGCGGTATCTAGTGCCTGCAACGAGCGACGTAAGGTCGAGCGAAAAAACCGTTTTTCCGCGCAAAGCGTCGGGAACGTCGCCTTTTACGATTGCTTGCGCAAGTCCGTCCACAACCGCACTTTTGCCAACGCCAGGTTCACCGATGAGAACGGGATTGTTTTTCGTGCGTCTGCAAAGCACCTGTATCACGCGCTCCGTCTCTTTCCCCCTGCCGATGACGGGATCGAGTTTTCCGTCGCGCGCTTTCTGCGTCAAATCCGTGCCGTATTTAGACAAATCGAAGTCTGCGCTCTTTTCTTCGGGATTGCGACTGAAATTTTGAGAAAAAGCGGTATCTAATTCACTGTTTTTGCTTTTTCCGACTTGTCCGCCGTCTCCGTAAAAATCACTGACGTAACCTGCAAGCGCGTCGTTTACGCTTTCTTTTGTGCCCACTCCGCACATACTGGGTTGCGCGCCGCCGCCTGACACTATCGCACCGTACGCAAGCCTTTGAAGGCTTTCGGGGTCTATTCCGAACGAGCGTATGAGTTGCACCGCAACCGAACTCGTTTCGTCAAGAAGCGTGTACAAAATATGTTCCGTGCCAACCGCAGGCGAGCCGAGTCGAAGCGCAATTTCTTTTGCTCCCGCAAAAGCGTTGTTCGCTCTTGACGACATCTGCACGTTGTTGCGCATAGGCATAGGTTGAAATACGGAAATCACGTCTCCTTCGTATATTCCGCATTGATTGAGCAATCTTTGCGCGCTCGAGCCGTCGGACGCAAGCAATCCGTAAAGCAAATGCTCCGTGCAAACGAGACCGCCCGTGCGAGCGGCAAGTTCCTGCGCGATTTCCATAACCTGTTGTGCGTTGTGCGAGTAAGTTATCATTTTGTCTCCGAAAGTATGTCTCTGACGATACGGGCACGCAATTTGTCGCGCTCTTCGCTCGACTCGCCCGCAATTATTTTCAGTGCGGACGACGTGCAAGACCATATCGTCTCGTCAAGTTTTTGAGTTGATTTTATGGGCAAAACGCCCAGTATGACGCCCATTTTGACGTCGACGAGCAACTTCATCAAATCCTGTGCGGACAGCGCGTACGCGCCTTTCAACACCGCATAACTCTTGGATATGCCGTCCAAAAGCGACGTTTGTTGCTCTTTTGCAAGTTTTTCGAGCGCGACTCTTTCGAGATAGCACATTCTCACTGCCGCCTGCTCCACCTGCTCTATTATCTCTTCTTCCGTCACGCCGAGCGTTCTTGAATTGGATATTTGATACATATCGTACATTGCGTCGCTGCCTTCGCCGAAAACGCCGCGCACGGTCAGACCGAATTCGCTCTTGAACGTTTTGAGTGCGTCTTCGATTGCGCCCGCTCTTTTGAGCGCAGGCAAAAACAACATAACCGAAGCGCGCATCCCCGTGCCGAGATTTGTCGGGCACGCCGTGAGAAAGCCGAGTTCGTCGTCGTATGCGATAGGCAACGTGTCGAGCAGTCTGTCGTCGTACTCTTTCAACTTTCCGTACGCACCGTGAAGGTCGAAGCCGTCAACGACGCATTGCTCTCTTATATGGTCTTCTTCGTTGACCATAACGGACACGCCGCCGTACTTTTTGTCTCCTTCGACGATGACCGCGCCGACGTCGTTGTTTGCGAGCGCAAGCGAGATAAAGTGGCGTTCTATCAATGCTTTTTTCTGATCTTTCCCGAGTTTTCGCATAGGCAAAAGCCTTGCGTTGAACAACCCTTGCGCCGCCGCGTACGCGCCGTTGATGAGATTTACGTCTCTTTCGTCAACCGATTTGCGATTGCGCGGAAACTCGAGTCCGCGCACGTTTCTGGCAAGTCGTATGCGAGAGGAAACGACGTTGTTTTCGACAAGTTCGAGCAACGTGCATTCGTTTGCGCTTTTGAGAATTTGTTTTTCTTCGCAATCGCGATTGTATTCTCGTCTTTGCGCAAAAAGCGTGCTTTGCATATCCATTCCGCGTCCGAAACAATCCCGTCTCGGATTTTTCAAATCCGCATACGTCATTCCCTGCGATTTCAATGCGCTTTCAACGGCTATATTCCGCATTTGCGTATAACACTCGGGACAGCCGAAAAGAAACGTTTTTTTGAATTCTTCCTGCGTGTATCCGCATACGTCGCATTCTTTGCCTATTCTCGCAATGCGTTTTTTCGCTTCTTCGCTCGGAGTTTTGCCGTCTTTGAGCAACGACGTGTAGCACGCTCGACAATAAGCGTACTCGACGGTTCTTCCGTTTTCTGTCACGCGGTCGAACATTTCCGCCGCCCTGCGTCTGCATATATCACACGTCTTTTGCATTTTTCGTTGCTCGTTTATAGTCGCATATCTACGTTTTCAATCACCGAAAACGCAGATACGACAAACAATGTTTCGTTTTGAAAGCAATTGCGTTTTACGCCTTTATGCTTTCGATGTATTTTTTGAAATTCTTTTTGAGATTTTCGTCTCTTAGTGCGTACTCTATCGTGGCTTCGAGATAACCTTCTTTGTTGCCTATATCGTATCTTCTCGCTTCGAACTCGCAAGCGTATACGCCCTTCGTCTCCGCAAGCAAATTTATGGCTTCGGTGAGATACACTTCGCCTTTCGTTTCGGGCGTTTTTTCTATTGCGTCGAATATGTCGGGAGAAAGAATAAATCTTCCGAGAGACACGAGTTTGCTCGGAATTTCACCCTGCGGTTTTTCGATTATGCCCTTGATTTTGGTTATCTTGTCCGAAACGGGCTTGTCGACAATCATCACTCCGCAACGTCTTGCCACGTCTTCGGGCGTTTGCTGACACCCCACTATCGTTCCGCCCGTCTTTTCATAAGCGTCGATAAGTTGTTTCGTGACGGGCGTCGCGCTTCCCGAATACATGACGTCGTCGCCGAAAAGCACCGCGACAGGCTCGCCGTTTGCAAATTCTTTGCAAAGCAAAATGGCGTTGCCGTTGCCGTTCATCGTCTCTTGGGTGACAAACGATATTTTTGCATTTATAGACTTGTTGGCAAGCAAATACGACTCTTTGTCGTCAACCTCTTCTAGTCTTGCGTTGAGCGCAACGTTGGGCTCGAACAAACGCCTTATATCTTCCTTTTGCGGAGATATGACGATGACGATTTCTTCTATGCCGCTTGCCACCGCTTCGTCAACGATATACGACAAAGCGGGCGTGTCCACGATAGGCAAAAGTTCCTTTGGCAAAACTTTCGTCACGGGCAAAAATCTCGTGCCGAAGCCGGCGCAAGGAATGATCGCTTTCTTCACTGACATACGCGTGTCCCCCTACGGTCGTTTTTTATACCTTATGCGACGAAAACATCGCTTATACTGTGCGATAATGCGTTTAAGACAAATTATTTCTCAAATCCGTGCGGATGAGTGGAATGCCACTTCCATGCGGACGAAATGATGCT
This sequence comes from bacterium, assembly GCA_963656415.1. Classification (GTDB taxonomy): domain Bacteria; phylum Bacillota; class Clostridia; order Christensenellales; family CAG-917; genus CAG-475. The sequence continues at coordinate 35,831 of CAVKIG010000002.1, read as the reverse complement.
TTCAAGGCTGTCGTATTGCGGCTTCCAACCGAGTTCGCGCTTGATTTTTTCACTGGAAGCGACAAGCGTTGCCGGGTCGCCGGGACGACGTCCTTCTATCGTGCGTTTGATGGGAAGTCCCGTGACTTTTTCCGTCATATCAATGACTTGTTTGACGGAAAAGCCGTTGCCGTTGCCGAGATTGTAGTGCGTCGATTTTCCGCCCGCTTTGAGATATGCGAGCGCGCGGATGTGTGCGTCGGCAAGGTCGGTTATGTGAATGTAGTCTCTCACGCAAGTGCCGTCGGGCGTGGGATAATCTTCTCCGAAGATTCCGATGTGGTCTCTCGTGCCGTTTGCAACCTGCAAAATTATCGGAATAAGGTGCGATTCGGGATTGTGCGCTTCACCGATTTCACCGCTCTTGTGTGCGCCTGCCGCATTGAAATAACGAAGCGCGACGTATTTGAGACCGTACGCCTTGTCGTAGTCCTGCATGAACTGCTCCATCATAAGTTTGGTCTGTCCGTAAACGCTGGTGGGATGTTGGGGGCTGTCTTCTGTGATGAGACCGTCTCCGCAGTCTCCGTACGTTGCCGCCGACGACGAGAAAACGAGATATTTTACGTCTCTTGCAATCATCGCGTCAAGAAGGGCGAGCGTGCCTGCGACGTTGTTGTGATAATACTTCGCAGGGTTGGACATACTCTCTCCGACAAGCGAGAACGCCGCAAAGTGAATGACTGAATCCACACCGTATTTTTCAAAAGTGTTTTTGAGAAGTTCGACATCAAAGATGTCGCCCTTGACAAACGGAACGTCCGACGGAACGGATTCGATATGACCTGTGGAAAGATTGTCGTACACCACAACGTCCATATTACGCTCTTTGAGTTCTCTTACGCAATGCGAGCCGATATAGCCGGCTCCGCCCGTGACCAAAATCATATTGTACTCCTTGTGCGCAAGCGCATAACGATACGCATTTGCGCGGATATTAAAATTCTATGACATATTATAAACTAGAACCGCTTGTTTTGCAAGACAAAATCGTATATAATCAAATCGTGGGAAGAACAATTTTGCATTGCGACCTTAATAATTTCTACGCATCGGTGGAACAAAAACTGCATCCCGAATACGACGGGATGCCGCTTGCCGTTTGCGGAGATCCGAAAGCAAGACACGGCATAGTTCTTGCCAAAAATCAAATCGCAAAAAAAGCCGGCGTAAAGACCGCCGAAACCATTTGGGAAGCCAAGCAAAAATGTCCCGAACTCGTGCTTGTCAAGCCGCATTTCGACGAATATGTCAAATATTCCAAACAAGTTTTTGAAATCTACACGTCCTTTACCGACAGAGTGGAAAGTTTCGGCATAGACGAGTGCTGGTTGGACGTCACGGGCAGCGAAAAACTGTTCGGAGACGGAAAAACGATAGCAGACACCATTAGACAGACCGTAAAAGAAAAGACAGGACTCACCATATCCGTCGGCGTATCTTTCTCAAAAACTCTCGCGAAACTCGGCAGCGACCTTAAAAAGCCCGACGCAACGACCGTTCTTGACGAAGAGCATTATATGCAAATCATCGGCGATATGTCTCCGAGCGAGATGATAATGATAGGTCGCCACACCGCAGAAAAGCTAGAAAAACTCAACATTCGAACGATTCGCGACCTTGCAAATGCGGACAGAACCGCTCTACGCTATCAATTCGGAGTCATCGGAGACGCTCTCGTCAACGCCGCGCAAGGTGTGGAAACCGAAGAAGTTAAACTCTACTATGACGTGCGTATCCCAAAGAGCATTTCAAAAGGAACTACCACTCCGAGAAACATACAGACGGCAGACGAAGCAAAAATCGTCATCTACGCACTATCCGAAATGGTGGCGGTACAACTGCGCGGATACGGTCTCGTGGCAAACGGCGTGTATCTGTCGATCAAAAATCCTGCGCTCAACTGGACGTCAAAGCAAATTCCGCTGTCACCCGCAAGCGCAAATTCGAGTGATATCGCAAAAGCAGCATTCAACTTGCTTTGCAAAATTCACAATTTCAGCGAACCGCTTCGCGCAATAACCGTAGGTGCTATAAGACTGTCCGACAAAAACGAAGTGCAAATAAGTCTTTTTGACGAACCCGACGGAAAAAAAGAAAAACTCGAAGGTACGATTGACGAAATACGAAAAAAGTACGGCTACAAATCTGTGCAACGCGGACTGCTTCTAAAAAACGACCTTACGGGCAACCTGCACGAAGAAGACGATTTCAGACCTTTTCATCAATCGAAATCAACCTAACGACGACTTTTTTATGTCCGCGCTTTTCGGTGCGGACTTTTTATTTATTCGATTTTTTCTACAGATTTTCAACCTTACAACAAAAGCACATTATTACACTTATCGTGTTCCGAAAACCCAATTATTGCTCGATTTTACCTATAAAACGCTAAAAACGGCTTGATTTTACATTCATCATAATACTTATCGTGTTTCAACCGAACAATAATCGACACTTTTCGTATTTCAAAATACTTGTACACATATCGTGTTTTAGCTCAAAAATTCAAGAAAAAAGCAAAAAAACAAATTATAAGCGTCCGATAATTTATATTTGATTTTCGAATAAAACTCCTTTAGTTAATATTTTGAAACGGCTCGTCAAATCGTTTTACAAGGTTGTTATTTTTCTTTATAATAAATTTGTAAGTATAGACATAGAGAGACAAGGTCTCAAACGGCGCGCTCGGCGCGCAAACGCTTATAATATGACATCTGTTCAAATCGCAACTGCTGTCCTGACGCTGATCGCGGGCATCGGCATTTTTCTCATCGCGTGCACGATGATGAGTTCAAATCTCGAATCGGTCAGTTCAAACAAACTCAAAAAACTCTTCGCTCGCACGTCCAAGAGCAAACTCGTTGGCGTCGGCATAGGCACGGTGGCAACCGCGGCAATTCAAAGTTCGGGCGCAACCAGCGTCATGGTCATAGGTTTCGTCAACGCGGGCATTATGTCGCTCATGCAGGCGGCAACCGTGATTTACGGCGCAAACATAGGAACGACCATAACGGGACAAATCACCGCGCTCGGCATGTTTGACAACACAATCTCGACGGGCGTCGTATTTGCAACGTTTGCGGGAATCGGTGCGTTCGTCATGGCTTTTGCAAAGAAAGACGTCGTCAAAAAAGTCGGCGGCATACTCGCAGGCTTCGGCATGCTTTTCGTCGGTCTCGATATGATGAGCGGCTCTATGGGCGACTTTGCGAAGATGGAAGCAGTCAAAAATTTTCTCGCTCTTATAAAAAATCCCATACTGCTCGTTCTCATTGGCGCAGTGTTCACCGCAATCATTCAAAGCTCGTCGGTCATGACTTCGGTTGCGATAACAATGGTTTTCACGGGGCTTATATCTCTCGATCAAGGCATTTATCTCACTATGGGATCGAACATCGGCTCGTGCGTCGTGGCTATAATCGCAGGTATCACGTCCAGCACGAATGCAAAGCGCACCGCTCTCATTCACCTTTTGTTCAATATATCGGGCGTCATTGTATTCATGCTCGTTGCGATGATGATGAGAGAAATTTCAAAAGCGGTAACTCCCGAAAGAGTGGTAACGTTCGGCTTACTGTTTGAAAAGACGTTCCCGGGGGCGCCGCAAACGCAACTTGCAATGTTCCACACGATATTCAACGTGATTACGGTCATATTCATGCTTCCACTCACGAATTTGCTCGTGAAACTCGTCACGAAGATTATCCCCGACAAGAAAAAGACGGAAGAACCGCAGAAAAAACTCCACTATATCGACGAGCACATGCTTTCAACGCCGCCTATTGCGGTTGCGCAGGTCAAAAACGAAATCGTCAACATGGCAGAAATCGCAATGCACAACTTCGACAAGGCTTGCGACGTGATTTGCACACTCGACTATACGGATATCGAAACCTTCCGCAAGAACGAAAACGAATTGAATTTTCTGAACAAAGAAATCGCGCGTTTCGTCGTAAGATTGTCGAATCTCGAACTCAACGACAAAGACCATATCTATCTTGCCACGACGTTCCATACGATTTCCGATCTTGAACGAGTCGGAGACTACGCAGAAAACATCGTGGAATACGCAGACAAACTCAAAGACTCCGAACAATCGTTTTCCGAAACCGCTGTAGGCGAAATAAGAAACATGCAACAGCGAATCGAAGATTTGTTCCAGAAAGTCATGAAAGCGTACGTAAACGTCGACGCACATTCTCTCGCCGAAGCAAACGAGATAGAAGAAAGTATAGACGCGCTCACCGAAGAAATGGAACAAAACCACATAAAACGCATGCGAGAAGACCTTTGCACACCTGACGTAGGGGCTCAATATCTGTCGCTTACGTCTGACTCCGAACGTGTCGCAGACCACTTCATCAACGTTGCAAAATCAATAAAAGAACTCTCGCTCAAAGCGGAATAACTCATAAACAAAACTGTATATCCGAATAAAAAACATAATAAACGGTAGAAAATGAAACTTGCAATCGCAACCAACAATCAACACAAACTTCAGGAAATCAGAGCCATTCTCGGCGATTCGTTTGAAGAATTGCTTTCGCTCAAAGATTTGGGCATAGACGTCGACGTCGAAGAAACCGGCTCGACGCTCGAAGAAAATGCACTCATCAAGGCTCGCGCTATTCTCGCTTTGTCGGGAATTGCCACGCTTGCCGACGATACGGGACTTATGGTCGACGCACTGAATGGCGCCCCCGGAGTATATTCGGCTCGCTATGCGGGAGAAGAACACGACGACGCAAAAAACCGCGCTCTGCTTCTCAAAAATCTTGACGGCGTAAAAGACCGCTCCGCGCATTTTGCAACGGTTATAGCATTATGTTATCCCGACGGAAAAACGCTGACGGCATCGGGACGCGTCAACGGCGAAATTTTGCTGTCGGAACGCGGAACGGAAGGTTTCGGATACGATTCCTTGTTTTTCTCGACCGAACTCGGCAAAACGTTTGCCGAAGCGACGCAAGCGGAGAAAAATTCCGTCAGTCATCGCGGACGCGCACTGAGAGCGATGCTCGAACTTGTAAAATCTCAAGAAAAATGACGACGATACCCGTTTTTTCAGACAGTCACGGAACGCCGCTTCCAACCAAACTCACAAGCGTTGCGTTTGAAAGCAATCTCGTATTTTTTCTCGGCGACGGAATACTTTCGCTCGAAGATGTGCTTTTGCACAAGGGTTTTCACGCGGTCAAAGGCAATTGCGACCCGTCGTGCGGTTTTTGCGACGAAGAAGTCGTGGAAGTCGAAAACGTGCGCATTTTGCTCACTCACGGCGACAAATATCGCGTAAAAAACGATTTAACGTCACTTTATATGCGTGCGCGCGAACTCGAATGCAATCTCGTATTGTACGGTCACACGCACTTTGCCGACGTTCAGGAATATGCGGGAGTTACGCTCGTAAACCCCGGCGCAATATACTCCGCACGCACCGGCGCACCGTCATACGCCTACGTCGTGGTTACCAACGGAAAATTTGTCGTCAAAATAGTAAATCTTACTTGAATTTCTTGACATAAAACCGCCGATGTGATAATATTGTCAAGCATTGAATAGAATATGCGACTTTTCGTTGCGTCTTCATTCGATATGCGGGTGTAGTTCAATGGTAGAATGTCAGCCTTCCAAGCTGATTGCGTGGGTCCGATTCCCATCACCCGCTCCATATATCTTCAGATCGTTGAAGATATGAGCCTGTAGCTCAGCAGGATAGAGCAACGGCCTTCTAAGCCGTGTGTCGGGAGTTCGAATCTCTTCAGGCTCGCCATTATGGTGGATATAGCGCAGTTGGTTAGCGTGCCAGGTTGTGGCCCTGGAGGTCGTGGGTTCGAATCCCACTATTCACCCCATAATGAACGATACTCTGCAAAGAGTTCATATAGTTCGATTTTGACGACAACCCGTCGGATTCGAACGGGCAGAACAGCAAACAATCCTGTGAATTGTTTGCCTGCCCCGGCGTGATAGTGCAGGCCTTACTTCGCAGTGCGGGCATCAAATAAAGATTTGTGCCTGTGCCGTGCGAGAATACCGCATAGGGCAAACGGAGCGAATCCCACTATTCACCCCATAATGAACGATACTCCCAAAGGAGTTTCATATACAAAATTCGCTCAATTGCGGATTTTGGCACAAATTTGACAAATATATCAAATTTGAACAAAAAATGCAGTCGATTTTGTTGCAAAATCTTTGATGAAGTGATATTATAGACTGCGCTGGATAGGGGTATCGCCAAGCGGTAAGGCACCAGATTTTGATTCTGGCATTCGTTGGTTCAAATCCAGCTACCCCTGCCAAATGACTCACTAGCTCAGCCGGTAGAGCACCGCACTTTTAATGCGATGGTCCGGAGTTCGAATCTCCGGTGGGTCACCAAACGACAATAATACGAACTCAGATAATGGGTTCGTATTATTTTTTCTTCGAGAATTTTTTGCTACTAAATTGCGCCTATAAATTCACAGAATTTATAAAAATCTCTAATTATGGATTTTACGCATTAAGAACAAAAAACCGCCCTATTTATCTATACATCTGGTTACGCACAAATTTTATGCGCAACTTCTTATATTATCATTCAAACTCATAGTTTAACGTTGCCTCTTGTGCAATACCATATGCGTTTGAAAACAGTGAAAGATCATCGGTTGAACGATTCATATCTCGTAATAGTCCATTATAAAGATAACGCAAGTCTTTATTGCGTTCTCCAAAACCGACATGCATATCATTTTTCGCGTCGCGTCTGAATATTAAATCTTTTAATTGTCGATATTATCTTTTTCGACGCATAGTCGGACGGAGCACGCCAAGTCCAATTCCCTTGTGCAACGGACGGCGTATTCATCCTGCCTTCTTCGTTTCCAAGCAAAAGCCAGTCCTGCAACGGTATCATCGCAAGTTCCGCAATTGAACAAAACGCCAGTTTAATCATCTTATACGTTGGGTTTAACCCCTTGATGTGCGAACATTCTCTTTTGAATCGATTTAGTGTATCGCCTGCAATGTTTTCCGTCCACGTGCGGGTACAGTCGGCGTCGTGAGAGCCTGTATAAACCACATAGTCTTTATTTGTATATAGCCGCGGCAAATACTCGCTGCCTTCGTCAAAAAACGCAAACTGCAATATTTTCATCCCGGGATATCCGCAATAAGCAATCAACTCGCGCACGTCATCTGTCAAAAAGCCAAGATCTTCTGCAATTATTTTTGCATTCGGAACGCTTTGATTTATCGCATCGAAAAGTTTTTCCCCGGGACCTTTTTCCCAGTGTCCGTTGCGAGCGGTCTGCTCGCCGTACGGTATTGCATAATATCCCGCAAACCCGCGGAAATGGTCTATCCTTACGAGGTCAAATAACGACGCACAAATTTTGATACGCGAACACCACCACCTGTAGCCGTTCTTCTCCATTTTCGCATAATCGTAAATCGGATTGCCCCACAATTGTCCATCGGGGGAAAATCCGTCGGGCGGACAGCCTGCAACGAATGTCGGATTCAAGTTCTCGCCAAGAAGATACTCGTCTGTGTTGCTCCACACGTCAACCGAATCATATGCAACGTAAATCGGCATATCGCCTATAATCTTTATGCCTTTCGAGTGTGCGTAAGCGCACACCTTTTTCCACTGGGAGAAGAACTCGTATTGAACGAATTTCCAAAAATCCGCTTGCGAAGAAAACTCATCTGTGTGGTTGACGGCATTTTTGTAAATTTTATATTCATCGGGCCACGCCGACCACGGTGCATAATTATACTTTTCTTTAAGCGAAAAGAACAGCGCATAATCGTCAAGCCACCAGGAATTAGAATTGCAAAATCTCGTAAAAGCGGAATTTTTCTTAAAGTTCGAGTACGCTTTTTTCAAAACGTTTATGCGCGTTTCAAACAATCTCCCGTAATCCACCCGCTCACAGCAATCTTTTTGTGATTCCAAATCGGTGTCCGAGAGCAAACCCGCGCTTTTCAACTCATCCAAATCCACAAAATACGGATTTCCCGCAAAAGATGACGGCGACTGATACGGGCTGTCGCCGTAGGCAGTCGGATTGAGTGGCAAAACCTGCCAACACTTAGTTGCGGTTTTGTCCATAAAGTCAATCCAATCATAACACGGCTTGCCAAAAGAGCCTATACCGTACTCGGATGGCAAACTGCTAACTGCCATAAGCAATCCGCTTTTGTGCGAAAAACCGAATTTTTTATTTACCGCCATATAACAAACTCCCTATGCCGGGCAAGGTTTGTATTACTCTTGCCTGGCATGCCGACTTGCGTTATTTCAATCTGATTTGATCCTCGACGTCGAATATAGACATCTTGTCAACGGGCAATGCAATGTCAATGCTTTCTTCATTAAAATCATCCCCGACCTTGGCGTATAATACCACTCCGTCTCTCTCGCATTTTGCATATCGTTCGGTACCGTAATCTAAAATCTTTTCGACCGAAAACGGTATGCCACCCGTCGCAATTTCAACGTCTTGTGGCGAAAATTCAAAACTCAACGCTTTGCCAATGATTTTAGTGCCGCCGATTCCAACCAACTTCGACGCAAGTTCTCTTGTACACTCGAACCTATGTCCCATCGTTTCAAACGAAAATTTCGGAATTGCGGCTGATGTAATGATTTCCTTAAACGTTCTCTTATCCTTGTTCCTTTGACGCAGCATTTTCCCGCTAAGAGTGTTTAATGCCGGTATGGCTTCTTGAACAATCTTGTCGTCTGTCGAACACGTAACCTTTTTCAAGTCGATACCAAGCGTAATTTTTCCACTCGCTTCTTCATCAAACAAAGCAAATATTATCCGGTCGCCTATTTCGACGTAATGCAAATACTTTCCGTTGACTTCTTCGACCTTTTGCACTTTTCCTACAATATCGTTTCCTTTTCCGACGGCATCGATAGGTATGATCAACTTATAGTTTCCGTCTTCCATTGAAAATGCCGACGGCAATTCTATCCTCGACGAGCCGATTTCGAACGCATGCTTTTTTATCGCTACGCTTATACTCGAGCAATCGGGAATCCGCGGAATCATATTCAATTCCGTGTCCGCATCGAAAACTTGCATTTTTTCGATATCAAACGAGATTTCAATAACGCTTCCGACTTCAAAACGCGTCATTGTCGGCGCTTTTATAACGATTCCGGTCGAGCTTTGCACACCGAGTTCTTTGTCAACGTTCAAATCTCCGAAGACTTGGCTTTCGGTTCCCAACTCCTCAATGTGCGACACCTTGATATTTGCCTTTGCGGCATATTTTTCGGTGTCAATAGAGATATGTTCCGTGCGCAGTCCCAGCACGACTTTTTTTCCGTGAAACACATCCGATTGCTTTGATTTTGCAAAGAAGTCTTTGGGCAACGCTATTCTTAACGGTGCGTCAACGGCATTAAGCGACACCTTGCCGTTTTCGACAACGATTTCGGCTTTGATAAAATTCATTTGCGGTGTTCCTATAAAGCCTGCGACAAACACGTTTTGCGGATATCTGTACAAGTTTGTCGGCGTATCGATTTGTTGCACAAAGCCGTCTTTCATAACGACTATTCGCGTGCCCATCGTCATTGCTTCGACTTGATCGTGCGTGACATAAATAAACGTTGTTTGCAATCTATGATGCAGTGCGCTTATTTCGCTTCTCATTGCCGTGCGCAATTTTGCGTCGAGATTTGACAAAGGTTCGTCAAGCAAAAAAACCTTCGGCTCTCTTACGATTGCCCTGCCCAACGCAACTCTTTGACGCTGTCCGCCGCTCATCTCTTTAGGCTTTTTGTCAAGATAGTCGGTTATATCCAATATTTGTGCCGCTTCACGAACCTTTTGGTCGATAACCGTTTTGGGCATTTTTCTCAATTTCAGACCGAATGCCATATTTTCGTACACCGTCATATGCGGATAAAGCGCATAGTTTTGAAATACCATCGCAATATCTCTGTCCTTCGGTTCTACATCGTTTACGAGCATATCGCCTATATAGAGTTCGCCGGCAGTGATTTCTTCAAGACCGGCTATCATACGTAGCGTGGTCGATTTTCCGCAACCCGACGGTCCGACGAATACAATAAATTCCTTATCTTTTATATCCATCGTAAAGTCGTTTACGGCTTTTGTTCCGTTGGGATATACTTTGTATATGTGATTGAGTTTTACGTCTGCCATAATTACCCCTTTTATTGCTTGACGGCACCTGCCGACAAACCGTTTATCATATATTTGATTAAGAAGAAATACAAGATTACGATCGGAACGGCGATAAACACCGCACCTGCCGAAAATCTTGCGAATTCAGTTTCCGGAAGCGACATAAGCCCGACCGCCGCCGTCCACATGTTTTTGTCTTTGAGCAGAAGCTTCGGAAGGATAAAATCACTCCACGGCCACGCAAATTGCGTCAATAGCGTATATACCAGTATCGGCTTTGACAGCGGAAGCGTTACGTTGAAAAATATTCTAGCATTGCTTGCGCCGTCGATTCTTGCCGCTTCGTAAATCGAATTCGGAATAGTGTCAAAAAAGCCTTTTTGCACCAAATATCCCATAGGTGCGCCGCCTGCGTATATGAGGGCAAGACCTATATGACTATTGATGAAATTGAATTGCGTCATAAGCAAATACACTGCCACCATACCCATAAAAGACGGGAACATCCCGAGAATCAGCGCGCCTTTCATCAATGCTTTTCTTCCCCTAAATTGGAAAGACGATATGACATATGCAGTCAGAATCACCAAAACCGTGCCCAACAGACTGCTTATCGTGGCAACCAGCAATGTGTTTGCAAACCACTTCGGATAGTCGTACATAACGGTGTCGGCAAACAGCGCCTTAAAAGAATCAAAGGAATATTCCGACGGGAAAAAACCGTTGAAACTATATATACTTCCGCTTGCAGAAAAACAACTCAACACAATCCATAGAATCGGGAATACAAATACTATCGACACCAACAACACAATGGCATACGTAAGCAAAACATTTGCCGTCTTTTTGAGTTTTATACCGGGTTTCTTTCTCATTTGAACGTATCCTCCCTCTTGTATGCCGACGAGCGCACATAAACCAACAGGCTTATTGCCGAAGTGATGATAAACATAATCAGACTTATCGCCGCGCCTATCGAGTAGTAGTTGTTGTCAATCGACATTCTGTACAACCAGTTGATAAGCAAATCCGTGTCGCTCGCAAGGAAATATCCGTCGCTCAGGACATCGCTCCTTAAGAAATAGAACACGCCGAAGTTGTTGAAGTTGCCCATAAATTGACTGATGAGAACGGGCGTCGTCGAGAAAAGAACGAACGGAAGCGTAATTTTTCTAAACTGCATCCACGCACTTGCCCCGTCTATTCTTGCCGCCTCGTACAAATCGTTATTGATATTGGACAATATCCCCGATGCAAGCAACATTATCGACGGAACGGACAGCCATGCGTTTACGAACAAACCTATCCCTCTTGCCATCCACTTGGAATTGATACCCAAAAAGTCGATGATTTTGCCGCCGTTTTGGACGATAAGTTGATTTATCGGACCGCCGTTGCTGAACATATAATGAAACACAAGCAACGATATAAAACCGGGAACCGCATAGGCAAGCACGGGGAATGCTCTCCACAACGCCTTTGGTTTTACACATTTTTTGTTGTAGAGAATCGCAAGCCCGAGTCCTAAAAAATAGTTGATAAACGTCGAAAGAAAAGCCCAGAGCAAGTTCCATCCGAGTATCTTTCCGAAAGATTGCGACAATTCCCCCAAAGCCACGAGTTTTCTGAAGCTGTCAAGACTCCAATCCACCAATTCGGGCGGAACGATTTTTCCGCCGTAGTTGGTGAATGCAATCAAAATCATAAAAATTATCGGCAAGACATTGAATATCATTACGCCCAAAATGGGAATAACGAGTGCCGCCTTATAAAAATTGCGATTCATCAGCGACGACAAATCGTCTTTGAACGATGCGACTTTGCCTTTGAAGAGCAACTCTTCTGCGCCCCGATGTGCATCTTTTATGTTTGCCACATAGACGATAACGAGCGCAATAAGAGCAATCCAGGCAAAAATGCCCATGAGCAACATAATCACCGAATCGTCACCCTTTATGCCGAGCCACGGATCGGCTTTTACCGTTCCCAAGGTGAAAAATCCAAACAAGTCCTTTATTCCTCTGAGAGCGAAATAAACGATAAATCCCACTTCCGACAGAATGTAGACGAGCCCTTTTATATATTGTCCGTTGACAATTTGCCCGGCACCCATAAAGAACATCGACGCATACGTTGCCCTGCCCGACGTGGCAAAGAACTCTTTTAAGTTCTTTCGGGATTGTTTCGCTTTTTCGGAAATGTCCCGACGTCGTTGTGCGGCGTTCTCTTTTAGGTTTTTATATCTTTCTTTCAAACTTGTCATAGTTATGCAAAGGTATGAATAGCCTTGTAAATATTCGACGATATTTCTTCGATAACGCTTTGAAGTTTTGCCGTATCGAAGAAGCGCTTACCGCATCCGTCGGTTGCTATTTGTTTGAATCCCGATGAAATCGGCGTCCATATTTGCTTGACCGCGCTGATGGACGGCATAACCTCCAAAACGCCCGAATCGAGATTTCTATAGGTGATTTGAGACGCTAAAGACTCTGTTTGTGCAATTACATCGCTTCTTGCAGCAACAACGCCGAGCATATCCGCACGAGCTTTCACCATTTCGTAACCCGTTGCGAATTCGACAAACTTGACAGCCCAATCACGGTTTTGGGTATAACTGCTCACCGCATATCCGTTCACGCCGCCCATGGTTTGTTGCTCGATCCACAGATCATCGTTTTTGATATCTTGTACAGTGGTTATATCTCCGTCCTTTGGAAGTTTCGGCAGTCCTGTAATAACGAGATTTTCTTTCGCCTTTGCGTCCGCGCTCGCCTGATCGAGTCCTTCTTTTTGATATTGAAGCGACATCTCTTTCAAGAACTGTGAAGTGATATCCGGAGTGGTTATCGTTGCAAAAATCGTTCCGTTTGCAAGCATGGATGCGCGCCCGTTTGTAAACGAATCGTCAATACACTTTTCATCCATGACGCCGGCAAGCTCCCACATAATCTTTGCACCCTTCACCGCATTGCCTTTTGCAATACCTATATCCTTGTCGTCGGTGTTGTTGTTGCCAAACACGTATGCGCCGTACGAAAGCAAGTAACCGATATTGAAATATTCGTTTCTCAATTCGATGGCATAACCGAATTTATTGCGGTCTGCTTCGCGAATACCTTTGCTATATCTGTACATTTCCGTCCAATATTCAACCATATCGGGCACGTCGTTGCCATTCTTATCCCATTCGGTTTTCCAGTTGTCGGGAAGCGCATCCCCGCGATAAAACAGCAAGGGTTGTTGAACGTTTACCGGCACTCCGCAATAAACCGTTTTGCCATCGTAATTATACTTAAAGGCATTCCATGCGTTTTGCGGAATTTTATCATAACAATCCATTTGCTCTATATCGAGCGGGATTATATGATGTTTTTCGACGTACGACATGAGAATATCGTTTGCCTGATACAATACGTCCGGTCCGTGACCGTACGGTCCGTCTTTTTCAAGGTCGCTGTATTCGTCCATATTCGCATCGACGGCTTTTACTCCTTCGCTTGCATACTTTGCATTGAATGCGTCCAGCAATTCCTGGAGATATCCTTCTTTTTTTGCCGTATCGTTTTCAAGAATACGCAACACGACCTCTTTTTTATCTCCGTCATTGTCGCACGCGGCAAAGCAAAATGCTACCGTCGTCAGCACCATAACAACGACCAAAAAAATCGTCACGAGTTTTCCCTTTCTCATAATTTTTCTCCTTCTATAACAAAGGAATCGGCATTGCCGTCCTTACTGTTATTATATTCCATCAACGGCTTTACGCCAACCCCCTTTTTTTTGCCTCTGCGCACAATCAACCGCAAAACCTGTTCCTCGCCTGCTCGTTCTATAACCAATGCTTCGTTTTGAGAAAAAATCTTTAATTTTCCGCTCTTTATCGCAGGCTGACGTTTCAAAGCAAGCAATTCTTTGAGCGAGGTTTGAAACCTCGTTATTTCCGCATCTTCCAGTCTTGAAAAATCAAACGTTCTTCTGCAATCCGGATCATATTCCCCTTCGAGCAAAATATCCGTGCCATAGTACAAATTGAAACTTCCCGGCAAAAATATCAGCGTCGCGATTGCACAAAGCAATCTGTTGCTATCCTTGTTTATTTGTGTGTAAAATCTCGCCGTATCGTGACTATCGAGCAGATTGAACATCATATTGTTTGTGACGTCGCTATATCTCATATAAAGCGAATTGAGTTGTTCGGCAAGTTGCTTTCCGTCTATGCTCTCATCAACCCAAAAATCTATCATGCGCTTTGTGAGCGCATAGTTCATAATGGAATCGAACTGATCTCCTCGCAAAAAACTCTCGCTGTTATGCCAGTTTTCTCCAATCAACGCCGCGTTCGATTTTTGAGCTTTTACCGCTTCTCTCGCCTTTCTCCAAAAGCCGTGCGAAACCTCGTCGGACACGTCAAGACGCCACCCGTCTACATCGCATTCTTTCATCCAATAGACCATTACGCCAATAAGATAATTTTGCACTTCCTTATTGCAAGTATTGAGTTTTGGCATATATTCACAATCTCCGAAGCATGCATAATTAGGCGGATTCTGTTCGACTTTTTCACCGTCTATGACAAACCAATCGAAGTATTTTGATTTTTTGCCGTATTTAATTACGTCTTTGAACTGCTCAAAATCCCGACTGACGTGGTTAAACACGGCGTCAAGCACGACTTTCAATCCTTTGTCGTGAGCCTTTGTTACCATTTTTTTCAAAGACTCTTTGTTGCCGAAAGACTCATCCACACAATAGAAATCGATTGTGTCGTATTTATGGTTGGAGTCGCTTTTGAAAATCGGCGTAAGGTAAATCGCCGTTGCGCCAAGTCCTTTGATATAGTCCAAATTTTCCGTTATTCCGTCAAGATTGCCCCCGAAAAACGACGTCGGAGTCGGCAAATCGCACCATTTTGCGTTAATTTTTGATTTAACGGTATCCGTTTTGCAAAATCTATCCACAAAGATTTGATAAAACACCGCATTATTCAGCCATTCGACGTTTCGTATCACGTCGTCTGCATTGATGTATGCAAACTGAAAGCTATTGAAGTATGCCAAATCGAAATCGTATGTGCAAACCAAGCCGTCCTCACAAAAGTAGTACGACTTGTCATTGTTTTCAAAGTAAAATACATACGCAAGCCTTGGATCGTCAAGACAAAGCGTCGTGCCGTAATAATCGAAATTCGCATCGCTTGCAATAAGTTGCAATTCTTGTCTGAACTGTTTTTGAGCGATGTGATATTTCGTATTGTACAAAACGGACAGGTTGCGTATCCTTTCGCCTTTTGCAAAGCGAATTCTCAATTCGACCGTTTTGTTGCCCGTAGCAAAGCAATAATTGCTCTCGGGACGATGATAAATTGCCTGAATATTCATTTTCATATTGATTTTTTTCTGCTAAGATTGTATAATCCGAGTGTTATGAGCAAGAAAGTCACAATGAGAGATATTGCAAGAGAGGCAGGCGTTTCTGTCGCTACCGTGAGTTACGTCCTTAACGACAAGGACGATTCGCGCATAAGCGAGGACACAAAACGCAAAATCTGGCAACTCGTCAATCTCTATAATTACCGCATCAACTTCTCGGCAAAATGCCTGAGCAGTGGCAACACCGACGTCGTAACGATATATGTCGGCGACAACGACGCCTCTGCCTACAAAGCCGAAACGATGCTTCTCATCCAAAGACTTTCCGATAAACTTGCATCCGTCGGATATTCCTTGCAAGTTACTTTTGACAAAACCGTAAAGCGTGTCACAAATTGCGACGCAATCATATGTTACAACACCGACAACTCGTTTTTCCGTGCGCTTGGCGAGGTAAACTTTTGCCCCCTTCTCGCGCTCGATACGGTCATTCCGAACGGCGATTTGTTTTATCAAATCACAACCGATTACAACGCCGTGGCACAAAAAGCAAACTCCGTTTTCGGCACGGACAACTGGACTGCCGTTGCGTTGAAACCAAACAGCGAAGAGCTGAAGGAACGCTTGTTGCAACAATTGAATCACGTTCGGTTTATAGAAGACGATTCCCCCGTTTCGACAGAGTCGCAAAACATTGTCGTCCTGGGCAGTATGGTGTCGAAGTTTTGTCAAAAAAACGCTCCCAACGTTTTGACTATTGATTCTCATTCCGATGAAAAGATCGACAAAATCGTAGAGTGTCTTGACATCGCAATCAACCGAAAAGAAGCCTTGTCAAGCGATATACGAATCTGA
The DNA here is from genome assembly GCA_963656415.1 of bacterium. Classification (GTDB taxonomy): domain Bacteria; phylum Bacillota; class Clostridia; order Christensenellales; family CAG-917; genus CAG-475. The sequence continues at coordinate 19,405 of CAVKIG010000002.1, read as the reverse complement.
TTTTACACCGAAATTAGTTTCGCCCCTGCAACAAAACGTCGCAGGGGCATTTATTATTGTTATGCTGTTGCCGCAACTTTATAAATATCGATTTTATCGGTTTTATAGTTGTAAACAACTCGATACTCGCCTGCTTCGGAGCAGCAGAGATTACCTTTGCCCTCAACCGTGAATATTGCGTTTGCGTCACCGTCCGTGCCGAGTTTGTCTTTTCCAACCCAAAGGCCGCCTTCCTGCGCGCCGATATTATACGCGTCCAGGCCGAATTCGGCATCTTTTGCAAACGCCAAAGTAATTTCATAAACTTCTTTGTTTTCGCCATTCGCCGTCATCTTGAATTCGTCTTTGAATTCGTGTGCCCAGCCGTTCATCGTGCCTTTGACAAAAACGTCTCTGCCCACTTTTGCGATGGTCAAAACCTTGCTGTAAGAGTTGAACGTTATGTTATAAGTTCCGCTCTCGCCGACTTTGACGTTTTTGCTATTCTTGCTTACTGCCGAAAAACCTACCGAGCCGACAAGATATTCCGCATCGTATGCAAAAGCCACGTTGTCCCATGTAAGTGCTTCGTCGGTTGTTTTGTGTGCGCGGACAACCAACTCTTCGTCCTTGTTGAGCACAACGCCTTCAAGGGTGTAAACGTCGCCGTTTTTAATCAGTTTATAGGCGGTTTTGTCTTCTGCAGCTTGATATGCGCCCCAATTTCCGCCAAGAATGGTACCGTCGATGAAGTAATTGTATACCGTTTCGTCAGGCGCGCTCTTGGTTGCGGAGATAGTTTTGCTTTCGAGATCGAGAACAAAGTTATATATACCTGCTTCTTTGGTTTTTATATTACCCACAAGTTTGCCGGTTTCATCGGTTTTCCCGGTGAACAATGCGATACTTGCGTCATCAACGTTGGTAATGTTGAAATATTGGCTGTTTTCTTTGATCTCGTCGCCTTTTGTTACGGCGCCCATGAACATGAATTCTTCACCCGCTTTGAGTTGAACTTTCAACGTGTGTTTGCCGTCATTGCCTGCAACGAAACGAGTTGCCGGCGAGAAAACGTTTGCCCAGTTGGTGATTCCTGCGCCTTTGATGTAATAATTGACGACTTCTTGCACTTCAACGGGCTTTGCGTCGCCGTTACGCGTGACGGTCAGGCGGTTGTTGCTTGTATTGGAATCGGTTGTGAGCGTGAGCGTGTAATTGCCGTCTTGCTTGACGCTGATATTTTTATTTTCGTCAAGACCGGTGGCAGCTTCCATGTATTCGTCCGCACCTACAAGGTTTCTGAAAGAAGCGCGTGCGCCGTCTGCGTTGTTGTAATCGAGAATTCCGCTTTCAAGCAACACCGTGAGTTGGAAAGCGTCGCCGACGTGCAAATCGATTTTCAGTTCAAACACGTTGTTTGCACCCGTGACTTTGGTCATATGATAGTCGGTTGCAAGATTGTCGCCCCAACCGTTCATAGTGCCGGAAATAACCCAGTCTCTCGTATCGACAAAACTGTTGTCTTGCCATTGCGCATACGCTTTTGCGTCCTCTTTCATCGGAGCGTCAAAATCGAACGCCTTTGCACTGGTCGGAGTAACAAACCAACCCCTGAAAGTAAAGCCTTCTTTTGTCGGTGCTTCCGGCATAGTCGGCGCTTTGCCCTTTTCAACCTTTTGCGTTGACAAAACGGTTGTTCCGTCGTTGTCGTACAAAGTGAGCGTAACGGTTTCCGTTTCGTTGCAAGCAACCATAGAAAGCGTCATCGCCACAATGAGCAACGCAATCGATACAATAGATAAAACTTTTCTCATAATTCCTCCTTGAAAAGCATTGCTTTCTCTGCTTAACCGTTTGCTTAATCGTTAAGCAATTTTATAATACCCCTTAAATCTTGGCTTGTCAATACCCCGTTTTTAGTTTTTTATTAGGATATTCTTCAATATTTCAATTTGTGAAAAGTAAAAAATATAACAACACAAGAGAGTATCATGCATTTTGGTTATGTACAATTTGTGCACAACCTCTTTCATACTCCTTAAAGCGTTGTATCCCATTAAAACTCCACCGAACCACCGGACTATCCGGCGGTTTTGTAATACAATAAAAAATAAACTCCGTCGCAAAACGGAGTTTATCTGACTGTTGTCATTATTGATTCTAAAAACAATTATAAGTCAATGTTTTTCAGCATACGTCGATGCCGAGCATTATCCTGAACGTAACATCGTTGTCTCAAAAAATACGGCTCTTAGTTCACTAAGACAAAAAACGAATGGTAAAAAATCAAAAGAAGAATCGTAGATGCGACAGAAATTCTTTTTGAGAATTTTCCCCTAGCACTTATACTCTGCTCGGCAAGGCGTTTGCTTGTTAGTGAATTGTGAACTTACACTCATCACTTTATTGACAAGATACAACAAATTTAACAAAAACTCTACCAACATATGTTTACATTTTGTCAACAAAACTTTACATTCGTATTATGTGTGACAAAATTGCGTTATGCGACGCTCACGAAATTGCCGTTTGCGTCGTAGATGCAGACGCCGGTCTTCATTTCTTTCCATGCGCCGTTGTCCACTTTGTATCTAGTTCTTCCGAGCCAGTATTTTTGCACGCCGCCGGTTGACGCTTCTGCCGTTATCGTCTTTCCGAGATTGAGATCGCCCGTCTGAACCTTTTGTTCGAGCGTCATATTCTGATATGATTCCTGATACGTTTCGGAAGAATACAACTCAACGATAACTATAACCGTTGACGGGAATATCGTGACGTCGTTCTTCACCGTCGTCCAAACTTTTCCGTTGCCGCCGTTGATTGAGATCGAAAGCGACGTATAAATACCCCTTGTTGTTGCATTTCTTGCGCTTTCGTTTTCATGTGCAGAATCCAACGCTTCGGCATACGATCTTGAAGTCGTGAACGTTGCGACGAGAATAATCGCAAAAAGTATAATCGCAATCACGGAAACCAAAATCGGAAACAATCTTTTTTGTGTATTCATTTTTTACCCCTTTTCTTTTAGGCTAACATTTCCGCGTGCTTTCAAGCAAGCAACATATGTTTGCATTTGTGTAAACATATGTTAACATTCGGTGTTCTTTTGGCATTTAGACGCTCTGATGCTCAAAACGATTGCGAAAACAAAAAACAAAACGAACGCAGCAATACAAAACACAAACGCCCATGTGTCGAATTTGTAATTGCTCACGGTCACGTCACCGCTGTTTGAAGAAAACGCAACGAGTCCGACGACAACGCTGAGCACTAGCATAATTGCCGACAACACGGAAAGTATCACGGCACTTGTTATATAAATCGCTCTCGTTTTTATATCATTCTTTTCGGGAGTTTTTGGTTTTTCATCGGAAACCGTCGCAACATTGTCTGCGTTTTCGTCGGCAACGGAACTTGCGTCGTCGGCAACGTCTGCCGCCGCTTCGTCCGCACAATCCGAAACTTCTTCAAAATAACTCAAGGAAACTTGAAAAACGTCACACAAACTTTTCAAATTTTCAAAACTCGGCTGAACAAAACCTGCTTCCCACTTCGAGACGGTTTGTCTCGATACGCCCAACTTAAATCCCAAATCTTCCTGTGACAATCCGCTCTTTTTTCGCAAATTGTAAATCTTGTCTTTTATATCCATTATTCCCTTCGGCGTTCCGCAAATTCGCACGGATTACGCATTCATTTTACAATTATGGATTATATCCGAAATATAATGTTTTGTAAATATAAAACGATATATGCGCCGATATTTTTTCACTATTTACACAATTTTTCAAAAAGTATATCGTTTATTTCTTAACTTTGAAAATATATTTTTGAAAACGTACTCAATTTTGTTTCATACGACAAATTCTCGGCCTTTTTTCAACGACTCAATCATCTTCGCAATCTCCGCCGCAATCGTCGCACTCGCAATCTTCGACGGGATCGCCGCAATCGTCACACTCATCGTCGTATAGCCACGAATCGCGCGATTTTTCGGTTGTGTTCTTTTTTGTCGAATTATCGTTTGAAGTGCCGAACAACCAGTCCAAAAGCCCCATAAGCATCTCCTTTATGTTTATTATATCATATTCAAATTCCATCTGCAATAGCAACGAAAAAGTATGCGCTCCGCAAATTTTCAAATTTAGTTCATTTCACACAAAACAACGTTTACTTATTATTTTCATAGCAATAAACCGCGTTTTTGCAAAAGAATAACGGCATAAAGCCGTTATTCTTTTCGTGTTGTTTTTATCGTTTAAGCCTTTTTCGTAAGTACGATTGTCATATTCACCGAGACACCGCTTGCACTTTGTCTATTCGAGTAGGTGATGACGCCGTTATCCCATTTCATTTCTTCGACAACGGTCAAACCGCCCTGCGTGCTTTTGAGTTTAATCACGCCGTCTTCTTCCGTCCACGTGCCTTTGTTTTCGATATATTGACCTGCTCCACTGCCCTTTGCTTTTACGATTGCCGTACCGTCTTTTTTGAATTCAATCGTGTAGTATTCGTAAAGGTCGCGAGTAAGTCGAGTTGTAGTGCCGTTGTACGTCATCGAACCGGAAATATCCGTCATTTCATATACGCCGACGATTTTGGAATTGTTGCAAGCCACAAGCGAAAACATACAAGCAAACAGAAGAACTGCAACGATAGACAATGCGAGTGTTTTTTTCATATTTTTTCTCCTTCTTTCCTATGGTTTTCAAACCATTATATGGAAATTATACAATGCGCGTGACGCTATGTCAATACAACATAATGCATGCTTTTGCATATTCTCATATTTGCGTTTTAACAATGCCATAAGCAACGACGATTACAAAGTTTTTATCTCAACCGTTCTTCCGCCGAGACTTTCGTAAATTCTGTGAGACACTGACAAAACCGTACGTCCTTCGCTTGCGCGGCGCAACCCTTCGAGCACTCTCGCTTCCGTTGCGGCGTCGAGATTTGCGGTGATTTCGTCAAGAAGCAACACCGCAGGATTTGCCGCCGCCGCTCTTGCAATGGACAATAGTTGCCATTCGCCTTGCGAAAACATACCGTCCGTGCATATCGTCGCGTATCCGTCGGGAAGATATGATATTGCTTCGTCGATTCCTGCAAGTTTCGCGGCGTTCTGAGCCATTTCTGCCGTGATGCCCGAATCTCCCAAAGTTATCTGGTCAAGCACCGTCCCCGGGACTTTGGAAAAATGCTGCTCGACACAGCCGATACACGTGCGTCGTTCATCGTCGGGAATGTCTAAAACATTCACTCCGCCTATTGTAACAGTGCCCGATTGCGGTTTATAAAGGCCGAGCAAAAGGCGAAATACAGTGCTTTTCCCTGCCCCCGTTCTGCCGACAAGCGTAACCTGTTCGCCTTCTTTCACTATCATTGAAAAGTCGTTGAGCACGACTTTTTCGTCATAGCCGAAAGTAACCCCAGAAAACTCCACGTCTCCGCGGATTTTGCTTTCACGCTTTTGCGGTATTTCACGTTCTGCCTGTGAAAGAAAAGCGTCTATTCGTTTGACGCCCGCCATTGCGGATTGAATGGTCTGAATTTCCATGCCGAGACTTTCGATAGGCGAAAAGATTTTCGATATATAGTTTATTATAGCAACAGAAGTGCCCACCGACATTTCGAAAAACGTCAGAATTTCCGCTTTGTCCGATGAAGATAGCAGCATAACGATTCCCACAACCACTGCATTGAGCACTACTACGACAGGTGAATAAATCGCGTCGTAGAAATTCGTTTTCTCGACAGCCGCATAACTTTCGCGTATACGTTCGTCATATCGGCTAGCCATATAGTTTTCAAGCCCGAGAGCGTGTATCGTGCGTATGTTATGCAAAGTTTCGGGCACTTGTCCCGATTCGGCGGCAACCGCGCGACGATTTGCGAGTTGTGCAACGAGCGTCTTTTTCTGCACGTGGCGTGTAAAAACCGCAAATAGCGGCAATATCAACAACAAAACGAGCGCAAGCCCCGTGTTTTTTATTGCGATGACTATCAATATGGAAACTATTCTGCACGCGTCGGCAACCATGCTTATAATGCCCGAAGTGAAAAAGGCTTCCACCGTATCGACGTCTCCCGAAAAACGCGCGGCAACTTCACCGGGATTTTGCGCAACGAGAGTGCTTGCCGACAAACTCGTGAGTTTTTGCGACATCTCCGAGCGCAATGCATGCGTCATTTTTTGTCCGAACACAACGAGCAACGTCTCTTGTGCGGAAGACAGTACGCCTTCGAGCAAAAGACTTGCAAAATATAAAAGCACCGCTAAGAAAGGCAACGATAAACCTACCGTCAGGCGGTCTATAACCCGAGCAAGCACCAACGGCGGAACGAGCGACGCAACGACTGATGCCGCCACGCAAAGTATCGTCCCTATCGTAAGAAGTTTATGCGTCTTCGCCGCCGTACGTACTGCGGCAAATACGCCCGATTTTTTAGTCTTCTTCATTTTGCTTCTCTCCTGTTTGGCTTTCGTAAAGTTTGCGATACGTCGGGGTCGTTTGCATCAACTCGTCGTGCGTGCCTACAATCGTTTTGCCGTTTTCCATAAATACCACTTTTTGCATTTGCGGAAAATGATAAAGCCTGTGAGAAATCAGAAAAACGACCTTGTCTTTCGCATAATCCTGCAAAGCGGCGAAAATAATGTTTTCCGTGTTGCGATCAAGTGCGGAAAACGGATCGTCGAGAACCATAATCGGACGCGGATGCGCCATAGTTCTTGCCAACGCAAGTCTTTGTGCCTGTCCGCCCGAAAGTCGGACGCCGTTGTTTCCTATGACGGTTTCAACGCCGTTTTCCATAGACAAAACTTCGTTTTCCAACGCCGTGTCGCAAAGGTACGGCATCACGTCTTCTTCACTTCCGCAAAGCACGTTATTTTGCACCGTGTCGGCACAAAGTTCGGGATCGTGCCCCAAATATCCCACCGCAGATGATATTTCACGCGGTGATAAATCGGACAATTCGCGCTTGCCGAAACGAATAGAGCCGCCGTATGGCGATTCACAAAGGAACGTACGCCCGAAAGTCGATTTTCCGCAAGCAACCGCCCCCGTCACGCCTATAATATCACCCGGTTTCGCCGTCAACGAAAGTCCCGAAAAAATCGGTTCTTCGTCATAGGCAAAAGAAAGATTGTCTATCGTCACTTCGGCAGGTTCTGCGATTTTAAGCGGACCGAGCTGCTCGGGCGACTTCATCAAAGGACGAATCCGCTTCCATGAAATTTCCGCTTTTTGAACCGAATTGAACAGTTTTGCAACTTTTGAAGATTTGACCGTGAGTTTCGTAAAACAAGAAAGGAAAGTCGTAAACGCCGCTATATCCCACGTATTCCAACCCGTGCCGAGCACGTTTTTTGCGCCGAACCACAGGACAAACAGCACGCCTGCCCCTGACAATACAAGATAAAGCGGCGGAAGTGCCGACTGCCGTATATTGTTTCGTATTGCGGTTTTTTCGTAATTGTTCAGAGCGTCTTCATAAATGTTTTCTCTCGTTTTTTCGCAACCGTAAATACGATAAGTCACAGCGTTTTGCGCGCGATCCACCGTTTCTCCGCTCAATACACTCGCCGCCTTTTTGTAGGTTACGCCTGCTCGTTGCACAGGCTTTTTCATGATTGCCGCACAAAAGTACGACATCGGAGTGAATATCAGACTGAGAAGCGCAAGCCGCCAGTCGTAAACGAAAAGCATGACGACGTAACCGACCAGCACAACCCCCGTGTCGAAAATCTCAGTCGTGAATTTTCTCATCCCTTCAACGCAATCGTCCACATCGGAAATGGCTTTCGTCATCAATTCTCCGACGCCTTCTTTTTCAAGCGATACGCGACTTTGCCGAACGAGATTTGCATAAAGAACGCCTTTCATGCGCCTATTGACGTTGTTTGCGAAACGGCGCACGTAGAAACGTTTGACAAATCTTGCCAACTGCACGGCAAGTGTAACCGCAAGGTAGGCTACAACCGGTATAACCATTGACTCTGCGGTTTTGTCGCCGTTTAGAATATCCGCAAGACGTTGAGCAAGCCTGCCTTCAAACCACGGAGTCGCAAGAAGTCCCACGTTGTAGAATACCCCCGACAACGAAACGAAAAGAAGCGACAGCCACTCTATGCGGAAATAAGAATTTATTTTATCGGGACAAAACGTTTTTTCGTTTTTCATCTGCTTTTTCACTTTTCGCAATTTTCGTTAAAATGCGGAAAACCTGCTCTGCTTTCGGTTTTTGACGCAACGTACAGTTTGTCAAGCAACTTTGCAAACGTTTCCGCTTCGCCTTTGTCAAGCACGGATACGAGATACTCGTAAAACTCGCTTTCGATTTCAGCTTTCGATTCTTTCAAAGTCTCCGCCTTTTCGGTCGGATAAAGAAACTGACTGCGTTTGTCGGTCGGGTCGTTCTTGCGCACCAGATAACCTTTCGTTTCGAGATTTTTCGTCCTACGAGCAATAGCAGCCTTGTCCGCATTCAGTATCTCCGCAAGTTTTGCCTGAGTGCATCCGGGATTATGGCGTATTGCATGAATCAAATCGATTTCCGCCGTCCCCACTCCGTTTTCGCGCAACTTAATCAAAACGAATTTTTCCGTTTCTCTTGCGATTTTTGTGATTTTTCTTTCAGTAATATCCATAGTTTTTCTCCTTTTCACAACTTGCAAGCGCAAATAGTTGCATATACATACTTGTACATACAACAATTATATCCACAATACAAAAAATGTCAATAAAATGGCTAAATTAAACTCGATTTTATAATATATTGAACGTTGTTATACAAAAATAACCACCGGACTATCCGTTGGCTTTGTAATACAAAAAAGCGATACGCACAAGGCGTATCGCTTTTGAATTTCGATTGAAACAATCAGTCGTTGCTCGCAAGAATCTTGTTGAATTGTTCAAGCAAGAGAGCCATTTGAGCCGCTTCTTCGCTTTGTTGTTGAGTTTGCGCGGGAGCAGCGGGAGCCGGTTGCGGTGCGGGTTGCGGAGCGGGAGCCGGTGCAACGTATTGAACGGGTTCTGCCTTGGGTGCAGCCGCTTTCTTTGCGACGGGTGCCGCGTTGACTTTCTTGTAGCCTGCGTTGAGCACGGTTTGCGTGGACGCTTTTGCATCGAGCATGATGACCTTGTTGCAGAGAACGGAGTTCTTGTCGGGTTCTACAACGCCTGCGACGACGTCTTTGCCGTATGCCTTAAGGTATGCAATGAGCGGAGTGATATCGCCGTTGCCGTAGATAAGGAAGAAACCGTCGATGTTGGGGAACTGTGCAAGTCTTGCCGCGTCGATGACTTGGCGAAGGTCGAGTTTACCCTTTCTCTTCTTGGGAAGTGCGGAAAGTGCGTCGTAACTGTTTTCCTGGATGAATTCGCCGTAATCTTTGGTACGTTTTGCGGAATAGCCGTAGAATTTGCACGCTGCAATTTCGCCGATGCGTGAAAGTTCTTCAAGTGCGGATGCGAATACGCTGAAAGGAACTCTGACGCTTTCGATGTCTGCAAGAACAACGTATTTTTTTGTTGCTGCCATAATCTTTCTCTCCTCTTCCAAGTCACAAAAAGCGGACTTGAACTATACGTTTTATATTGATAAACCTATTTTAATACATATTTGGCGATTTGTCTATACTTTTTTCACTCTTTTGTAATAAAACGCCCATTGCTGTGCAAAACCTGCGCAATTTTGGTATCTTTTCACCAAAATTTCGGACATTTTTTCGGCGTCTTGCACGTTATACTCGTCTTCGTATATCTTTTTTATCCACGTATCGACGGGAAAGACGTCAAATTTTCCGAATCCGAACAACAAGGCGCAATCCGCAACTTTACGTCCTACACCGTACAACGACAAAAGTTTTTTGCGCAATTCGTCCGTAGGAAGCACGCTCCACTCGTTCACGTCAGTGCCGACGAGAGTCTTTGCAACTCTGTCGAGATACTCTGCCCTATACCCCGCACCGACGTTCTTATAAAAGTCAACTCCTGCGCTTGCGAGTTTTTCAACGCTCGGAAAAGCGTGATAATCGCCCATATCGTCGCCGAGCGAATTGCAAATGCGCTCGATAATTCCTTTTATGCGCGGAATATGGTTGTTTTGCGAGATGATGAAAGAAAAAATCGCTTCGACGGGGTCTTGCCTGAGAATATGTATGCCTTTGCCGAACTCGATTGCTTCGTGCATAAACTCGCAATCGTCGACCTTGGCTTGTATCGCCGCGTAATCGGTGTCGAAATCGAAGTACCTTTCAAAAAACTCCTTATCGTCGCATCGCACGACGTATTCGTTCCCGTTTTCACGGATGTATGCCACGTGATTTTTTGCGTGCACTTTGTACTCTTCGCCGTCGAAAACGTAGCGGAAAACCTGTCCGCAATCGAGCGTTTGCCCGACGTCGAAAGTTTCCGTTTTCTTAATCGTAAACTCGTTGAGTGCCATATATATTAAATATTATTATATAACAATCCGATTTATCAATAAAATCGTACGCCCGTACGCCCGCGCGTGCGAACGCATTTGTCTTTTGCGTTGCGACAACACTCGCAAAAAGCGAAAATTGCCACAGAATAGAAAAACCGCCCGATTTGTTATCGGGCGGGATTGATTATTGCTCTTGTGCGTAAACAGAAACTTGTTTTTTGTCTTTTCCAACACGCTCAAATTTCACGACGCCGTCGATGAGTGCAAACAACGTATCGTCTTTGCCGATGGAAACGTTGTTGCCCGGATGATATTTCGTACCGCGTTGGCGAACGAGAATGTTGCCTGCGAGAACGAATTGACCGTCAGCGCGCTTCGGTCCAAGTCTTTTTGACTCACTGTCACGACCGTTGTGAGAAGAACCCGTACCTTTTTTATGAGCGAACAATTGTATATTCATAAACATATTATTCTACCTCCAATGATATATAGTCCGAAAAGTTTTCATAGAGATCGGACGCCCCTAGATAAGCCGTTCTCAAAATGATATCTGCGTCGTGTTCTTGCGACTTTGACATAGATTTGGGAAGCATTGCGTACAAATATCCGTCTTTTGCATCGGTTTCAAACGCTATGTTCACTCCGACTATGTGCATAATCCCAAGCACCGCAGTCTGTATCACGGACGATAATGACGCGCAAACGATATCTTCGCCTTCGTCACCGTATTCGCAATGCCCCGAGCATTCAACGCCCACGAACTTGCCGTCCTGTGTTGAGAACTTAACCTTGACCATCGTTTAACCCTCGATTGAAACAATCTTCAACTCGGTATACGGTTGACGATGACCTTGACGCTTTCTGATGTTCTTCTTGGCTTTGTAATGGAAAACGTAGACTTTGGGGAACTTGTCTTGTGCATTGACTTTTGCACTGACTTTTGCGCCGTTTGCGTCTGCGCCCGCTTTTACGTTGCCGTTGTCGTCAACAAGCATGAGCGTTTTGAGTTCGACCACGTCACCGATTTCGGCATCGATTTTCTCGACCTTGACGAGCATGTCTTTCTCGACTTTGTATTGCTTGCCGCCACATTCAACTATTGCGTACATTGTTTTACCTCCTCTAACCAGTCTCGCCGACATAGGTGCAATCTTTTGATTGACTTAAAAACCACTTTCGAGCGGCTCGACATCTAATTTATCAAAACGCGCGCCTTTTGTCAAACGATTTTGAAATATTGGGTAATAAATAGTTATATTTATATATAATATAGCGCAAAAAAGCACCGGCACTCGTTCGTAGCACACTTATAAACGGAATTTGTAACTTAAAAGACGGAACACGAGCCGCAATGGCATAAAAATTAATAATTAATAATGAATAATTAATAATTTTGGCACGGGCGCAGAAAAAGTTTGTCGTTTCGTTTCCACGAGATTCTTCGACTTCACTTAGAATAACAAACTTTTTTTGCGCCCGTGCTGCAATTAATAATTATTCATTACTTTCCACGTCTTCGTCTTGCGCGGTGGCGGCGAGTTTGCGCTCTTCGATTGCGGCAACCATTTCTGCCATCTTGGCTTCGTTCAGGAAACACTTTTTCTTATAAAAGATGAGTGCGACTGCAAGGAACACCATCGGGATAACGCAGGTGAAAACGAGCAGTTTGATTTTGCTGTCGCCCGGCACTTGCGCGATAACCGATTCGTACGTTTCTCCACCGCCGAGCCCTCTATCTATATCCGTGAGTTTGTTGGTGTAAGTCAAAACGCCTGCAATGACGTACACGAGCGACACGAGACCTTGCATGAGCGCAGAGCCCATTTTTGCGGTGAACGGACGAAGCGAGAATATGAGACCTTCGTCGCGTTTGCCCGTTCTGTACTCGTTGTACTCGACGGTGTTTGCCATGTTTATGACCATAATCATATAGAAGCCGCCGCCCCAACCTGCCACGGTGTACGCAAGGAACATGAGAACGAATCTTAGCGTTATCTTCATGCCGAGCACTTCAAAAAGAAGCGTATTCGGAACGGTGAGTCCCAAAACCATCATGAGTGCGTACCCTGCGATGATTGCGATTCCGCACGAATACAGAATTTTGTCTCTGCCGTATTTCTTTGCAAGCCACGGATATATGAGCGTAAATACCACCGAAACCACGGCATAGCCTACGCCGAACACCGTCCAGAGCATCCCGCTGTAACCGAACTCGAAATACACGTACATCATTCCCAAACCGCCGCCGACTACGTTTGTGCCGACGTTGAAAAGCAACATAACGAGCGCGCACCACATAAGTTGGTCGTTCTTGAACAACACGCGGAACATGTCCTTGAGTTTCATGGGCGGAGTTTTGACGAGATTTTTCGGCAACGGTTTTTCTTTTACGCCTAAAATTGTGAACAACTGAAAACCGCACATAAGCACCGCCGCAACGATTGCAAGCACACCGTAACCGGTTTGCGCATTGCCGCCTATCGCCATATCGCCTGCGGTGAGCGTCGGGACGATAAGTCCTGCCGAGCCTCCGCCTATACCGACGATGATTTGCGTGAAAGACATGAGTTTGTCTCTGTCGTGCGGATCGCTTGTGAGCGTGGGCATCATTCCCCAATATGAGATGTCGTTCATCGTAAACGTGATTGAGAACAAGAAATACATCACCGCAATCAACGCGATAAATCCCCATCCGTCGGCAGGGATATTGAAAAGAGCGATGATGACGCCTGCCGTAAGCACGCAACCGATGAGTTGCCACGGCTTATATTTGCCCCACTTCGTACGAGTGTTTTCGACGATGCCGCCCATGATCGGATCGTTGAACGCGTCAAAAATTCTTGCCGCAACGATGATGAACGTGATTGCCGTGAACTGCGCAACGTTAAGGTGCTTTGTCAGCACGCAGAACGAAAGCAGGTATCCGTTGAAAAAGTTATACAGAAAATCTCTGCCCAACGTTCCGAGCGGAAACATAAAGAAATTGCGTTTCGAGAGTTTTGTGTCGTCGGACGGCAAAGCCGCGACTTCGTTTTTCGTCTCTTCCATAATTTTCCCCTTCATTTTTGTATAAAAATATTGTATCAACCTTGCAAAGATTTTTCAATAGGCAACTTAAAATCGGCAGACATTTTTTTGAAAACTCACCGTAAACCGATTGCAAAATGCCGTGAAAAAGTCTTGCAAAACGGCATGAAAAAACGCCCGACGTCGAAAAAACTCAATTCACGCTTTTCTTTCGCAATCGGACGTTTATATCGTTCTTTTCAATGCTTTAACTGCCGTCTAGTGCGATTTGAGATAATTTTCAAGATCGCTGAACCACTCGAAAACCAAACTCTCTCCGTCCACCGTTATAGTGAGCGGAAAATGGCAAAAGGCAAACTCGCAAAGAGCCTGCCTTTTATCTTCGTAAACTTTGTCTTGATACTCTATCTTCATCTTAACAGTTGATGAGACGAAGGATGGATCTCTTGACGATCATGCAGATGATGTCCGCAATCCAGATGATGTTCCAACCGAGAACGAGACGAAGAATACCTGCAACGATTTTGCCTTCCATGAATCTGGTGACGAAGCCGCAAACCCAAGACGTTACGGGGATTATCGCCAAAATAACGCTGACGATATAACTGAGTCCGAAGTAATCGCTTTTACGTTTTGTTGCCATGATATACCTCATAATACGTGTATTTTTAGGTTTTATCCTACAAACAGTATATTATCATAAATCCATAAAAATGTAAATAGCAATATGGATTTTTACTTATAAAAATCCGTTTTTTCGGAGTTGAATTTTGCGGATAGTCAAGCCGTCGTTTTAAACGGCGATTATAACATAAATGGAGAACAAGAAAACACCCCCTTGAACAGCAACCCTAGCGTACTATACGTACGTTAGTTGCGAGCCGTAGAGCGTTGCCACAGTTATTCGTTATTTTTGTGCGTTGTGGGAAACAACGCGATAAATAGATGAAGAACAAGGAAACACCCATCCGAAACAAAACCCAACGTACATTTAGTACGTGATTTTGGAGCGGATGGGTGTTGACGCAGTTATTCGCTATTTAGCGCACTTTTTTGGGGAAGCGGGTGCGATTGGAGTTGTAAGTCGTATGCAACAACTCGTGCGCAAGATGACTGTTTGGCGAGCCAAGGAATTCGTCGTAAAGTCTGATGACTTGCTCGTTCTTGTGAGAAACGCGGATTTGCTTGCCTTCGTCTTCCTGATAGAGAGCGGCAGCGCGTTTGTCACGGAAGGTGTCGAGAATGTCGTCGGCTTCGTTGGGAAGGAAACACGGTTTGACGTACGGTTGTCCGCCGCCTGCGACGCATCCGCCGGGACAGCCCATGATTTCGATGAAATGATAGGGGCTTGTGCCTGCTTTGATTTGTTCAAGGAGCACTTTTGCGTTCTTCATGCCGGATGCGACGGCAACTTTGACGTCCATTCCGCCGAGCGTGTAAGTTGCTTCTTTGATGCCTGCCATGCCGCGAACTTCTTCTAGTTCGACATGTTCGAGTTCTTCACCGTTGAGAACGTATGCGGCCGTGCGAAGTGCCGCTTCCATAACGCCGCCCGTTGCGCCGAAGATGACGCCTGCGCCGGTGTATTCACCGACGATGTCGTTGTCGAATTCTTCGTCGGGAAGACGATTGAAGAGTATGCCTGCACGTTTGATCATCTTGCCGAGTTCGCGAGTGGTGAGCACTGCGTCCACGTCTTTGAGACCGTTGATCTGAAGTTCTTCCCTGTCCTTTTCGAATTTCTTTGCGGTGCAAGGCATAACGGAAACGACGAAAATATCTTCGGGTTTGATGCCGTTTTGCTCCGCATAATAGGTTTTGAGAATTGCGCCGAACATTTCGTGCGGTGATTTGCAGGAAGAAAGATGATCGAGCAGTTCGGGATAATAATATTCTGCATAGTTGATCCATCCGGGAGAGCAGGACGTGATCATCGGAAGCGTGCCGCCTTCTCTCACTCTCGTGAGCAATTCGGTTGCTTCTTCCATGATAGTAAGGTCCGCGCCGAAGTTGGTATCGAACACTTTCTTGAAGCCGAGACGGCGAAGTGCCGCGACCATTTTGCCGGTGACGAGCGTGCCGATAGGCATATCGAATTCTTCACCGAGTGCCGCTCTAACTGCCGGTGCGGTCTGAACGACGACGTATTTGCCTGCCTTGAACGCGGCGTCCACTTTGTCGATTTCGCTAACTTCCATAAGTGCGCCCGTCGGGCAAACGCTGACGCATTGTCCGCAAAGAATGCACGGAGAATCCGCAAAACTTCTGTTTTCGGCAGGAGCGACGATAGTCTTGAATCCGCGTTTTTCAAAGCCGAGAATGGAAAGACCGTGCGCGTTCTTGCAACGTTCGATACATCTGCCGCAAAGCACGCATTTTGACGTATCGCGTTTTATAGACGGAGTGATTGCGTCCACGGTTACGGGTGTTTGTTCACCGCCGTAGATGCCTTCTCTTGCGCCTGTGAGCACTGCCACGTGCAAAAGTTCGCATTTGCCGTTCTTGTCGCACTCTTGGCAGTTGCGGTTGTGGTTGGAAAGAAGAAGTTCGACAGAAGATCTTCTTGCCGCAGTCGCTTTCGGAGAAGAAATGGTGATTTCCATGCCTTCTGCGACGGGATATACGCAGGACGCCACGAGACCGCGTGCGCCCGTTGCTTCGACGAGACATACACGGCAGGAACCGCGAGAGCATTCACCGTGATTGTATGCGCAAAGGGACGGAATTTCGTATCCGCAAGCCTTTGCCGCTTCGAGTATGGTCAAACCTTGTTCGACCTGATAAGGCACACCTTCGATTTTTATATTTATTTTAGCCATAGTTCTCTCTCCTTATTTTTTCTCGATTGCTTTCAGGCGGCAAGCAGACATACATGCGCCGCACTTGATGCATTTTGCGGGATCGATTTGTCTTGCGGGGAGTTTGTGTCCCGGGGACGGAACGCCCGTTGACGTGATTGCGCCGACAGGGCAGTTTCTTTCGCAAAGTCCGCAACCGATGCACTTATCCGCAACGATTTCGTAGTTCATAAGGCTCTTGCACACGTGTGCCGGGCACTTTTTGTCCACGATGTGCGCCACGTATTCGTCTCTGAAATGAGCAAGCGTGGAAAGAATCGGGTTCGGAGCAGTCTGTCCCAAAGCGCAGAGAGAGTCGCTCTTTATGTAGTTGGCAAGGTCCATGAGTTTGTCAAGGTCTTCCATGGTTGCAGTGCCTTTGGTTATCTTTGTGAGCAGTTCGAGCATTCTCTTCGTGCCGATACGGCAGGGAGAGCATTTGCCGCAAGATTCGTCGCAGATAAATTCCATATAGAACTTCGCAACGTCAACCATGCAGTTGTCTTCGTCCATGACGATTGCGCCGCCCGAACCCATCATCGAGCCTTTTGCAACGAGATTGTCGAAGTCGATGAGTGCGTCAAGGTCGTCTGCCGTGAGGCAACCGCCGGACGGGCCGCCCGTCTGAATGGCTTTGAATTGCTTGCCATTGGGAATGCCGCCGCCGATGTCGTAGATAAGCTCACGCAAAGTCGTGCCCATGGGAACTTCGACAAGACCGACGTTGTTGACCTTTCCGCCGAGAGCAAACACTTTCGTTCCTTTGGACTTTTCTGTGCCATAGCAAGTGAATTTTTCAAAACCTTCTCTCATGATGTAAGGCACGCAAGCGAGAGTCTCGACGTTGTTGACGATCGTCGGAGATTCCCAAAGACCCTTCACTGCCGGGAACGGCGGACGGGGACGCGGCATACCGCGTTTGCCTTCGATCGAGTTGAGAAGTGCTGTCTCTTCACCGCAAACGAATGCGCCTGCACCGAGACGAATATGCACTCTGAACGAGAAGTTCGTGCCGAGAATGTTGTCGCCGAGAAGTCCCATTTCTTCGGCTTGACGAATCGCTATGCGGAGACGATTGACTGCGATAGGATATTCCGCGCGGACGTAAAAATAACCGTTTTGTGCGCCGATTGCATAACCTGCAATCATCATACCTTCGATGACGGCAAGCGGATTGCCTTCGAGAATGGAACGATCCATAAACGCGCCCGGGTCGCCTTCGTCACCGTTGCAGACGACGTATTTGTCGCCGTCGGGTTGAGCGTATGCAAACTGCCATTTTCTGCCCGTCGGGAAACCGCCGCCGCCACGTCCGCGAAGACCTGACGCAAGGATTTCGTTGATGACGTCCTGTCTATCCATTTTAAGAGCGCGAGCAAGACCGCGGAATGCGCCTGCACCGAGTGCTTCTTCAATCTTTTCGGGGTTTATGCTGCCGCAACCGTGCAAAGCGATACGCACTTGCTTTTTATAGAAAGTGATGTCGTCTTGTTTGGAGATTTTTTGTTGAGTGGTGGGATCTACATAAAGAAGTCTGTCAACCACTTCGCCGCCGATAAGGTCTTTTTCGACGATTTCTTCAACGTCGCTGATTTTGACCATTCTGTAAAGCGTGTCTTCGGGATAAATCTTGACAAACGGACCTTGAGAGCAGAAACCGAAGCAACCGACCTGATTGACGGTGACTTTGTCTTGCAAACCGTTTGCATTGATGAGTTTCACAAATTCTTCTCTGATTTCCGCAGAGTTGGACGAAAGGCAGCCCGTACCACCGCAAAGCACGACGTGTCTTCTTCCGTCGCTGCCCGTAAATTTAGCGTCAAGACAAGAAGCGCAATCTTTGCAACTTCTTTCGAGTTCTTCAAAAGTCTTTATCATAGATCAGTTCTCCTTCGCACGATAGTCCGCAACGATGCCCGGCACTGCGCTCACGGCAACCTTGGGATAAACTTGTCCGTTGATGGAAACGGCGGGAGCAATGCCGCACGCACCGATACAACGCAACGCGTCTATGGTAAACAACCCGTCGGGAGTTGTCTCACCTGGCTTGATACCGAGAACTTCACTGAATTTGTCGATAACCTGTTGCGCACCCTTGACGTAGCAAGCCGTACCCAGGCAACAACCGATAACGTATTTCCCCTTCGGAGTGAGAGAGAAAAACGAATAGAAAGTTACGACGCCGTAAATTTCCGCAACTGAAATCCCCGTCCTATCAGAAACGATTTCTTGCACTTCAAGCGGAATATAACCGTATTCCTTTTGAATGTCGCTCAAAATCATCATAAGCGGAGTGTTTTCTTCGACGTATCTGTCGCAAATAGCATTGATTTGCGCAACCGCCGCCTCGCTTAAATGAGCCATGGTAAGCCCTCCTTTGTTGAATAATGATAACCTTAAATATAGTAACATATAAAATATTGCGCGACAAGCAATTTTTTTGAATATGATAAAAATATATCGTTTATTGATATTATTATATGGAAAAATGGAAGTGCGCTCTTCAATCCATAAAACTTTTGTAGAGCCTTAAACTTATAACAAACTTATCGGGCGCAATTGTTTGATTTTTCGCTACGCTAGATCCTTCGACTTCGCTCAGGATGACAAGGAAAAATTGATATTTAATGCGCCCGTAACGGACAGCTTGTTCGGAGCGCACATATAAACGGTATGTGTGACTTCGAAGACGGAACACGAGCCGCAACGGCGGCGAGCAAATAAGCGCCGAGCAAGACGGTTGTACGAGAATGCGTGGCGTTTTGTTGCGTAGCTGCCACGCAGGCGAAGTGGCATAAAAAGGGGACGATACTTTTCTATGCGAGTGCCGCCTGTCTTCCCCGCGAGCGACGGACAGTTTTGTAGAGAAAGCACTCTATACGAGTGGTGGAAGAAATACCGGCGCGGTCCGGAAAGATGGGGCATTTCTATTTAGGGTTTCAAACGCAAAACTTTTGTACAGCCGTGAACTTATAAAAACTTATCGGGCGCAATTGGCTTTTCGTTTCGTTTACACGAGATCCTTCGACACGCTACTCGCAACTGCTATGCTTACGCATAGAACCTGCGGTTTTGCCTTTTTCAAAGGCGTTGCTACGTGAATACATGCGCTACGCAACCCT
>CAVKIG010000001.1:0-69521 GCA_963656415.1 bacterium | reverse complement strand
ATATAGGACAGTGCACTCTCGGTGTTCAATTCTTCGGTGACGGAGAGCAATTCTTTTCTTGCCGCAAGCACGTCATCGGCGGATTTTGCGTTCTTTATACTCTCGATGCACTTTTCATACGCCTTTTTTACGCTTTCGACGTCGCATCTTTGATACGGAATATCGCAAACTTTCATAAAAACTCCTTTTATATAGATATATATTTATAACTATAAAACATTGATGAAATCATTATTTGCCAACATCGCCGATTTGTCAAGAAAAAAACCGCTCTATTTGCGCATAAAATAAGCACCCGACAAAAACATGCCGAGTGCTTGCGATTTTTGTGATATTAAAATCGATAAATTATTTTGTCAAACCTTCTTGCACAGCAACTGCGCAAGCAACGCTTGCACCAACCATCGGGTTGTTGCCCATGCCGATAAGGCCCATCATTTCGACGTGTGCAGGGACGGATGAAGAACCTGCAAATTGTGCGTCGGAGTGCATTCTGCCCATCGTGTCGGTCATGCCGTAAGATGCGGGACCTGCTGCCATGTTGTCCGGGTGAAGAGTTCTGCCCGTGCCACCGCCGGATGCGACGGAGAAGTATTTCTTGCCGTGGTCGACGCACCATTTCTTGTAAGTGCCTGCGACGGGGTGTTGGAAACGGGTGGGGTTGGTGGAGTTGCCGGTGATGGAAACGTCAACGTCTTCAAGACGCATGATTGCAACGCCTTCGGTGACGTCGTCGCAGCCGTACACTTTGACAGCGGCTCTTTCGCCGTTGGAGTAGGCAGTCTCTTTGACGACGGACACTTCGCCGGTGTAGTAGTTCATTTTGGTTTGAACGTAAGTGAAGCCGTTGATACGTGAGATGATGAACGCGGCGTCCTTGCCGAGACCGTTGAGAATGACTTTAAGGGGAGTCTTTCTGACTTTGTTTGCGGTTCTTGCGATACCGATTGCGCCTTCTGCTGCTGCAAAGGATTCGTGACCTGCAAGGAATGCGAAGCACTTTGTGCTTTCTCTAAGGAGCATTGCTGCGAGATTGCCGTGTCCGAGACCGACTTGACGTTGTTCTGCGACGGAGCCGGGGATGCAGAAGGATTGAAGTCCTTCGCCGATTGCTTCTGCGGCGTCTGCAGCGTTCACGCAGTTTTTCTTGATTGCGATTGCGCAACCGACGGTGTATGCCCAAACGGCGTTTTCAAAGCAGATGGGTTGCACGCCTTTGACGATTGCTTCGCAATCAACGCCTTTTTCAAGGCAAATCGCTCTTGCGTCTTCAAGGTCTTTGATGCCGTATTGAGCAAGAACTTTGTTGATTTTGTCTATTCTTCTTTCATAACCTTCAAATGTGACACTCATAGTTGAATCTCCTTATTCGTGGCGTGGATCGATCCACTTCACAGCGCCGTCTTCGGCTTTGAATCTGCCGTAGGTGCCGGTGCATTTTGCAAGTGCTTCGTTTGCGTCGACGCCTTTCTTGATCATTTCCATGAACACGCCGAGCTTGCAGAATTGATAGCCGATGATCTCGTCGTGTGCGTCGAGAGCGACTTTCGTGACGTAACCTTCAGCCATTTCGAGATAACGGGGTCCTTTTGCAACGGTTGAGTACATCGTGCCTACTTGGCTTCTCGTGCCTTTGCCGAGATCTTCGAGACCTGCGCCGATGACGAGACCGCCTTCGGAGAATGCGGATTGCGTTCTGCCATAGACGATTTGCAAGAAGAGTTCACGCATTGCGGTGTTGATAGCGTCGCACACAAGGTCGGTGTTGAGCGCTTCGAGAATGGTCTTGCCGGTGAGAATTTCAGCCGCCATTGCCGCAGAGTGAGTCATACCGGAGCAACCGATGGTTTCAACGAGTGCTTCCTGAATGATACCGTCTTTGACGTTGAGCGTGAGTTTGCAAGCGCCTTGTTGCGGTGCGCACCAACCGATGCCGTGGGTGAGACCGCTGATGTCCTTAATCTCTTTCGCTTGAACCCATTTTCCTTCTTCGGGAATAGGAGCGGGACCGTGATTAGGGCCTTTTGCAACGCAACACATTTTTTCAACTTCACTTGAATATTGCATAGATAAATGTCTCCTTAAAGAGTTTATTTTATTTTTGGTCGATGACATTTTATCATATAGATAAAGTTTTATCAAGAAAATATGAAAAAATATCTTTGACGATTTCAAATATAAACGATTTTGATGCAGTAAAGGGCGATATAGTGGAAAAACAAGTTGCCAAATAGTGCCGATAGTGGTACACTTATCTATACAAATACTATTCCAAAAGGATATAAATATGGCACAAAACATTATCGACCAACTTCGCGAACGCGGTTTGGTCAAACAAGTGGTTTTTGAAGAAGACCTGAAAAAGTTGCTTGACGAAGGCTCTCAATCCTTCTACATCGGTTTCGATCCGACTGCAGACAGTCTTCACGTCGGTCACTTCATGCAAATGATCGTGGCAAAACGCTTGCAGGACGCAGGTCATCGCCCCATCATTCTCATCGGCGGTGGCACGGCTATGGTCGGCGATCCTTCGGGACGCACGGATATGCGCTCAATGATGACGAAAGAGACAATCCAACACAACGTCGATTGCTTCAAAAAGCAAATGGCAAAATTCATCCGTTTCGACGGTGAAAACGCGGCGATTCTCGTCAACAACGCGGATTGGCTTCTTGATTTGAATTATATCGACTTCTTGCGCGAAGTGGGTGCAAACTTCTCGGTCAACCGTATGCTCACGGCGGAGTGCTACAAGCAACGTCTCGAGAAAGGTTTGACTTTCCTTGAATTCAACTACATGCTCATGCAGTCCTACGACTTTTTGGTGCTCAACAGAAAGTACGGTTGCGTGCTTCAATGCGGCGGTGACGATCAATGGTCAAATATGCTCTCGGGCGCGGATCTTATCCGCAGAAAAGAGCAAAAAGACGCTTTTGCAATCACTTTCGGCTTGCTCACGACGTCGGAAGGCATCAAGATGGGCAAAACCGCAAAAGGCGCGGTGTGGCTCGATCCCGACAAGACCGCTCCGTACGATTTCTTCCAGTATTGGAGAAACATTGCAGATGCAGACGTAGAAAAGGTGTTCAGATTCCTGACGTTCTTGCCGCTTGACGAGATAAGAGAACTCACTCAATACAACGACGAGCGTATGAACAAGGCAAAAGAACGCCTTGCGTACGAACTCACCAAAATGGTGCACGGTCAAAAGGAAGCGGACGACGCTCTTCAAAAGGCTCGTGCGGCGTTCTCGGGCGATAGCGAAAATATGCCGAGCGCAGTTATTCCCAAGGGTATGACGAGCGTTGCGGATATTCTCGTTGCGGTTGCAAAAGTGCCGTCAAAGGGCGAAGCGAAACGCCTTATCCAAGGTGGCGGAATTTCCGTTGACAATCAAAAAGTCACGGACATTATGGCTCAAATCACCGACAGCCAAATTGCAAACGGTTTCGTGTTGCAAAAGGGCAAAAAGAATTTCTACAAGGTCAGCGTAGAGTGAAATCGTACAAATACGTCGATGGCGAATATGAGATAAAAACCGAGATTAAACGCTCGGTTTTTATCGCTAACGTCAAGGGCGAAGTGGACGAAAAGCAAGCCGAAGAGTTTGTAAAATCAATCCGAAAAAAGTATCCCGACGCAACGCACAACTGTTATGCGTACGTTGCGGACGAGCTTGGCAACGTCACTCGTTTCAGTGACGACGGAGAGCCGTCCGGCACGGCGGGGCAACCCATTCTCGACGTCATTCGCAAGCAAGGTCTCGTAAAAACTGCAATTGTCGTTACGAGATACTTCGGCGGAATAAAACTGGGCGCGGGCGGTCTCGTCGGTGCGTATTCGCAGACGGCGGCAAGCGGTGTTTCGGCAGGAAAGATTTCCGTGAAAACTCAATGCGTCGGTATAGAAATTTCCGCCGATTATCCAACTTTTGCAATCCTTGAAAAACACATCCGCAAAGGCGATGCGATAATCGACGACATAAGCTACGGCGACGGAGTGAAATGCAAGGTTTTCGTCTGTGAAGACGATGCAAAAACGTTTGCGGACAAAATATGCGAGATGTCGGCAGGAAGGGCAAGCGTTGAAGTTTTAGCCGAAAAACGATTTGAAAAAGTCGCGCAATAGTTTGAGTTTTACTCTTGCAAAATCCTTGAATCCGAAAAGTAAAAAGTAAAAAACAGTGCGTTAGATATACGAAAACATGTGTTTGTTGGTGAAATATGTCCGAAGAATTGAAAGAGTATCCGCTCGATGAAGAAAGAGCACAAAAAGCATACGACGCGCTTGTGAAATATCTTGCGCTTTCCGCACGTTCGGAAAAAGAATGCAAGGAAAAACTATACGGCAAAGGCTATCACAAAGACGAAGTGGAATTTGCAATAGGAAAAGCAAAAAAATACAACTATATCAACGATGAAGAATACGTGCGCACATATCTTATGTTCAATTCAAACAGGTACGGCGCAAAGAAAATCGCATACAAACTCGTCAACGAAAAAGGCGTTGACAAAAAACTCGTAGACAATATTTTGCTTGACGCAAAAGACGACGAAAAAGAATACGACCTTGCGCTGAATATGGCGCAAAAGTATGCAAAATCGCGCAAAATCGTCGATAAAACGGGCGCACAGAAAATCAGTGCGCATCTCTATTCAAAAGGATTCGATTTTGCAATAATCAATAAAGTTATTGCAAAACTGTTCGACGATATTTTCATTGAGTGATAGATAAGATAGTTTTTTTGAACAAAAAAGTCGATTACAATCGACAGAGAAAAATAAAAAACCTCATGCTTTTTCTAAGCGGTTGAACCGGCAAAACAAACTACAATACAAATTATTCACGTTTCAAAAAATCCAAGAGATACGAGCAACGCTTCGTTGACTTTGGTCATCATATTGATCGGCAATTCGCCGATTTTTTCTTTTAGGCGTTTTTTGTCGAGCGTTCGTATTTGTTCGAGCAAGACTACGCTGTCTTTGGGAAGCCCGAATTTGCCTGCCGGCAGTTCGATATGCGTCGGCAGTTTTGCTTTTCCTAGTTGCGACGTGACCGCAGCGGCGATAATGGTCGGACTATACTTGTTTCCCACGTTATTTTGAACGATTAGAACGGGGCGCACGCCCCCTTGCTCGCTGCCCACCACAGGTGATAAATCGGCATAATACAATTCGCCACGTTTGACCATATCCATACTCGCAAAAAATTATTGTCAACATTCGCTTTCTTTATGCATAAACTTTCAAAAAACGAACGTCTACCGTATTTTATGCCTGTCGCTTGCAAAACAGTGAGAGATTGTGTCACACTGCGCCGTATATTCGGAGAATCCGAAAGGAAGATTTATTGCTTAAACATAAATAAACAGATGTGATTCAATCAGAAATTAAAAACGAAGTTTTCGCCACGATAGCGTGCAGTTGACAAAATATGCGGTTAGATAATCGAAAAGGTGGTTTTATGAAAGTCGGAATTGTTGGTTACGGAAATCTCGGCAAAGCGTGTGAAAAATGGTTGGTTGAACAGGGCGACGAAGTCGTCGGAATATTTACAAGAAGAAAATCGTGTGAAGTCGTTTCGCCTTACGGCACGAAAACGTACGCTCAAGAAGACGTTTTCGAGTTCAAAGACAAAATCGACGTGCTTGCGTTGTGCGTCGGCTCGAAAAACGACCTTATAGGAGTTGCAAAAAGCGTCGCAAACGAGTTTAATACGGTGGATTCTTTCGACACTCACGCAAAAATGACGGAATACGCCGAGTTCATGCGGCAAAAAGTAACTGATAAGTTGAGTTATATTGCAATAGGTTGGGACCCCGGTCTGTTTTCGCTTATGCGTGCGTTGATGTGTGCGGTGACGAAAGAAGGAGATTTGCAAACGTTTTGGGGAAAAGGTGTGTCGCAGGGGCACGGAGAAGCGATACGCCGTATAGAAGGCGTTAAAAACGCCGTGCAATACACCATACCCAAGCAATCTGCGCTCGATGCCGTGCGGAGTGGACAAGGCAAAACTTTGTGCGAGCGAGATAAGCATCTAAGAGAATGTTTCGTTGTGCTCGAAGACGGCGCAGACGGTGAATTTATCGAGAAAACGATAAAGAGTATGCCCGATTATTTTGCAAATTACGATACGATAGTGCATTTTATCGATGAAAAAGAATTCGAAAAGGAGCATAGCGGCATGGCGCATGGCGGTTTCGTGCTTGAAAAAGGATTGTCGAACGGATATTCCAGCGATATGGAATTCAACCTTAAACTGCAATCGAATCCCGATTTCACCGCAGGAGTGCTTATGGCATATGCCAAATCTTGCGTAAAAGAGTATCAAAGCGGTGAAAGGGGAGTAAAAACCATTCTCGACGTGCCGATTGTAAGTCTTTTGAGCGGCAAATGGATTGACAACGTCAAGCGGTTTATCTAAAATATTATTTGCAAATCGACGCATCGTAGGATAAAACGGCTAAAACATGCCGAATCCATGCGTTGATTTGAAAACGATTTTTGGAGATACCGATGAAAGACTATGAATATATATTGTTTGACCTTGACGGAACGCTGATTGACAGCAAGCCGGGCATCGTGGAGTGTATCCGCTATGCACTCGACCACGAGGGCGTGCCGTACACAAACGAGATTCTCGACAAGATGATAGGACCGCCTTTTAGGGTGAGCATGCACGATTTCTTGGAACAGGACGAGAAGAGCATTGAAAAACTTATAGGACTGTATCGCGGAGAATACGAGAAATACGGCTGGAAACATTGCGAGGTTTTCTCCGGTGTGAAAAAAATGTTGCATGAACTCAAAGCCGCAGGAAAACGACTTGCCGTCGCCACAAGCAAACCAATCAAATTTACAAACATGATTGTCAAAGGCTTTGATCTTGAAAAGTACTTTGATGTGGTGGGCGGCGCATCG
This sequence comes from bacterium, assembly GCA_963656415.1. Classification (GTDB taxonomy): domain Bacteria; phylum Bacillota; class Clostridia; order Christensenellales; family CAG-917; genus CAG-475. Next base: position 62,601 of record CAVKIG010000001.1, on the reverse strand, counting down.
AGCGACGCAAGCAAAGAAGCAAAGTGCGACGTGATCGATGACGTTCTTTGCCGCCTTGCCGTCAATGACAAATCCAAAGTTTTGATGGTGGGCGACCGTATGTACGACATTGACGGCGCGCATATTTGCGGCATTGACGTGTGTGCCGTTTTGTACGGATACGGTAACAGAAAAGAGTTTGAAGAGCATAGGGCAGAGCATATCGTAAAAACTCCAAGCGACGTTGCAAGTCTTGTGTCGAAACGTTGAAGTGAGATTGAATTTTGTATAAGAAGAGACAAGTTTTTCGGCTGCAAACAAATGCCCGAAGACCTTGTTTTTTATATGCTTTTTTCAAAATATAAGCAAATGTACATATGTTTGAGTGTAAAACAAATAAAACGAGAATGCTTGGAAAAATACACTAAACACTGCATTATTATTCTAATTTTATTGAAAAATTGAAATAAATGTATTCTAAAAAACGTCATTTTTGAGAATTCTTTCTAAAAATCGGCGTTTTTTAGAGTACTTCCGTTTCCGTTTTGCCGTGTGTTCATCAATGCAATAAGACAAGTGCTCATATCCTCACTAAAGCAAACGACGGTTTGTCGAGCGAAATAAAAATTGACTTATGTTTACGTAAGAATTCGGCGTCGCGTTTTGCTTGCCTTGCAAAGTTTAACTTCCGTTTTCAAAATTTTTCTATCACGCAAAAATCGCAAAGCGAACGTCGGAATGAGATTTTGTACCGTCCTTTTTTCAGCACGTATTTTTCTCCGTCTTTGCAAAAATCGACGTCTTCTGGAAGTGTTAGATTTGCCGAATATATCTTCTTGAAAATCAAAGAGCCCTTGTCTCTTTCTTTTTTCAGCCCCATGAAAAACGCACGGAAGAAAGGGAAAAACATCTCGATATAACCAAGTGCGCCTTTATGTTTCGGAGAGCGTATCGCAAGAACGTGTCCGCTCATGCTTTCGCCGTCGTACGCTTTGTTGAAGTGAAAGCCGAAACATCTCGGCGATTTGAGAAACATTATAAGCGAAAACTCATCGTCATAAGTTTTCTTATCGGTGGTAATCGTCGCTTTTATTCTGTGCGGTTTGTATTCTTCAACGACTTTCGATACGTATGCCAACGCTCCGAATTTTTGTTTTTCTTTTACGTCGGACGTATAGCCTATCGGCGTAAACGAGCCTGCCGCAAAAACGTATGAAAAAAGACTCTTGTCGCACTCTTCCGTTATATATCCGTCTTCTTCGATAAGTCGGGCGCATTTCCCCACGACGATTGGCTTTGCTTTACCTTTTTCTTCGTCGCAAGACGGACATTTTGCTTTCAAATGAGAGTATCTTTCTGCCTTTGCCTTGTCGTTGAGTGTGCCTACGGGGAAGTAAAACACTTTGAGCGGCATATCGCACGCTTTTTCGAGAATGCTTGCAAGCGTGCCGTCGCCGCCGCAAATCGCCACTGCGTCGTAAGCGGAAAAATTCTCGATTTCGTCATCGGGAATCGTGCAATGCTTGTAACGATAATCGTCTCCGAGACATTTTTCCACTTTTCCAAACGAGATTTTCTTGCTCGAACCGGCGTTTTTGTTGATGATGATAAGACAGTTTTGCATAGGCTTTGTCCCTTTATACACATTTTTGATTATTTTGTGCATTCATGCGAATTTTATTGTTTACACGCGCGAAAATCTTTGTTATAATCACTATATATTATGTTGCGCATGCGCATTATGCGTATACGCGCTATGGAGAGTAACCTTATGGCAAAAAAAATCGGTCAGGTTGACTTCAAAGAAGTCTGGACTATCCCAAACATCATCACGTATTTCCGCATAATCTGCGTCCCCGTTTTCGTGACGCTCATGGCACTTGGCGGAGTCAGAGACGATTTCACTCTGTTCTATGCGGCACTCGGCGTATTTTTCTTTGCGAGCGCAAGCGATATGGTCGACGGCTGGATTGCAAGAAAATTCAATATGCAAAGCGGCATCGGCATGGTTCTCGACCCGATAGCCGACAAACTCATGCACGTATCGGTGCTTGCCTGCCTGTCGTTCTGCACGGGGCTTACGGCACTCGGCAAAAATCTCGTTGCCGACGGAACGCTTTCAAATCCGTGGTTTGTGCATTACGCATTTGTGATCTTGATTTTTGCAAAAGAGTTCATTCAGGCGATGATTGCGCTCTACGTTCTCAAAAAAGGCGCGACCGTAAAGGCAAACTGGCTGGGCAAGGTTTCTTCTTTCACGATTTCTATCGGTGTGATTCTTGCATTCTTCCACAACTTCGTGCAATATGCGGACTGGGGCATTCTCGCCTGGGGTATCGCGCTCTCGTATGCGGCGGCATTCAGCTATCTTGTCGAGACGTCAAAGCAAGTGAAGCTCATCAAAGAAGGCAAGTTGCAAGCGGCAACGGCGGATTCTGTCAAGGAAGAAGACCAAAAGATCGTTCAAGAAAAGAAAGACGGCACGTACGAAGGCTGATTGCGTAAAAGCGAGCATAATTCCGCTGTGATAGATTGGAATATGCCTGCAAAACGTATGGCTAAATAGCCTTAAAAACGCTCGTCGGTATAGCCCAAAAGCGTATAGACGTGTTCGCTAAAAATATATAATATCGGTCGCAAAGCGTAAATTTGTGCGCTTTGCGACTTTGCGATAAAGAAAAGACAAAGTGCGCCGTGACGGCGCAAGGAGAATTGACAATATGCAAGATATGGAAAAAACTTACAATCCCGAGTTTGAAAAACGCATCTACGATATGTGGATGAAAGGGAAGTTTTTCGAAGCGCATCCCAACGCCGAGAAAGAGCCTTTTACGGTGATGATGCCACCGCCCAACATCACGGGACAACTTCACATGGGACATGCACTTGACGAAACCATTCAAGACGTAATCGTCCGCTTCAAACGTATGTGCGGTTACGAAACGCTTTGGATGCCGGGCACGGACCACGCGTCGATTGCAACCGAAGTCAAGGTTGTCGAAAAGATGCGCAAAGAAGAAGGACTTTCCAAAAACGACGTTGGCAGAGACGGATTTTTGGAGCGCGCGTGGGCGTGGAAAAACCAATACGGCGGAAGAATCGTCGAGCAACAAAAAGCACTCGGCATCTCTTGCGATTGGTCAAAATCCGCATTCACCATGGACGAAAACTGCTCAAACGCCGTGCTTGAAGCGTTTGTAAAATACTACAAAAAAGGTTTGATTTATCGCGGAAACCGCATCATCAACTGGTGTCCGCATTGCCACACCGCGCTTAGTGACGCAGAAGTGGAATATGAAGAACAACAATCGAATCTTTGGTATTACAAATACCCCGTGGTGGGTGAAGACGACGCAATCGTCATTGCGACCACTCGTCCCGAGACAATGCTCGGAGACACGGCGGTTGCAGTCAATCCCAAAGACGAAAAAATGGCAAAGTACGTCGGCAAAACCGTCAAACTTCCGCTCACGGACAGAGAAATCCCCGTCGTTGCGGATGATTATTGCGAGATCGGTTTCGGTACTGGCGCGGTTAAGATCACGCCTGCTCACGACCCCAACGACTTCGAACTCGGCTTGCGTCACAACTTGCCCGTCATTCAGGTTATCGGCGAAGACGGTCTTATGAACGAAAATGCAGGCAAGTATCAAGGCATGGACAGACTTTCGGCAAGAAAAGCTATTGTCGAAGATTTGACCGCACTCGGTCTTATGGTGAAAATCGAGCCGTATGCGCACAACGTCGGCACTTGCTATCGTTGCGGCGAAACGGTGGAATCGCTCGTGTCAAAGCAATGGTTTGTAAAAATGAAGCCGCTTGCAGAACCTGCAATCAAAGCGGTGAAGGACAAGAAAACCGAGTTTATCCCCAAGAGATTTGAAAACACCTATTTCAACTGGATGGAGAACATCCGCGACTGGTGTATTTCCCGTCAACTTTGGTGGGGACACAGAATCCCCGCATACTATTGCGACGATTGCGGCGAGACGATAGTTTCAAAGACGAAAGTGGAGACTTGCCCCAAGTGCGGCGGAAACCACATTCATCAGGATGAAGACGTGCTTGACACGTGGTTCAGTTCGGCACTCTGGCCGTTCTCTACGCTCGGATTCCCCAAAAAGACGAAAAATCTCGAATATTTCTATCCCACGAACGTGCTTGTCACGGGATACGACATAATATTCTTCTGGGTTGCGAGAATGATGTTCAGCGGACTCGAGTTTATGCACGAAGTGCCGTTCAGCGAAGTGCTTATCCACGGTCTCGTGCGCGACGCGCAAGGCAGAAAGATGTCAAAGAGTCTCGGCAACGGCATCGATCCGCTTGAAATCATCGACAAATACGGCGCAGACGCATTGCGTTTCTCGCTTGCAACGGGCATTGCGCCGGGCAGCGACACAAGATTTACGGACGGCAAAATCGAGAGTTGCAGAAACTTTGTCAATAAACTTTGGAACGCTTCTCGTTTTGTGATTATGAACATCAAAGACGGCGACGATTTGTCCATGCCCGCACGCTTCAACGGTGCGGACAAGTGGATTCTCACTCGCCTTAACGACGTAATCAAGGAAGTCACAATCAATCTCAACAAGTACGAATTGGGACTTGCCGCCGCAAGACTTTACGATTTTGTGTGGAGCGAGTTCTGCGATTGGTATATAGAGATGAGCAAGACGATGCTTTACAGCGACGACAAGAAGCAGCACAATCACGCAATCGCGATGCTTTCCTACGTGTTGACGGAAATTCTCAAACTGTTGCATCCGTTCATGCCGTTCGTAACCGAAGAAATCTATTCCAAATACGCGCCGAAGGGCAGCGTGCTTATGATTCAGGCATGGCCGACCTACAACAAACACAGAGTGTTCCGCAAGGAAGAGTCGAGTTTTGAAGGTTTGCGCGAAATCATAGGTTCTATCCGCAATTTGCGCAACGAAATGAACGTCGTTCCGTCAAAGAAGATAAACGCTTATATCATCGCAAAAGACGAAAAATTCATAACGTCCGCAATCCCGTATCTCCAAAAACTTGCAAACGTCAACGAAGTCACGCTTGTGAAAGATAAGAGCGAGATAAGCGGAAAACTCAGCAGCATCGTCACACACGACGCAGAAATATTCATTCCGCTCGGGGAGCTTATCGACGAAGACAAGGAAAAAGAACGTATCAACGCCGAAATCGCACAGACCGAAGCAGTGATAAACAAGACCAAAGGTTTGCTTTCAAACGCAGGGTTCACGGCAAAAGCGCCGCAAAAACTCATTGACAACGAGAAAGATAAACTCGAAAAGGCCATTGAAAAACTCGCAAAACTTCACGATAAACTTGCGATGTTCGACTGACAACGGAAAAGCAACGAAAGGAAAGGGCAGGGCAATGCCCGAGATGAAATAAGGCAAAGGAGAACGCTATGCGAATTAAAGACAGCACAAGAAATCCTGCGTGTTTCAAAGCGGCGTGGAAATACTTTTTTGACAAAGGGGCATACCTTTTGCTCATAAACGTACTTCCGTCGCTCCTTATTCCGTTTGCATTGTCGCCGACCGGCGCGCTGAAATATTTATTCTCATACAAAACGATTGCGCCCGAAAACTTTTTCGATATGCTCGTCAAAGTTTACGAATTGCCGTTTGAATATTGGTATATAGGCATAATCGGGCTTGTCCTTTTCGTTTTCGACATTGCAATAACGTTGGGCGTCATCGACAGGCATATGCGCATTGGCGAATTTACCGTTTCGCCGTCACGGGTGAAAGTCAGGCTCAATTTCAACGTTCTGACCGCATTGAGATTTATCGTGCTTGCGTCCGTGGCGTTTGAGATTCTCAATCTTTTGTCCGTTGCGTTCTACTATTTGTGGTGGGAATTGTGCAAAAATCGCGTGGGTTGGCTTGTTTTGTCAAGCATAACGCACATTGCGTTGCAACTCGGCATGATTTCCATTATGGCGCGTGTGATTTTATGGCCGCCGTACTGTCTGCATACGGGGATGAAAGCAAAAGACGCATTCAAGCAGGCTACAAAGAGCATCTCGGGAAGAGTTATACCCACTATGCTTCATATCGTTCTTGCAATACTGCCTGTCGAAATCGCAATGATTATCACGGGTGCGCTCGGTGCAGGCGTGGTTGCTCAATTCATTCTCGACGTTATCGCATATCTGTACGTCGTGCCGTTCTATCTCGTGCTCATGTACACGCTATTTTATGACGTCACGGGCACGGAAAGAGTTGACCTTGAAAGAAAAGAGCAATCTATTTGGTCAAAATCAAAAAAACGTAAAAAATAATCGTCGGTTTTGCGGCAGGATATGCCGTACAAATTGACTTAAAAACAAGGCGGCTTGACCGCTCGGAGAATAAAATGGAATTCAAATATTCGATTTCGATTCTTTTTTCAAATCTCGGATACGCGCTGAAAATACTGGTGTGGATTCTTATATCGTTGCTTCTTGCGTTTGCGCTCGGGGCGGCGATCATCTTGCCCATTTGGAAATCAATGGATATGGTGTCCATTGTCAATTTCCCCGCTCATCTTGACAATATTATCGAGAGCGTCAAGACGGTGTGGACGGGATCGCAAACGATACGCGCCGCGCTTGCGGATGTGATTACGGAAGGGAAATGTTTCCTTATAGACATCGTCCAATTTCCGACCTTTGCGGCTAGCCTTTCTTTAGCGATTATATTCGTGTATGCGTTCTACTGTTTCGTGTTCGGTCTGTCATATTTCACGATATCCGACATAGTGAACAAACTTATGGCGTCCAACTATCGCATAGGTTTTGCGAGCAATCTCGCGCTCAACTTCAAAAAAGCGTGCAAATATTCTGCGGCAAGGCTTACGATATCTCTTCCCATCGACGTCATTTTCTTCGCGATTATGGCAAACATATTGTTCGGACTTTTCGAGCACGTCGGTTTCTTCGTGATACCCATTCTTCTTATCGTAGGAGTGTTGATTTGTTCGCTTAGATCACTGCTTTTTGCAGGGTGGCTACCAAGAATGTTGTTCCATCCCGAAGAGAAAGTGTACACAAGTTTCACGCGCTCGCTCACTTACGTAAAGTCAAATATGGGCGGACTGTTCAAATCGTACGTCGTCACGTTCACAATCGTGTATTTGCTTGCAACCGCATTTGCAATACCCACTGGCGGACTTATGTCGTTGATTTTGCCGTCTCTTTATTACTTCATTCTTCGCGCAATAGAACTTATCGGATATTACAAGACGAAAGGACTGAGTTTCTACACCGACGCAACGACGGTCATAAATACGGTCGAATTCGGCTACAGAAGCGAGCAACAACTTCAAAGCGTCGAAGAGTACAATCAGGAAAGCGAAGAAAACGATTTGTGAGCGTCGGGCATATACTGCGACGAAAATGGCAATATATGCGTATAGAACGCCAAAATATAAGGTGAATTTATGAAAATCAGAATGAATTTCGGAGTTGTAAAAACGATTCTTCTCGCTTTTGTCGCGCTCGGCGCGTTGGCAATAATCGGGCTTGACATCGCAATGCTTGCCGGTGCAAACGGAGTGTATACCGATTCTCCTGCAATCGCAATCGTGTCGCTCGTTGCGGCAACGATAATCGCAGTTGCGGCGTTGCTTGTGATATTCAACAGCGCATACCGCTTCAAAGACGACCATATCGTCGCAACGCTCGGCTTTTTCGTCGACAAAATCAAGTACGACGACGTCGTTTGCATAAAACAAAACTCCGAAACGAGAGAAATATATCTCATCTGCAAAGGCGTGAGAGAAAGCGACGGTGAAGTGAGTTTCAAAATCAACGTTTCGGTCAAAAACGTCGATGACTTCATCAAAGATATGCGCGACCATATCGGCGACGTTATCGTCGAAGTGTTCACTCCCGAGAAAAAGGACAAAAAGAAAAAATAAGACACAACGTATCCGTCCTTTGCATATTTTGTAAGGCGCGCGCGGATAAGCGATTTGTGGCATGAATTGCATTATTATCCGAAATATGCGCCACGGGGGCGGAATATAGAACTGAAAACAGTCGTCGATACCGACCGTATCGTACGAAATCTCGAAAATATAAAAAAGACCGTAAATCGCAAAGTTTTGTTTATGGTCAAGGCAAACGCCTACGGACACGGTATAGTCGACGTGGCAAAAGCGACGCAAAACGTCGTTGACGCTTTCGGCGTTGCAACCGTAGAAGAAGCGAAAAAGTTGCGAGACGTCGGGATAACGAGAGATATTCTCGTGTTGACTGTGTTGCCCGATGAAATAATCGAAACTTATGCGCTAGAAGCGATTTTGTCCCTTCATTGCGAGAGTCAACTCTCCGCGTTGCTTTATCTTGCGAGAATAGGTTTTATCGAGCCTTGTCAAATGCGTTTGCATCTTAAGGTCGACAGCGGAATGCACCGTTTCGGTTTTGAAAAGGACAAACTGGACGAAGTGTGTTTTCTTCTCAAAGAATACGGCTTTAACGTCGAAGGTGTTTTCTCTCATCTACGGGACGGAACGTCGGCGCAAAAAGCACTCTTTGACGAATGTGCGGATATTGTGAAAAGATTTTATCCGCAAGCGATATCGCATCTTGCGTCAAGCCATTCCATGCACGACGAAGAGTTGCGCTACGATATGGTGAGAGCGGGAATATGCGCTTATAGCGGCGCAATGAGCGTTTTTTCGCAAGTCGTCGAGACGAGACGACTAAAAGCCGGCGATATAGTCGGATACGGCGGAGAGCCGCTAAAAAAAGATACGAACGTCGCTTATATTTTCGGCGGTTACGCGGACGGAATATGCCGCGAAAACCCGTCGGGAGTGCGGATAAACGGAAGATATTGCAAAGCCGTCGGCATAGCGTGCATGGACGTGTTTGCGGTGGATACCGAGGAATACGAAGCGCAAATCGGCGAAGAAGCCGTGCTTTTGGACGGCGAAACCGCTTTGCAGGCGGCAAACGAAAGAAAAACGGTGGAATACTGCGTATATACGGCGTTTTCAAGGTCAAGGAGCGTATGCAAAAAGATATAGCGAGAAAAACCGCAAGAGCGAATATAAAAGCAATGTCGCAAACAAAAAAAGAGTGGGCAAGCGGAGCAATCGCAGACGCACTCAGCGGCATTGACGAGTTCACTCGCGCGCATAAAGTTTTCGTATATCTCGGCACAGACACCGAACCCGATACGCAGGAAATCGTGGGGCTTGCGCTTATGCTCGAAAAAGTCGTATGCGTGCCGAGAGTGCACGGCGACGATATGAAAGCAATCGTTATATCCCCGTTTTCGAATTTCAGAACGAACAAATGGGGCATACTCGAACCCGTCGGCTCGCACGCAATCGACGATATAGACGTTGCAATCGTGCCTATGGTGGCGTTTGACGGTCTCAATCGTCTCGGACACGGAAAAGGCTATTACGACAAATATCTTTCAACACATCCGTGTTATACGATAGGGCTTGCGTTCGATTGTCAGCATATCGACGGCTTGCAGACGGACGCGCACGACGTTCCGCTCGATATGATAGTCACCGAAAAGAGAATAATCACGTGTGACGGAGAAAAAATCAATCCGTTCGGAGAAGAAATATGAGAGTTGTTGCGGGAAAATACCGCGGAAAGAATCTGGTATCGCCAAAGGACGACAGCGTGCGCCCGACGACCACGCGCATAAAAGAGACGTTGTTCAACGTTTTGCAAGGTTGGGTTGACGGCGCAAGCGTGCTCGATTTGTTTGCAGGAAGCGGCTCGCTCGGCATAGAGTGCATATCGCGCGGCGCAAAAGACGTCACTTTCGTTGACAGAAGCAAAGATTCGATTGCGCTCGTGTATCAAAATCTCAAAGGCGTTGACGGAGATTACAGAGTGGTCAACGCAGACTTCGCTTCGGTGCTTCGCTCGAGTTACGTCAGCGGAAAAAAGTACGATTTGATATTTCTCGATCCGCCGTATGCAACCACGCTTGCGGAACTTGCAATCGACCTTATCGTAGAACTCGATTTGCTTACGGAAGACGGCGTGATAGTGTTTGAACACGGCTCGGAAAAGTCGTACGAAATTCCGCATGTCGGATTTAAGCAACGCACGAAGAAAATGGGCACTATAACCGCCGAGTTTATCACGAGAAAGAGTGTTGCGCTCATGCCAGGAAGTTTTGATCCGCTCACGAAAGGGCACGAAAGCGTGCTTGACGAAGCACTTGCAAAATACGACGAAGTGTGGGTTGCGTGTCTTGTAAATCCCGACAAAACGTATACGTTCTCGCCAAGACAACGCCTTGCGATCGTAAAAGCCGTATGCGAATTCAAAAAAGGCGCGCACGCGCTTTATTCCGAAAAATATGCCGTTGAAGTTGCAAAAGAAGTCGGCGCAACGGTTCTCGTGCGCGGAGTCAGAGACGCAAAAGACATTCCGTATGAAGAAGATATGGCAAAATACAACAAAGAACACGGCGGTTATGACACCGAATTTATCTCTCCGCAGGGATACGAAGACATAAGTTCTACACTCGTGAGAGAGCAGATTGCTCACGGCGATTATCGCAATATGCCGTCAAGCACCGTCGCACTTCTTCAATCCAAAGAGTTTGCGGATTTGAAATGATCGAAGCGACGACAATAGACAATAAGCGATAGAGAAAACGCATCGAAAGAAACTAAAAAACGACAGGAAACGATAAAACACAACGAACAATAAATAAACGCGCATACGTGCGCGCGAGATAAAGATAAACTCACAAAAGGGGACGCAAATATGGAAACAATCGATATGCTCATCAACGAAATCGAAAGCGAAGTGCTCAAAGCAAAAAAAGCGGCTTTCAGCAACACCGACATCGTCATCAACAAAGCGGTTATGCTTGACCTTATTTCGAGATTCAGAGCAAGTTATCCGCTCGTTTTGCGCGAAGCAACGAAAATCAAGAAGGATAGAGACGACATAATCCAAAAAGCCGAGAATTATGCAAACGAGACAATGGACAAGGCAGAAGAGCAGGCAAAACAACTCATGACCGAGACCGAAGTCTACAAACGCGCAAAAGCAGAAGCGGAAGCAATGCAGCACGAAGCGGAAGAAAACTATCGCAAAATGGACTACGACGCCCGCTCGCTTGCGTTCAACATTCTCGACAGTGCGGAGAAGTCGCTCAAAGACAGCCTGAACGTTATCAACGGCAACAAGCGCAAGTTGGTTGAATGAGTATGAAAATAGTCGTTCTTGACGGATACAACGCAAAAGGCGAAGAACTGAATTTCGATTTTCTCAAAAAGTACGGCGAAGTTGCGTATTACGACCGCACCGCACCCGAAGACGTATTGAACAGAATCGTCGACGCCGATATAGTGCTTCTCAACAAAGTCGTGCTCACGCGCGAAATCATGGCGCAATGCAAAAAATTGAAATTCGTATCCATACTTGCGACGGGATACAACGTCGTTGACGTTAAAGCCGCAAGTGATTTGGGAATAATCGTCTCCAACGTTCCGTATTACAGCACGGCAAGCGTTGCGCAGTTGACTTTTGCTTTTATTCTCGAATTTGCCTCGAGAGTTGCGACTCACGACGAGTCCGTTCATCGCGGAGTTTGGCAAAACTCGAAAGATTTTGCATACACCGTCGGCACTTTGCACGAGTTGTACGGGAAAACGCTCGGTATCATCGGCTACGGAAGCATAGGCAAACGAGTTGCGCAAATCGGAAAAGCATTCGGAATGAATTTGCTCATTCACAATCGCACGCCGTTTGAAGGTAGCGTGTCAAGGGAAGAAGTGTTTGAAAAGGCTGATTTTGTCACGCTACATTGTCCGCTCAACGAGCAATCGAAACTTATGATAAACGAAAAGTCTCTTGCGCTTTTCAAATCGACCGCATATCTTATAAACACGGCGCGTGGCGGACTTATCGATGAGAAAGCACTTGCAGACGCACTCAACGAAGGTCGAATTGCAGGGGCAGGCCTTGACGTGTTGTCAACAGAGCCGCCCAAAGCAGACAATCCGCTTCTCACGGCAAAGAATTGTCTTATCACGCCGCACGTTGCGTGGGCAAGTTACGAGTCGCGAGTGCGACTTTTGAATGTCACCGACGACAACGTCAGGGCATTTTTGCAAAACAACCCCATAAACGTAGTGAATTGAAAAAAAAGCACGCATTGCGTGCTTTTTTTAATTAATAATGAATAATTAATAATGAATAATTGCGGTACGGGCGCAAAAAAGTTTATAGTTTCGATTCCGCGAGATTCTTCGACTTTGTTCAGAATGACATAGTTTTTGGGTGCGCCCGAAACGAAAGCCTATTCGAAGTGTTCTTATTAACGGAATGTGCTTATTCAAAGACGGAACACGAGCCGCAACGGCGGCGACCGTATCGAGCGTCGGACTTGACGATTAGTACAAGTAAGCGAGTGTTGTTCCATTCGCTTGCGAACGAGTGACACAATAAGAGAAATGGCGCAAGTTATGTCTCGACCGTAAGGAACGAAGTGACGGAATAGCGATTGTTACGCCTTGCGTCAATCGTGTCGTGTTGCCCCCTGCTACGCAGTCGCCGTGGGTTCCCTTTTAAGGGGGAACGGCGATAGGGGAAACAGCTGACGAAGGGGGAAAATTGCATTAAAGTATATGACGAAAAACTTTTGTAAATAAAAAAACTAGCGCAAATTTTCGGCGCGATAAGCATAGCAAAAATCGAGCAAATAAAAGAACACCGCACAAAAATGTGCGGTGTTCGTAAACATGCGATGAAAAGAAAAAAAGGCGCGAAGCGCACATCAAGCCGACAATTTGGCGAAACTGCGGAGTGAAGTTTTATCCGTGCGTGATATGATAGCGCAAATTTTCGGCGCGATAAGCAGAGCAAAAATCGAGCAAATAAAAGAACACCGCACAAAAATGTGCGGTGTTCGTAAACATGCGATGATTTTTGCTCTTATTCGTCCACTCGTTCAATGCTCATAACGTGTTCGGGATAAGCACGGATGACTTCATTGAGTTTTGCCACGGAAAATTCGTCCGTTGTTGAAACTTCGACGCTTGCGATCATCTTGCCGTCCGCTTGCTTGACTTTGTAGGACGAGATTTTCTTTGAGCCGAGCTTGTCGGTGATTTTGTCGAGAATATCGTCTGTTTCAAGCCACACGAGCATTCTTATAACGGAGATATGACGGGTGGTGAATGCTTTGACGGGAAGGTGGAATACAAGTTGCAACACAACGATGATTGCCGTTGCGCACACGCCCGTGACCACAAATCCCGCGCCGAGAGCCATGCCGATTGCCGCCGTTGCCCACACGCCTGCCGCGGTGGTGAGACCGTGCATGACGTCGCGTCTGTACATGATGATACCTGCGCCCAAAAAGCCTATGCCGGTGACGACCTGAGACGCAATACGAGTTGCGTCACCCGTGAACGAGCTGTTCGGCATATCCGAGAAGAGCGGCTGCGCAAGATATTTTGACAATATCATAAAAAGACAAGCAGCAAGACACACGATGGCGTGCGTTCTGATACCTGCTTCTTTACTGCGTGATTTGCGTTCGAGACCGATGACGAATCCGCACACGGCGGCAACGAGCATTCTGACTATAAAATGCCAAACGTCCGTGGTCCAGTCAACGACTGCCCAAGAGTTCATATTCTATCCTTCCGCAAACATAGTTTGCACCCTAATTACTTTTTCAATTTATTATATTGTAAAATATTAAAAATGTCAATAGCAATATAAAAAACTTCTTTTAAGCGCATTAGAATGTCGAAAACCAACGAATTTCCGCTTGTTTAAACCGCAAAATCGACTAATGCCTTTCCTTTAATTGCTTGCAATAAGCGATTTATGGCGGTATAATGGCGATATAAAAAAAGTTGGAGCGATATATGCAAATCATCGACGGTAAACTAGTTGCTCAAAAAACGCGCGAAAACATAAAGGCGGAAGTCGAGAAACTTCAAAGTCAGACGGGCAAGCAAATAGGTCTTGCGGTTATTCTCGTGGGAGACGATCCTGCATCGCAAGTGTACGTTCGCAACAAAATCAAGGCGTGCGACGAAGTCGGCATCAAATCGTTTTTGTGCAAACTGCCCGAAAACAGCACTTTTGACAAAGTTGCGGGCACTATCGGTTATCTAAACGAGAATATCGACGTAAACGGCATGATTTTGCAACTGCCGCTTCCCAAACACCTTGACGAAATTGCTCTTATAGACCTTATTTGTCCCGAAAAAGACGTTGACGGTTGCACTTTCACGCAAAAAGGCAGACTTTGGACGGGCAGAGACAGTCTCGTTGCGTGCACTCCGCTCGGAGTTATAAGATTGCTCGAACATTACGACGTTGAGTTGCAAGGCAAAAACGCAGTTGTAGTGGGGCGTTCGAATCTCGTCGGAAAGCCGCTTGCGCAACTGTTGCTCGACAAGAACTGCACGGTGACCGTTTGCCATTCCCGTACGAAAAATCTCGGAGAAATCACCAAAAACGCAGATATAGTGTGCGTTGCAATCGGAAAAGCCAAATTCCTTAAAGAAGATATGGTCAAGGAAGGTGCTGTCGTCATAGACGTAGGCATGGACAGAGACGAGAACGGCAAACTTTGCGGAGACGTCGATTTTGCTGCGGTTTCGCCGAAATGCTCGCTTATTACTCCCGTTCCCGGCGGTGTAGGACCTATGACGGTGACTATGCTCATCGAAAACACCGTGAAAGCGTTCAAACAGCAAAACGACATTCAGTAAACGCAGTTTTTCGATAGCAATATCTGTTTTGTAAACAATAAATCGAAAACAATACCCGTGAAACGCTCCTTTCGGGGCGTTTTTCTTTTGTCCGAATGCTTCGTTATGTTATTTGACGATTTGATATTGTTACAATAATTCGTTGAAAGCGTTAATGCTTAACTTGTAAATTTATCTCTTGCGCAGTCGGTTATTGTATGTTACAATACGTTTATATAACAAATAGTGCGTTTTGCGCTCGCAACGGAGAATTATGGAATATAAAATGTTGTTTTCGCCTATGAAGATAGGCACTTGCGAAATTAAAAACCGTATAGTCATGTCGCCTATGCTTATGGGTTTCGGACAATTTGACGGTTGCACCACCGAGCAGATGATGGATTATTATGAAGAACGCGCCAAGGGCGGCACGGGACTTATAATCACCGAGATTTGCCGTATCAACGACAAGCACGGCGCGGCGGCGTTTGCACAACTTGGTGCAAGCCACGACTATCAGATAGCAGGTCTTCACGAATTCAGCGAGCGTATACATCGTCACGGCGCAAAATTGTTCGTGCAGTTGCACCATCCCGGCAGACAAAACGTCGGTCTTGCGATAGGCACGGTTCCCGTGTGTATCGCAATGACGAGAATGTGCAAATCTTTTCCGAAAACTCTTTTCAAGATCGCGCCGAAAATCGCGCCGTTTATGTCAAAACATAATCTTGCGCTTTCGTCCGTATCGGCTTCCAAATGCGAGCCGAGCTATTTTGCGGGCGGCAGAGTGCGCGCTTTGAGCAAGAGAGAAGTGAAACAAGTCATTCGTCAATTTATCGACGGCGCGGTGCGTTGTAAAAAAGCAGGCGTTGACGGTGTGGAACTTCACGGCACGCACGGCTATCTCATTCAGCAATTCCTTTCTCCTAACACTAACCAAAGAACGGACGAATACGGCGGAAGTTTTGAAAATCGTTTGCGCTTCCTTCGCGAAATCGTGGAAGGAATCCGCAAAGAATGCGGAGACTATCCCATCATCGTGCGCCTGACCGTTGACGAGTTCTACGACAAAATCGGCAAACCCGGCAAAGGCTACGATATGGAAACGGGCGTAAAGTACGCAAAAGCAATTGCAAATATGGGCGTTGACGCAATCGACGTATCGAGCGCGGCGTACGACACGTTCAATTACTGGCTCGAACCTACGAGTTTCGATCTCGGTTGGAGAAAATATCTCGCAGCGGCGGTGAAGAAAGAAGTTGATATCCCCGTCATTGCGGCGAACCTTATTCGCACACCCGAACAAGCAGAAATGCAACTCGAAGAAGGCACGCAGGACTTCGTGTCGCTTGGAAGACCGCATATTGCAGATCCGCACTGGGCAGAAAAAGCGCAACAAGGCAGAGAAAAAGAAATCAAGCGTTGCATTTGCTGTTTGTATTGTATTCAAAGCATGCAGGACAACGCATATCACGGAGACCACGGCTATTGCTCCGTCAATCCGACGGTCGGAAGAGAAAAGGAATTCGACAATCTCCCACAAGACGGCAACGGCAGAACGGTTGTAATCGTCGGTGCGGGCGTTGCGGGGCTTACTTGTGCAGAAATGCTCGGTCGCCGCGGATTCAAGCCCATCGTGCTTGAAAAAACGGACAAAATCGGCGGTCAGATTCAACTTGCGGATAAACCGCCGAAAAAAGAAAAACTCGGCTGGTGCTTTGAAGATATGCGCGTAAATGCTGAAAAATTCGGCGCGGAAATTCACCTTAACACCGAAGCGAACGAAGAAGTCATCAAATCTTTCAATCCGTACGCAGTCGTAATCGCAACGGGTGCGCAAGCGGTGAGACCGCGCTCGATAAAAGGCTCCGACCTTGCAAACGTGTATACGACCACGCAGATTCTGAGCGGAGAAGTGGTGCTAAAAGGCAAGAAAGTCGCGCTGATAGGTTCGGGAATGACGGGACTGGAAACCGCAGAAATGCTTATTGACCGTGACAACAAAGTCACAATTGTGGAAATGGCAGACACGCTTGCTCCGGGAACGTGGTTCCAGCATCTCGACGACGTAATGCCGAAACTCGACGCAAAGGATACGAATTACATTTTGTCACACAGGCTCGTCTCGATAGACGAAAAGGGAGTTACGCTCGAGCCTGTCAAACTCGACAAAAACAAGAATGTAAAAGCAACGGACAAACCTGCTCATTTCAATTTCGACGCAGTCGTATTGTCGCTCGGATCACGCCCCGTAAACGACCTTGCAAAAGCAATCGAGGGCAAGTTTGAAAACACTTTCGTCATCGGAGACGCAAAGAAAGTCGGCAGAATCGCGGACGCGACAAGTCAGGCATACGACGTTGCGATTCACAAAATCAAATAAAACCAAACCAATGAAAAATGCGCGATATACGGCATCTAACCGTGTGTATCGCGCATTTAATATATCAAAATACAAACAAACTTATTGTTAAATACGCGCAAAATGGACAAAAGAATTAAAATCGATTACGACGATTCGCTTGTGTCTATGGCTTGCTCGGTGCTTAAACGTTTCGGCGCGGAGTACGCTCATCCAACGCTCGAAGATATGGACGAATTGCTCGCAAAAGTCTATAAAAACGTCGTGGTTATGTTGTTTGACGGAATGGGAACGGCTATCCTTGAAAAACACAAGGAAGTTGCGCCGTTTTTGCGTGCTCATCTTATCCGACCGATTTGCTCGGTGTATCCGCCGACGACGACCGCCGCGACAACTGCGATTGAAACGGGGCTTACGCCTATGGAACACGGTTGGCTCGGCTGGGCACTCTATTTCAAAGAAATTGATAAAAACGTTTGTATTTTTACGAATACGATATTCGGCAAAGACGAAATCGCCGCCGATTATCCAGTTGCAAAAACCGCAATTTCGTTCGATACGGTGGAAGAGAAAATCATTAGAGCGGGCAAACAGGCGTATTTTGTGTCAAAACACGGCACTATAAAGACGGAATCCGTGCATAACACGTGTGACATAGTGCGCGAACTTTGTGAAAAAGACAGTGAAAAATATATTTATACCTATTGGAATCAGCCCGACCACGATATGCACGATTACGGAACGACGGACGAAAGAGTCGGGGAGCAAATACGCCTTATAAACGACGAAGTGGAAAAACTGTGCGCAGATCTTAAAGATACGCTCGTGATAGTAACGGCGGATCACGGTCTCGTTGACGTCGAGTGGAAATCGCTTTGCGATTATCCCGAAATTGCCGAGTGTCTCATTCGCGTGCCGTCAATAGAATCGCGCGCTTTGTCGCTCTTCGTCAAAAAGGGAATGGAAGAAAGATTTGAAAAAGCGTTTACGCAGGCGTTCGGAGACGACTATATTTTGTTTAGCCGCGACGAAGCGATAAAAGACGGACTTTTCGGCAACGGAAAGGCAAATCCGAGATTTGAAGATTTCGTGGGGGATTACGTTGCGGTTGCAACGGGCAAAACTTGTATAAATCCGTTTGAACCCGAAGAAGACGCTTTCATCGGAATGCACGCAGGCGCATGCGAAGACGAAATATTCGTTCCGTTCATAGCAATAGAAACGTGACGGTTTAAAGACCGAGCGCATTGCAATATAGCTATAAAGTCATAGCGTATTCAGAACTTTTATAAGAAAACGAGCAAAACGCTCGTTTTCTTGCATTTTGCACGATTTCTATTGAATTTTTGAGTCAACAATGAGAAAAACCGTAAAAAAATTTCATACAAACGTTAAATTCGGTATTGATAATTATTTATCTACATAGTAAAATATATGTGTAGATGCGCATACGGCGCGTTTTGAGAAGGACTATTTTTGACGCATTCATTTGCGTAAAGGGGTATTATGGATTACAAAATGCAACTCACGCCCGAGCAAGTTGACATTCTCAACGGCAAGCAGGGCAAAACGAAGGCAATGGTTATGGAAACCTTGGTTATGTTCGGAGACATTTTCGGAGCAAAACGCTTGGTTGAAGTGACTCACAAGGAAGGGCATCTCGTCACGAGTTTCGGCATCGGGTTGCTCAAACCGCTCTACAAAACCATGGACAGACTTATTGCGGACGGTATCAAGACGCAAGGCACGTTCACGGTTGACCCGCGCCCGCTCGACAGAGCAAACGTCAAGTATTCGCTTCTTGACAGACTCGTCAACGAAAAGGTTATGTATTCGCAGCAACAACGCTATGAAGAGCAGTTGAAAGCGGTGGGGCTCAAAGACGCAAACGCATTCACTTGCGCGTGCTATCTTGACGAAGTCGGCAACGTTCCGAAGAAAGGCGACGTTCTTTCTTGGGCGGAATCCAGTGCAGTCGTTTATGCAAACTCCGTTCTCGGCGCACGTTGCAACCGCAACAGCGGTATGCTCGATCTTTTCGGTTCTATCATAGGTTATGTCCCCGAATTCGGTCTTCTCACCGACGAAGGCAGAAAAGCAACCTGGATTGTCAAGGTCGAAACGACGAAAATCCCCGAAGCGCAAATTCTCGGCAGCGCAATCGGCATGAAAGTCGTTGAAGACGTTCCTTACGTTTACGGTCTCGATAAGTGGATAGGCAGTGAACTTAACGACGAAAACAAGGGATATCTCAAAGATTTCGGCGCGGCAACCGCATCAAACGGCGCAGTCGGTCTCTATCACATCGACAATCTCACGCCCGAAGCGAAAGAACTAGACGAAAAACTCATTGTGGAAAACCCGAAAGTGTACGTCATCGACGACGCGGAACTCGAAAGAGTGTACAAGAGTTATCCGAATATGTGGAAAAAGCCCGACAGCAAGCCGACTATGGCATTTGTTGGCTGTCCGCACCTTACGTTCATCCAACTCAACGAATGGACGGATATGATTGAAAAGGCACTCAAACAAAACGGCAAAAAGAAAGTCGCGCTCGAAACAATCGTTTGCTCCGCTCCCGACGTCGTTGAAAAATTCAAGAAAACTCCCGCATACGCCAGACTTATCGCAACGGGAGCGAAACTCACGAGCATTTGTCCGCTTATGTACACCAACAATCCGCTCACCAAGGGCAAATCCATTGCGACTTGCTCCAACAAACTCCGCACGTACAGCATCGCAAGATACTATAAGACGGCGGATCTCGTCAACATCATCGCAGGAAAGGAGTGAAGACTATGAAAACTTTTAAGGGTAGAGTTATTGCAGGCGGCGACTTCAAGGGCGAAGCCGTAGTTTCGAGACAAGGCGTCAACACTCTCGCAACGTTCCAAAAGAGTGCGCTCACCAACGCAAAACAAGTCATTGTCAGCGACCAGAACAACAAAGATATTTTCGGGCTCAACATCACGGGCAAAGTGCTTTGCCTGCCGCAAACCATAGGTTCGACAACGGGTGGTCTCGTAATTCAGACGGTATGCTCTATGGGTATCAATCCTGCGGCGTTCCTTTTTGCAGACCATATAGACTCGCTTGCCGCAAGCGGAATCGTTCTTGCAAAAATTTGGGAAGACAGCAACGTTATTGCAATCGACCAACTCGGCGACGAATTCCTTAAATCCGTCAACACCGGCGATGCCGTGACCATTTCAAAGGACGGCACTGTCACTATCGGCTGATTTAAGCAACAAAACTATAAGCAAAAGCGCGATTTTTCGTTTGAAAAATCGCGCTTTTATATCGTCGTATTTAACGTTTTAGGTGCAAAACATTGTGGTTATAGGTGTTTTTAGTTTGTAGTTATTGTTTTTCTTTTTTGTTTTCGTTTATGAACTCTTCGATAAGGTCGAGTGCCTTTTTAATCACGTCGAGAGAATAGGCATAACTTATGCGCACAAAGTCTTTTCCGCTTTTTCCGAATGCGCCGCCCGGGACTACCGCAACGTTTTTTGCGTCGAGCAGTGCGTACGCGAATTCTTCGCCGTCCATGCCTGTTGATTTGACGCAAGGGAAGACGTAGAACGCGCCGCGCGGAGTGAAGCAATCAAGCCCCATTTCGTTGAGCCGTCCGACGAGATATTTTCGTCTTTCGTCGTAGGTGTCTCGCATTGCGCCCACTTCCTTGAAATCGTCCTTAAACGACGCATTGAGTGCTTCGAGCGCAACGTACTGGGCGGAAGTCGACGCGCACATTATTGCGTATTGATGAATCTTGTATATCACGTCGATTATCTCTTTGGGCGCGCAAACGTATCCAAGTCTCCAACCCGTCATTGCAAAGTATTTTGAAAATCCGCTCACGACAATCGTGCGCTCTCTCATTCCGTCAAGAGACGCTATGGAAGTGAATTTTGCGCCGTCGTAAACAAGTTCCCCGTAAATCTCGTCGGAGAGCACCAAAAGGTCGTGTTTCTTGATGATAGGTACGAGTTTTTCAAGGTCGTCCTTTTCCATAATCGCACCGGTAGGGTTGTTGGGATAGGACAAAAGAAGGCATTTTGTTTTCGGAGTAATCGCGCTTTCGAGTTGATTTGGCGTGAGTTTGAATTCGTTTTCGATTTTGCAATCTATCGGGACGGGGACGCCGCCGCACAGGCTCACGAGCGGCGCGTAGCAAACAAAGCACGGCTCGGGTATAAGTATCTCGTCGCCCGGAGCGCAAATTGCGCGGAAAGTCGCGTCAACGCCTTCGCTTGCGCCGACGGTTATGATGATTTCGTCGCTTGGGGCGTATTCAACGCCGATGAAACTTTTCGTGTACTTTGCAATCGCTTCGCGCAGTTCAAAAAGTCCCGCGTTTGCGGTGTATTGCGTTTTGCCGGCGTTGATGCTGTTTATGCCCGCTTGCGAAAAGGCTGTCGGGGTGGAAAAGTCCGGCTCGCCAACGCCGAGAGATAAGCAATCTTTTCTCGTTGCGGCTATCCCGAAAAATTCGCGTATGCCCGACGGCTTTATGTCTCTTGCAATCGGATTGAGTTTTTTTGAGTAGTCCATATATACCTTACTATTGTATTCGTTGCTAAATTTTATCACAGGATTTGAGAAAATACAACACAGAAAGTGAAAAACGTCAGAATAGCAGTGAAATTTCAAGCCCTGCAATTGCGCATAAAATTGACGGAATACCGACGAGAAAACCGCGCCATACGAAGTCCACAAATGTGAAACGAACGTTTTGTTTTTTCAAAATTGCGTTCCACATAATCGCGGCAAGCGCGCCTATGGGAGTCAAAAGCGCACCGAGATTCGAGCCGATGACGGACGCATACAAAGCGGCAGGCAGGTTTTGAGCGGATACGCTTTCAAGCACTTTCGAGTAAAGAACGGACATCGGTATGTTATTTATAAGGTTTGCAAACAGTGCGCTCGTCGTGCCGAAAGAAAACGCGCAATCTATTTTTTGCAGAGACGCCGCAACGTTTTCGGTGATTCCGCATTCGCTGAGCGACAAAACGATTACGAACATCGAAAGAAGAAACGGCACGAGTTGCCAGGGGAGTCTCGCAATCGTTTTTCCTATCGGTTTAAGCGATTTTTTCTCGCATAAAGTGACTACGGAGCATATAAGGAGCACACCGGCGCACGCAACGAGACTTACCAACCACATTTCAACGCCGATATACGAAGAAATTGCAAGCATAACGGTGCAGACAAAAAGACCGACAAGCCCGATGATAAGGCAGGGTTTATCGTCTATTTTTTCGTCTTGTTCGTGCGGTTTTAGCGGCTCTTTGAGTTTCTTTGCAAAAAGTGCGTACAAAATCGCCAACGAGCAAAGTCCTGCAAAGACGGTGGGAATTGCCATCATTTTGAGATATTCCGCAAATCCTACGCCGTATGTTGTGGCAAGGTAAATATTAGTCGGATTGCCGATTATAAACAGCATACTCCAGGTGTTTGCCGCAACGAATTCCGTGACGATGTACGGCACGGGGTCTATCTCGCAATTTTTCGCAAAATAGCAGATAAATGGCGTGAACGTGAGTATGATAACGTCGTTTGACGTGAAAACGGTGAGAACGGAAGTGACGATGTAGAGCAGAAAAAACAATTTTTTCTGACTTGCGCCTGCTTTTTTGAGTGTTGCGTTTGCGAGCCATCTGAAAAATCCGATTTCGTCAAGATAGACGGAAAGCCCGGTCATTGAAAGGAAAAGCACGAGAATTTTGAGCGGATTCATGGCGTCTTTTGAAGTAAACTGCGCCCATACCGCGCTTGCGTCCACACCTTTTGCCAATAGCAAAATCACCGCTATGACAAGCGGTATGACCCAGTATAGTCCGATTTTGACTTTGCCGAGTTTTACGTTCAAATCGAACAGAGTGGAGACTAATATTCCTATGCTTGCAAGAACAAACATGGATATTGAAAGTGCCATAGAGTTTCCCTTTCCTTTTGCGCATATTATGCTCTCAACGGAGCAAAAACGCAAGCGAATGACGGCTTTTGAAATCGACAAAAACGCAAAATCGCCGCAGGGTGATTTTTATATTTACAAAAGCGCGCGTATATGATAAAATATCAAATATAGATTTTATCTATAAGATTAAAAAAATCTTGAAACGGAGCATTTTATGTTTGAAATAGTTACGGACAACACTGCAGACCTTTACGAAGGATATTACGAGCAGAATCCTGCGCGCAGACTTCCGTTTTCTTTTACGCTTGAAGACAGATTTTACGAGCGCGACGACGAGTATCCCATCGAACTTTTTTATGAAAAACTCAAAGCGGGCAAACTTGTAAGAACATCGCAAATCAATCCGCACGATGCAGAAGTCGAGTTTGAAAAAGTGCTGCAAGAAGGCAAAGACGTGCTGTATATAGGCTTTTCGTCGGGTATGTCGGGAAGTTTTGACAACATTTCCTATATCGCAAAAGGGTTGAGAATCAAGTATCCCGAGCGCAAAATCATCGTGGTGGACACGCTATCGGGCGCAGGCGGCGAAGGCTTGCTTTTCTACTATGCAAGAAAGATGCAACAAGAAGGCAAGAGCATGGAAGAAATCGCCGAATGGGTGGAAAACAACAAGCTCAACGCTCACCATTGTTTCATCGTCAGCGACCTTATCAATCTTCGCAACAGCGGCCGTATCTCAACGCTCGCCGCGCTTTTTGGAATGATCGTGCATATCAATCCGGTGCTCGAACTCACAAGGGAAGGCAAGATCGGCATCGTCACAAAGTCTATCGGCAGAAAGAAATCCATTGCCGAAATGGTGAAGTTCTTCAAGCAAAATTATATCCCGAGCGACAACGATTTTATCCTTATCGGTCACACCAATTGCCCCGAAGAAGCACACGCATTCGGCGCACAAATCGAGCAAATCTCGGGCGGCGTTCCCGTCAAATACGGATATATCAACCGTCTCGTGTCGGGCTGTGCAGGCTACAATGCGCTTTCCGTGTTCTTTATGGGACAACCGAGAAAAGACAGATAATCAGACAAAAAGCGTTTTGATGATTTTCTAAAGCGCATTTATAAAATGCTATTCACAAACAATCAACTACGTGTAAAAAAGCACCGAAATATCGGTGCTTTTTTGATGTATATTAGAAATTCAAAGTCGTTTTGTTTTGATCTCAGAAACGTTTTTGGTCTTGCTCTTTTTTCTTTTCGTCGGCGTTCTTTCTTGTCATATACACGGACGCAAAGATTGCCGCGCCTGCAATTGCAACGACGATTGAAAGAACGATTGCCACGATTTGTACGGTGGTGAGAGTGCCGATTTTGAGTTGCGATTTGAGAATGTAGCCGAGTTTTCCGTCATAGGAAACGAGATAAAAATCGTCGAGAGTTTCAAGCACTTCCACTTTGCTGCCGTCAACGATTTGGGCAATGACTTCGCTGTCGGTGGATTGATCTGCGTAAACGTTCACAAGACCGCCAACTCTGTCCGCATTGGCCTTGCCGTACACTTTATCTTTTTCTTCCACGATTTCAACGTATTCGGCAACGTCCGAGCGTTTGACGAAATACTCTTGACCTTGATAGGTTGCAATCACCCAAACGGACGAATCGTAGCCCGCAACGTCACTTTTAAGAGTCATTCTAACACCCGAGCCGAGTGCGATTTTTCCGTCTTCGACGTAGGGGAGTTTGAAGAGCGTCGTTTCGCCTTTCGTGACGTAATCGCCGCTTAATGCGCCGCATTCAACACTGTCAAACTGCGATTTGTCGATGACGACGAGTTTATCGGCAACACGTGCGTATTTCATTCCGTTCACGTCGGTGTCTTCGTAAACGATAATCGTATCGTTGCTTGCAAGGGACACGTTTTCTATGCGTCCGTCAATGGAGAAGAACATTGCGCCGTCTTTCGCTTTGGCAAAGTGGTATGCGCCGTTTGTTATCTCGGGGGCGGTGAAAGCGTAGTTTTGCTTGGTTGCGGCTTGCACGTCCAGCGCGCCTACAAAACATTCGCTTGCGGTGAAGAATATCGTCTGACCGTCAAGGTGTGCGCTCGTCAAGGTTGCTTTGAGAGAAGGATTGACAAGCGTATACGAGCCGCTTTCTTCGCCCAAAACGTAATCGATGCGGTTTGCGTATGCAACGAACGCTTTGCCTTGATAATCCACTGCTAAATCTACGGCGTCGGTGAAGTCGCCGTTTGCAAGGTCCGGAAGACGTTGCCCCGAACGATTTATCGTGAGTATGGCGTCGTTTGTGAGAATATGCACGTTCGTTCCGTCTTCTGCGGCGGTGATACGCTTTGCGTTGTCAACGTCGAATATTTTCACGGCGTTGCCTGCAAGAAGCACGTATACGCCGTCTTGTCTGAGCATATAAAGACTGCCGAGATACGCCGTGTCAATAACTCCGTCAATCTCGATTTCGCCCGAAACGGTTTTGTCTTTTATCTGCAACACCTTCGTGTCCGTGACGGCATAAAGAACGTCGCCTGCACACAAAGAAAGCGGAGATTCTTCAAGCGGGAGCGCAGTCATAACGCCTGCTTGGGAAAGGAATGCGATTCTGTCGTTTCCTTTGTCCGCTACGACGGTTTCGTTTTGATAGCGAACGACGTCAACGGGGTTGTTAAGGTGTCTCAAATCGCTGCCCGACATGGTTATCGTTTGCGTTTCGGTGAGAGCGGTGTGTTCGTCGTTGAGCGCATACACCGTGACTCCGCCGTCCTGAATGGTGAAAAGTCTGTTGCCGAACGCAAAGAATTTGTCTGGATTGATTTCCGTTGCAAAAAGTAATTCGCCGCTCGTTTTGTCAATGCACACGATGCGCTTTTGTGCGTCGCTTGCGGTTGATTGCTGAATAATTTCAAGAGCGTACACAACGTCGCCCACGTACGCTTCGCCGATATGGTGCGTGATGCCTTTTATGGACTTTGCTTTCGTCGTGGCGTCGTAGGTGATAAAGACGGGTGACGCGTATTCCGTTGAGAACACGATGAGATTTGCGCCTTCGCCCGCAACTACGATTTTTCCTGCGAGCGTGTCGGGATCGTAGAGATTGTCAACGCCGAGTGCAACTTCGAGATTTTTGTCGTATATGGTGATTCTGCCCGCCGCAGAGTGCGCGTAGAGATAAGTGCCGTCGCTATTGAAGAACGTCACGTCCGCAGGAGACGGAAGAGTGCGCTCTTGCACGGAAGAATTTTTGTCGGAAAGGTCGAGAGTGTAATATTTTTCGTCCGCATGCATAAACACGACGTTTTCTATGACGAAAATGCCTTTGACATCTTCAAAATCGAGAGAATACGTCCATTCTTCGTCCGCTCTGACGAAAAGGGTTTTGTTCGAATCGTCGTAAATCACGAGATAATCTCTGTTTGCGCCAACGAGAGCGGGTGACGAAGACTGAAAATAGTTGCCTGTCGGAAAGAGCACGCGATAGGATTGCTCGTCGGCATTTGCGACCGAAGTCGAATTTTGCGGGAGCAAAACCAAAATCGCCGTCAATATGAAAAGCGCGGCGACAAGAAGCGTTTTTATGTCGAAAAATCTACGTTTTTTTGTATACGGTTTCATAAATATAAGTATAATCAAATTAAAACTTTAAGTCAAGATAAGATTATAATAACTTTAACACTTGAAATAATCGCGCGCGTGTGTTAATATCATAGAAAAGGTTTATATATGGCAAACAACAATAAAAAACATTATTACTATAAAAATCGCCCCCGCAAACAAAATCAGGACGGGGCGCAAGAGCAACAAATCGCACTTTTTTCTTCGGAGCAACTTGCAAAATCGATTGCCGAACTCGGAATAAGCGAAACCACCTGCGCTTTGCTTGAAAAAAATCGTATTCAGACGGCGGCAGACATTGTCAAACGCACCGAAAAGGATATGTACAAGGTGCAAGGTCTCAACAAGAAAATACTTTTTGAAGTCAAGGACGCTCTAAAAGCAAACGGTATGTTTTTAAGAGCTGAGCAAGTCAACAAACAAGATAAGCCGCAAAAGCAGGACGGCGAAGCGCAAAAAGAAAAAACGCCCAAAGTCAAGCCGCAACTCGTCGAAGACGGCGGCAAAGACAAGCAGAATCCGCAGAAAACGCAAAAGAACGACAAACAACAGCAAAGAAACGAGAGCGGTCATTCCAAATTCGGTCTTGCGGACAGAGCGACTTTAAACGGCAAACAACAAAAACAAGCACCGCAAAAGGCGCAACAAAACAAGCCGCAACGCCCTGAAAAACTGACCGAACCGCTTGCACTCGGAGAGTGGCGCAAAGTTCTCAAAGGCGGAAAGTGGGGATATTCAAACGGTTTCAAAATCGTCATACCCACGATGTACGACGAGATATTCGCTTTCAAAGAAGGTCTCGCTTCCGTCGAAATCGACGAAAAATGCGGCTATATCGACGAAGAAAACAACGTCGTCATTCCGCTTGACTACGACACCGCAATGAGTTTTTCGGAAGGTTACGCAATGGTCGTAAAAGGCGAAAAATGCGGTTATATAAACAAGAATAACGAAGTCGTCATTCCGTTTGAATACGACGCGGGCACTCCGTTTGAAAACGGTGAAGCCAAGGTTAAAAAAGACGGCAAATGGGGGACGTTGACGCTCGACGGCAAGGTCGTTTGGATTTGATTCGTCGCGCGGCGCGCGTATGAGAAATTTCAAAGATTTTACTAAACACGATTCAAGGACGTATGCAATAGGTATTTTGACCGTTGCACTCGTCCTTGTTTGCGTTTTTGCGAGTTTTTCATACGATTTTGGCATTGCGTACGCCGTAAGCCCTGACGGATACAACGATTTCGTCGTAAAAGAAGCCCACGATTGGTATATGGGGGAAAACTATCTCGATCTTGCAAAATTGAAAGAGAGCGTTTCGGGTTGGTTTTCGTCTTCGCAGTACGATTTTTCAAACATAAAGCCCGTCGTGGTCGCCGTAGTGGATTCGGGAATAAACTACGACCACGAGTTGTTCACGGGAAAGTATGACGAAAACGGAGTTGCTGTCGATAGTGACGGTATCGGAGAGTACGACGTATTGTACAGAGATTCGGACGGCAAACTTATCGGAAAAAACACCGTTCTCGTGTCAGACAAGAATTACGCTTCGACAAATTTCAGCGTGGCGGACGACGCGCCCGATAAGCACGGCACGCACGTTGCAGGCATAATCGCGACTTTTATTCACGAATTGAATCTCGAAAAGTACGTCAAAATCATGCCCGTAAAATCCGCGTATCCAACGGCTACGAGTTCTACGTTTTCAAGCACGGCGTTCAAAGACGGAGTGCAATTTGCGCTCGAAAACGGAGCGGACGTCGTGAATATGTCGCTTGCGGCAAAAAGCACCGATTTCAGAATTTCGGCGGCGCAAGCGTCAAGCGCGGTTTTCGTCGCGGCGGCAGGCAACGGCGAAAAATCGTGGGGAATCACGAAAGGCGTATCGTCGGAAGTCACTCCGTATTATCCGGGGGCAAGCGACGGTGTGGTCGGCGTTATGAACTACACGAAAAACGCTTCGGGCGAAAAGGTGATGTCTTCAACGTCGAATTACGGCTTGAAATACGACGTATGTGCGCCCGGTTCGGATTATTACAGCGCGGACGGCGCAACGAGCGAAGGATATAAGAAATTAAGCGGAACTAGCATGGCTTCTCCCGTGGTATCTTTCGGCGCGGCGCTTGCCATACTGCAAGACAGAGCGCGTTCGGCAGTCAGCGGCGAGAGTTTGCTCACGCCCGCTCAAATCGCAAAAAAGGTGAAGAATTCCATAGGCTCGGAAGTCAAAAAAGACAATGTGACCTACAGTGCTTTTGACCTTTGCACGCTTGTGAATGACGGCGTAAGCATCAAAATCAGGTGCGACGGAGACAATTTGTCACAGAATTTGTCCGATTTGAGCGACGTTACGCTCAGTTGCATCGTTTATCCGTTCAGGCTTAGCGAACTCGGAAAGGTGGAATGGTTCGAGATTGACGACGACGGCAACGAAACTCGTATTGCGACGGGATTTCAAATCGACTACACGCCGGACAACAAAGTGTACACGGCAAGGCTTTATGCGAGATGGACGTACGAGAGTGAGACTGAAGTTTATCGCGAGCAAAGCGAGCTTATTACTATATCCGTGAATTATCTCGAATATGCGCCAGAACAGATTTCAAAACTTAAAATTTCCGCAGTTGACGACGAAGGCAGGGAAGTCTCTCGCATCGTTTGTCAGGTCGGTAAGACTTACAGTTTCACAATCAACGATTTCAAAAGCGAATTCGTATCTCCAACCGCCGACGTTCAGTGGTACGTCAACGGCGAATTGCGTGGTCGCGGGTTCAACTTCGAGTTCAAGCCCGAAAGCATGGGAAATTATACCGTCATTGCAAAAATCAACGGCCACTATACGAGCGGAGTTCAACTCGACGTCGCACTCATCAGTGAAGAAACCGCGGACGTTCTCAAAATCTTCACGATAGTCGCGTCCGTCGTCATATTGGCGGCGTTTGCCGCAACTATGCTCGTCGTGGTTCATAGAAAACGCAAGTCGTGATTTTAACGTTTTTCGGAAATTGTCAAATCGATCGTTTTCAATAGTGAATTTCAAATTTAATTACAACGAAAAAAAGACTGCCTTGAAGCAGTCTTTCAAAAGACAAGTTTTCTTGTTTGTTATACGTTATGCTTTGATAGCGTCAAGAGCGCGGCAGAGAGTTGATTTCTTTCTTGCAACCGTGTTCTTTTTGTAGATGCCGTCTTTGTATGCGCAATCGATAACTGAAATTGTCTCGGGGAGAAGTTTCTCTGCAAGAGCAACGTCTTTTGCTTCGATAGCCGCATTGTATTTCTTGATAGCGGTTTTAACGCGCGCTTTTTTAGCGGTGTTGATTTCGTTTCTCTTTTCAGAAGTGATAACTCTCTTTTTTGCTGACTTAATATTTGGCATATTTTACTCCTTGTACTTTTGTACCGATAAATATCTTTGATATATTAGCATATACGCAAAAATCTTGCAACCGTTTTGCATTGATTTTTCATATAAACTCACAATAAAGTTATGATTTACGGACATATAGTCACCGATTTGGCGATAGAAAGCGCAAATGAAAAGGGATTCGGCTCGCTTGCCGACAAAAAGACGTTGTCGTATGGAATTGAAAAACGTTCGATTTGGATAAAAAACGCGGAACAGGCAAAGAAAATCGGACGCGATATAGGAAAATATATCACGTTTGACGCTAGGGAAGACATATATGCGGACAAATATGCCGAAAACTATCTTGCAAAACAAATCTCAACAGCAATAAAAGACCTTGTCGGCATCACGAAACGCACTTCGCCCGTGCTTGTCGCAGGGCTAGGAAACAGGCTTATCGTATCAGACTCTCTCGGCACGCGTTGCGTCGAAAAATTGCACGTTACAAGGGATCTTAACGCGTCTTCGTTGCAAAGCGTATGCGCGCTGTCAACCGGCGTTTCGGGGATGACGGGGATGCAGTCCGCTGAAATAATAAGCGGCGTTGTGGGCAAAATCAAGCCGTGCGCGGTGATTCTCGTTGACAGCCTTGCGACTTCGATGGCAAAACGTCTCGGACGGTCGTTTCAGATTTCGAGCGCAGGCATTGCGCCCGGAAGCGGTGTAGGACTTGACAAGGAAAGAATCGATAAATCTACGCTCGGCGTACCAACGATTTCAATAGGCGTGCCGATGATGCTTGCGCTTCGCACTGCGATATACTCTTTTATAAAAGATTATGCGAGCAAACAAGACGGCGCAATAGACGAGTTTTTGCTTCGAGAACGGCTAAAAGAAGAGAGTTTGTCAAATCTCGTCGTTGCCCCCAAGGACGTAGATTTTCTCGTCGAAAAATCGTCTAAGGTCGTGGCGCACGCAATAGAACTTGCGTTTGGAATCAATCTGTAACGTCGATGCGGTTTATTTTTGTCCGTTATGACTGCAAAATGCAATATTCAGGCAATCTAACGTGATAAAACTTTGTTTTTGAAAAATTTAAAACCTTGTTTGATCAAGTTAAATTTCGTCCTGAATCAATTCTTCGAGTATCCTTTTATACTTCTTTTCTTCGTTCAATCCGCTGAAAACGAAACGCACGTTTTCAAGTGAGAAATCTTTAAAACTCGTGTTTTTCACGTATCCGTGGATTTTCATTTCCGATTTCAGATTGCATTGAACCAAATCGTTTCCGTCGAAAAACGCAACGTCCCCGAGAATTCTTTTTATCTCTTTTTTGCAATACGGATAATGTGAACAGCCAAGAATCACGTTGTTTACGCCGTAGAATTTTCCTATGCGTTTTTTAAGATAGGGTACAAGTGCGCTCATATCGAGATTTCTGTTAAGTTCCGCCTGAATTTCAATCATTGTTGCAAGTTCGGGCGTATTTGCGATTTTCACACAGTCGGAGTGAAGATTTGCAATCGTTCTGTCAGTTGCCATAAGAAGCGTTTTGTCGGGAATAGCGGTGCATAGGCAAGTTGGCGGCAAAAGTTTTATCACGTCGTCGCCTTTATATGTGCTCGATGCCGTATTACACGCAAGAATCTGAACGTCGCTGTTGTTTTTCAGTTTTGCAACGGCACTGTTAACTATTTTTTCGAGTTCTTTTTTGTCCTTGTTGCCGAAAGGATGGTTTTTGTTGTCGGAGAAATAGAAAAACTCGCAATCGGGATAAATTCTTGCGATTTTTGATAGTGTTGTAAGTCCGCCGATGCCGCTGTCGTATACGCCGATAACCATATTAGTTATATATGTTAAATGCACGTTTTTTGTCATAAACGCAATTTTTGTAGATTTTGAAATTTCCTTGCAAAAACGCCGATAGAACGTGATTTGTAAAAATCTCAGATAACAAAACCGATATTCTAACGGCATATTTTGCAAAACAGTGCAAAAGGCTCGAAAAAATATGAAAAAATTTTTCCGTAATCTAATACGCTGTATCGGCTTATATGCTTTCCAACGCCTTTTTGCGGCTAAAAATGTGCTTGAAAATATCGATATTTTATTATATAATTGTACTATCCACTTTAAAAGAGGTAAATTATGAAGATTTTTGATACAGACTCAATCCGCAACGTTGCGCTCATCGGCCACTCCGGCGAGGGCAAAACATCCCTCGCAGAAGCAATGATGTTTGAAGCGAAGACCATCGACCGTCTCGGCAAAGTCGACGACGGCACGTCTACGATGGACTACGATGACGAAGAAATCAAACGCAAGATTTCAATTTCTTTGTCTCTCGGTTACGCGATTTATCGCAACACCAAGATAAACATTCTCGACGCTCCCGGATTTTTCGATTTCGAAGGCGAAATGATTGCCGCTTTGCACGCAGCAGACAGCGCAGTCGTCGTCACCAGCGCGACCGGTTCGGTCACCGTCGGCACTGAAAAGGCTCTCGAACTTTGCCAAGAAAAGAGAGTGTCCGCACTCATTTTCGTCAATGCTGTCGACAAAGACAACAGTGACTTCATGGGCACGGCAAGAGCCATCATGGCAAAATATAAGAGTGTAGTCCCCATCGAACTTCCGATTATGGAAGGCGGCAAGATGGTCGGTACAGTGGACGTTCTCACAGGCAAGGCATTTGACCTTTCCGATAAAGAAATCTCCGCTCCCGCATCTATGAAAGCGGACATTGACGAATTCAACGGCAAACTCATGGAAATGATTGCCGAGACCGACGAAGAGCTCATGATGAAATTCTTTGACGGCGAAGCGTTCACCGACGAAGAGATTCAGAAAGGTTTGCACGTTGCAATCGCAGACGATATTTTCGTTCCGCTCGTTGCAGGCAATGCACAAACTTCAAAGGGCGTCAAACGTCTTATGGACAAACTTGTCGATCTTATGCCGCATCCGCAAAGAGCGCACAAGATCAAAGCAATCAAAGACGGCAAAGAAATCGAAGTCGGCGTAGATCCGTCCGCTCCGTTCTGCGCACAAGTCATCAAATCTGTCGTTGACCCGTACGTCGGAAAACTTCTTATCTTCAAAGTTCTCGGCGGCAAACTCTCAAGCGGCGACACCGTCTACAACGTCAGCGTTGACAAAACCGAAAAAATCGGTACGCTTTACGTTCTCAAAGGCAAGAAACAAGAACCCGTCGATTGCTTGAACGCAGGCGACATCGGCGCGGTTGCAAAACTTGTGTACACCAACACCAACGACACGCTCGCAACTCCCGACAACAAGATTCAATTTGAGAAAATCGAATTCCCGAAGCCCGTCATCTCTTACGCAGTCAAGGCTCTCAAAGACGAAGAAAAAGCAATTCAAGGGCTCATCAAGATGCAAGAAGAAGACGCAACGTTCAAGGTCGAAAAGAACGTTGAAACCGGTGACGTGCTTATCAGCGGTCTCGGTGAAGCGCAACTCGACATTATGTGCAAACGCGTCAAAGGTAAACTCGGCATCGACATCACTTGGCAAGAACCCAGAGTCGCATATCGCGAGACTATCCGCAAGACCGCTTCCGCAGAAGGTAAACACAAGAAACAATCTGGCGGCGCAGGTCAATACGGTGACGTTTTCATCAAGTTCGAGCCGGGTGCGGCAGACGGCGATTTCGAATTCGTAGACGCAGTTGTCGGCGGCGCAGTTCCGCGTCAATTCATTCCTGCAGTCGAAAAAGGCTTGCGCGAAGCAATCAAACACGGCGTTCTCGCAGGATACCCGATGGTCAATCTCAAAGCGACGCTTTATGACGGAAAATATCACCCCGTCGACTCCAAGGAAATCGCATTCGTCACCGCAGCGAAACTCTCATATGCAGACGGTATTGCGGCGGCAGGTCCGTGCTTCCTTGAACCTATCGTTGAAGCGAAAGTCACCGTTCCCGATGAGTATCTCGGCGACATTCTCGGCGATATGAACAAACGTCGCGGTCGTATTCTCGGCACCGATATGGCAAACGGCAAACAAATCATCACCGCAGAAGTTCCGCAAGCAGAAATGTTCCGCTATGCAACCGATCTCCGCTCCATGACGCAAGGTCGCGGTAAGTTTGAAATGCACATCGTCCGCTACGAAGAAGTGCCCGCAATGAACAACGATAAGATTATTGCGGATGCTAAGAAGCGTGAAGAAGAAGCCGCCAAAAAATAATCGTTCTATTTAGCGAATAACTTCGTCAGGCACGGCTTGCTCCAAAATCACGTACGCTTTGTACGTTGGGTTTTGGTTCAAGCCGTGCCTTTCTTGTTCTTCATCTAAATATAACGATTATTTTCCTTAATATACATTGACTGCCGCAAAAAACAACTCATGTACCAAACGTACACTAGGGTTGTTTCCCAAGGGGCTTTTCATTGCTCTGCATCTAAATATCAGCCTTATTTACTAGTTTTTTCTATTAGCGAATAACTTCGTCAGAGCCACGCTCTCGTCAACTCATGTACGCTCAGTACATTAGGGTTGCCGTTAGTGTGGCTCTTTCTTGTTCTTCATCCGAACAAAAGCCGTCATTGCGGCAACGGCATCGCTTGAAAGCAAGCAATGCCGAGAACCGCATTAGGCTTGTTGTTCTGCTGACCGCGCCGAAAATCTTTGCTATCAGTTTGGTAACGGACAAAAACTCCTGCCGCAGCTTCGCAAGATTGTCGGCTTGGTATTTTTAAGCGGTTGGGGCACCCACACCCGAAACGAAAACCTATTCGGAGAGTTCTTATACACGGACTGTGAATATTCGAAGACGGAACACGAGCCGCAACGGCGGCGAGCAAATCGAACGCCGAGCTTGACGGTTTGTACGAGCGACTGCGCCATGTTGTTGCGTAGCCGGCGCACAAAGCGTGGTGGCATAATAAGTGTACGATACCAATCTATGCGAGAGCTGAGTGTTGTCCCCCGCCACGCGGTTGCCGTGGATTCCCTTTTAAGGGGAAACGGCAATGGGGAAAACACCTGAGGAAAGGGGAAAGTTGCATTAAAGTATAAAACATATCGTTGTGAAAATTCACGCAAAATTGTTGTTGCAAAAATCGGTGGTTGATGATATAATCATATCGCTGTGCTAGACGGGGAGCTTGCGGTGCCCTGTAAACTGCAATCCGCAATAGCAGTGTCGAACACCATCCTAGGTCTTCATCATGGTTGGCTGCACGGCGCAAGGAGTGTCGATATCAAGGTCCTGTGCAATGTCATACTGTGAACCGTGTCAGAGCTTGACCGCAGCAGCACTAAGCAGGCGTTGGCGTGTGCCACAGGGAAACTTTGAAGGAGCCACCTACGTCGTTCCCGCTTCGGTGATGATTATCGAAGATGGCGCACAGTTTTTTTGTTTGAAGTCGCAAATTGACGTTTGCGTAAGAAAAAAGTCCGCATTTGCGGACTTTTTTGATGTTTTTGAGTTGTGTTATTGCTTTTTCAAGTTTGTTATGTTTTCAAACTTGGTTTTTCAAAATGTTTTGCCTTGTCAAAAGCGTTTTTCCAAACTGCTTTTCATACCACAAGCGTTTTTAGGCTCGTTTTTACGTTTTGCTATCAAATCGGCTTTATATTTGTGCTTACAATGACAAATTGTCACTTGATGTCGCGTTTTTCAAAGGTGAAATAGCCTATAAGCGTTGAGATGACGGTGTAGACGATCGGCATAACCGTCACGGCAACTTTTTGTGCTTTTGTGAGTTTTCCCACCGTGGACGCGATTGTCATTTGTTGCAATGGCAGGAAGTATGCCCATGTGTTCGCGTTTTCGCTGCCGTCAATGCTTGTGATCATTGTAATCAGACTTATGATGATGCCGAGCACCACGTATATGCCGATGTTGGTGGCAAGAGCCGCGACGCTGCTTCTTGTCAAAAACGCTATCATCGTGAATATGGATATCGACGCTATGCCGCAGAGCAGTTGCAGGAAGAAGTTGCGCATCAGCATGGCAAATTCCGCTTTGCCAAACGGTCCGAGTCTGCCGTCAAACGAGCTGAATATGCCGCTGAAAATGAGCATAATGCACGCATACGCAACAAAAAGCGTGATGAGCGAGAACAACTTCGAGAAGTAGGTTTGTGCTCTCTTTGTTCCGCGAGCGGTGTAGATTGCAGTTGCGCCGCAAGAGAAGTCTTTGCCGATAAATATGCACGCGATGATTGCTACAAACAGTTCTATACGCACGGTTGAAGTCGAGCCGTAAAGCATTGTTTTGCGAATCGTGTTGAGATATGCAATCGTCTGATCCTTGATTATATCCGCTTCGGGATCGGCAGGGTTTATGGGGCGAGATTCGACGATTTTGATGCCCACCCAATAGGCGCAATATCCCAAAAGTAAGAGCAGGAACATCACGATAAGCCCGATCCACACGCTTTTGAGTTTTTTGAGCTTGTAGTAGTCGGCAAGCATCACGTTGGACATAGAATTATTTTTCGTCATCGTGCAATCCTCCCATAAGAGCAATAAAAGTGGATTCCAAATCGCCTTGACACATCGTGACGTTCATGATAGGCACGTTTGCATCGGTGAAGAGTTTCACAACGTCGGGAATTTCCCTTGACAAGTCGTAGATGGCGAGTGTGTTGTAGGGCAGAATCTCAAAATCGTGCGCGTGGTAGTTCTCCACGATGACATTGAGCGCGGTTTTCAAATCGCCGACAACCAACTTGATATACGGGCGGCACATCTCTTCAAGGTCGCTTCCGCGCATTTCCTTGACGATTTTGCCGTCGTCCATGATGCCGTAGGACGTTGCAAGTTTTGCAAGCTCACTCAAAATGTGCGATGAAATGATAATAGTGATCTTTTCTTCACGGTTGAGATATTGAAGGATTTCTCTCACTTCAAAGATGCCGGCAGGGTCTAGACCGTTGACAGGCTCGTCAAGCACGAGAATGCTCGGATTTGCGATGAGTGAAACGGCGATTGCAAGCCTTTGTTTCATTCCCAAAGAATAATTCTTGACATTTGTGGGGTTTTCGGGATCTAGGCCGACTTTTCTCATAAGGTTTTTGAGCGTGTTTTCGTCCTTCTCGCCGAGTTCGTATCCGAAAGCCTTCATATTTTCCATTGCAGTAAGGTGAAGGAACAGGGAAGGGGAGTCTACGATAGCTCCGACTTTTCGTCTTTCATACGCCAAAGCGTCCTTTGAACTTGAACCGTTGATTTTGATTTCTCCGTCGGTTGGAGCGGTGAGTCCAAGCAAAACTCTCATAAGAGTTGTCTTGCCTGCGCCGTTTTTGCCTATAAGACCGTAGATTTCACCTTCTCTGACGGTGAGATTGACGTCTTTCAGCACAGCCTTCTTCCCATAGGATTTTTTTAGATGTGATGTTTCAAAAACGTTCATATATACTCCGTGCGCATATAGCGCGTTTCGTTTTCTTCATTATATCACTTTTTATACAAATGTCCATAACTTTTGATTTTCGCGTTGCAAGGTTAAATGGATTTTAATTTTTATGTCAAATTACACAATTCGTGTATTGCAAAATTTTAGCTTTATACAACACTAATCGTGTTATTTTAGCATATAAGGAAACACGATAAGTGTTCAAATATAACATATTTCCGCTAAAAACAAACAAAATATGGCGTTTTGAGTTAAAACGCAACACGATAAGTGTACTATTGCTTTTATTCTGTTTGATTGCTCAGGAACGCTTTTTTAAGATATAGGTTTCAGTTGTCGTTTAGAATTTTATGCTTAATAAAAAAATCCGCGAACGATTTTTCGCGGATTTTTCGGCGTAGATTTGATTGTGTTATTCGCATTTTAGATTTGCCGACGCTTCGCTGTTGTTTGCGATTATCATTGCAACCTCGTCGCAAGTGTCGAGAAGCG
This sequence comes from bacterium, assembly GCA_963656415.1. Taxonomy (GTDB): domain Bacteria; phylum Bacillota; class Clostridia; order Christensenellales; family CAG-917; genus CAG-475. Next base: position 24,786 of record CAVKIG010000001.1, on the reverse strand, counting down.
AGCAAGCGCCGCACGTTTCTTTTTCGTTTTTAAGAGCGCATTGTCGTATGGTGCAGAGTTTGTCACAGAAAGGCGTTTTGACTCCGTTTACTCGGCAACCGTCGCAGTTTATCATTTCTGGAGTTATAAGTATGCCGTTGAGTTTGCTCCACTCGTTGGCTACTTGCTTACGCAATTTGTCATCGTCGTTTTTAGTTGCGATTCTTGCCTGACATTTTTCGCAGTCAAGACCGAAAAATCCTATCATCTCTCTCATAAAAATCTCCTTATACGAAAAAAAATGGAGCGGGCGATGAGAATCGAACTCACGACTAAAGCTTGGGAAGCTTTCGTTTTGCCATTAAACTACGCCCGCAAACCACTTTGCTCTATGATTGTAGCACGACTTTTTGAAAAGTCAAGATAATTCTTATTGTAAAACCTTGCGATTGCTTTTTTATGTGATTTAGACTATTTGCGAAGAATCGAAAGCGTTTTCATTTGCGAAGTCCATGTGTGTCGTTGCGAATAATACCACTATGAAGTTTTTGTTGCCGGATTTGTTATGCATTAAGGCTTGAAACGCTTGCGTTTTGGTCAGTATTGTTTTATAATCATAAAATCTTATATTATGATTTTTTAGGAGTCACGATGTATAAACCGGTTGAAACGAATCTCGATTTCGTAGGACGCGAAAAAGAAGTCCTTGAATTCTGGAAGCAAGAACACATCTTTGAAAAGAGCGTTGCCAAGAACGAAGGCAACCCCGAATTCAGTTTTTACGACGGCCCGCCGACTGCAAACGGCAAGCCGCATATAGGGCATATTCTCACCCGTGTCATGAAGGATATTATTCCGCGTTACAAGACGATGAAGGGATATCACGTTCTTCGCAAAGCGGGCTGGGACACTCACGGTCTTCCCGTCGAACTCGAAGTGGAAAAAATGCTCGGAATCGACGGAAAACAAGAGATTGAAAAATACGGTATCGAACCGTTTATAAAGAAGTGCAAAGAGTCCGTGTGGAAGTATACGGACGAGTGGCGCAAGATGTCCGACCGTATCGGTTATTGGGCGGATATGGACAACCCGTACATCACCTACGACAACAACTATATCGAGTCGGTTTGGTGGGCGCTCAAACAAATGGCGGACAAGGGACTTATCTACAAAGGCTACAAAATCGTGCCGTATTGCCCGCGTTGCGGAACCGCGCTTTCTTCTCACGAAGTGGCGCAGGGCTACAAGGACGTCGAAGAAACTTCCGTTTTCGTCAAATTCAAGGTCAAGGGCGAAGAAAACGTCTACTTCCTTGCTTGGACGACGACTCCTTGGACTCTTCCCAGCAACGTCGCGCTCTGCATGAACGGCAAAGAAGACTACACCAAACTCAAAGTCAACGACGAGTATTTTATACTCGCAGACGCGCTTATTCCCACGCTTTTCCATGACGTGGATTTCGTCAAAGTGGACACGAGAAAGGGCAGTGAGTACGAGTACGTGGAATACGAGCCGCTCTTCGATTACGAGACCGGCGCAAAGGAAAAAGCGTATTATATCACCAACGATTCTTACGTCACTCTCACCGACGGTACGGGCATCGTTCACATTGCGCCCGCATTCGGTGAAGACGACTCAAAAGTCGGCAAGAAATACGGTCTCCCGTTCGTTCAGATGGTGGACGATCGCGGCAGATTCCGCGACGCCGTCTACGATTTCAAAGGACTGTTCTGCAAAGACGCCGACAAATATATCATCGAAAAACTCAAAAAGGAAGGCAAACTTTTCAAAACGCTTCGCTTCACGCACTCCTATCCGTTCTGCTGGCGTTGCGACACTCCGCTTCTTTACTACGCTCGTTCGAGTTGGTTTGTGAAGATGACGGACGTCAAAGAAAAATTGCTCGTTTCAAACGATTCCGTCAACTGGATGCCCGAGACCATCAAAAACGGTCGTATGGGCAACTTCCTTGAAAACGTCATCGACTGGGGCATTTCTCGTGAAAGATACTGGGGCACTCCGCTTCCTATCTGGGTATGCAACAAGTGCGGCAAGATTCACGTCATCGGCTCTAAGGCGGAACTTCGCGAAAAGGCGCATCTCGACCACGACGTCGAATTGCACCGTCCGTATATCGACGACGTGAAGTGGGAGTGCGAATGCGGCGGAGAAATGATTCGTACGCCCGAAGTGCTCGATTGCTGGTTCGACTCGGGCTCTATGCCTTTTGCGCAGTGGCACTATCCGTTTGAAAACAAAGAAACTTTCGAGAAAGTATTCCCGGCGGACTTCATTTCTGAAGCGGTTGACCAAACTCGCGGTTGGTTCTATACGCTGCTTGCCGTCAACACCGTGCTTTTCGACAAAGCGCCGTTCAAGAACTGTATCGTTCTCGGACACGTCAACGACAAGGACGGAGTGAAGATGTCCAAGCACAAAGGCAACGTTGTCGATCCGTGGACCGTTCTCGACAAACAGGGAGCAGACGCTACGAGATGGTATTTCTACACGACGAGCGCACCGTGGCTTCCGTCGAGATTCCATGCGGACGCCGTCAGCGAGAGCCAAAGAAAGTTTATGGGTACGCTTTGGAACACTTATGCTTTCTTCGTGCTGTACGCAGAGATCGACAAATTCAATCCGCTCGAACACAACCTGAAAGATCAAAAACTCACAATCATGGACAAGTGGATTTTGTCGGGACTCAACACGCTCATAAAGACGGTTGATGAAGGTCTTGCGGAATACAAAATCACCGAAACCGCTCGCGCAATCGGCGACTTCGTGGACGTGCTTTCCAACTGGTACGTCAGACGCAGTAGAGAGCGTTTCTGGGGTAGCGATATGACCAAGAACAAAGAAGCGGCTTACACCACGCTTTATACCGTGCTTGCAACGCTTTCGAAGATTCTTGCTCCGTTCACACCGTTCCTTGCGGAAGAAATGTATCAGAATCTTGTCCGCAACTTCGACAATAACGCGCCCGAAAGCGTGCATCTTTGCTCGTTCCCGATTGCAGACGAAAGCATGATCGATCCGCGCCTTGAAGAAGGCATGGGCAACGTTCTGAAACTCGTCGTTCTCGGAAGAGCGGCAAGAAACGGCTCTAACCTTAAAAACAGACAGCCGCTTTCAAAACTCTTCTACAACGGCAGATACGAGCTGTCAAACGACCTTAAAGAACTCGTCGAAGACGAACTCAACGTCAAGAGCGTCGAACATTCGCAAGACAGCAACGTGTTTGTAAGTTACGATTTGAAACCGCAACTTCGCACGCTCGGACCGAAATACGGGGCAATGCTCGGCAAGATAAGACAACTTTTGCAGGAAAGAGCGGAAGAAATCGTTGCGGCGGTTAAAAACGGCGATTTGTTCAAATACGACATCGACGGCAAACTCATCGAACTTGCAAAAGACGATCTTCTCATCAATATGAAGAACAAGGAAGGTTATTCGAGCGAAAGCGACGGCGAAACGACGGTCGTTTTGGACACCGAACTCACGCCCGAACTTATCGACGAAGGTATCGAAAGAGAAATTGTATCAAAGATACAAAATATGCGTAAGGAAGCAGGCTTCGAAGTGACCGATCATATCGTCATCGGATACAAGGCGACCGGCGAAGCGAAGAGAATTTTCGAGCGCGCTGACTTCCTTAAAGACGTGCTTGCAGACAGCATCTCTACAACCATTGACGGATTTGCCAAAGATTGCGACATCAACGGCGAAACCGTGACCGTTTCTGTCAAGAGAGTATGAAAATCGCACCCGATTGGAAAGAATATTCCGTCATAGCGACGGGCGACGGCGAAAAGTTGGAGAAGTGGGGCAATCTCACTCTCCTTCGTCCCGATCCGCAAGTCATATGGCACGCAAAAAAACCGCTTCGCTCCTATGAAAACATCGATGCGGTCTACGAGCGTTCGCAAACGGGAGGCGGTATGTGGAAATATCGCCGTCAGATTCCGAGCGAATTTACGATAGGTTGGCGCGATTTGAAGTTTTCGCTTAAACTTATGGGCTTTAAGCACACGGGACTTTTCCCCGAACAAGCGGTGAACTGGGACAGGATGATGAAACTCATCGAAAGTGCCGGGCGAAAAATCAACGTACTCAATCTTTTCGGATACACTGGGGCGGCAAGCGTTGCTTGTCTCAAAGCAGGCGCAAACGTGTGTCACGTTGACAGTGCAAAGGCTATGGTTGAGCGTGCCGGAGAAAACGTAAAGTTGTCGGGGCTTGACAATAGCGGAATGAGATATATCATCGACGATTGCTTCAAATTCTGCCAAAGAGAAATTCGCAGGGGACACAAATACGACGCGATTATTCTCGATCCGCCGTCTTTCGGGCGCGGTCCGAACGGCGAAAAGTGGAAAATCGAAGAAGGCATATCCGAACTTGTCGAACTCGTGGCAAACCTTTTGAGCGACGAGCCTTTGTTTGTGTGTCTCAACAGTTACACGACGGGGCTTCAACCGACGGTTATGGCAAACATACTCAAACTCGCACTTCCGAAAAACGCGGTTATCGACGCCGACGAAATAGGACTTGCGACAAAGGAAGGGCTTGTTCTTCCGCAAGGTTGCACGGCTTTTGCAACTTTCACAAAATAAGAAATATCGATATTCTATTCGACTGAAATCGGAATTTTCAAAATCATTCATTCGGTGGAATATCTCAAACGACACAAGAAAATAATCGATAAACGGAAAAAGAAAAATGACTTACAAAGATTTGAAAATCGTATACGAAGACAATCACTTGCTCGTGGTCGTGAAGCCTTACGACGTTCCCGTGCAGGCGGACGAAAGCGGCGATGCGGATATGTTGACAATGCTCAAACAGTATCTTGTCGAAACGTACAACAAACCGGGTGACGCATATCTCGGGCTCGTGCATCGTCTTGATAGACCCACGGGCGGAGTTATGGTGTTTGCAAAAACGTCAAAAGCCGCTGCTAGACTTTGCCAACAAATCAGAGACGGAGAAGTGGAGAAGAGATATCTCGCAGTAGTTGAAGGCGCGCCGAGATACAAAGCGGACAAACTCACTTGCTATCTCAAAAAATTCCCGGATACCAACACGGTCAAGGTCGTTCCCGCACTCAGTGAAGGCGCAAAATATGCCGAACTCGACTATAAAGTGCTTTGTCAGAAAGGCGATTATTCGCTTCTTATGGTCAATCTCGTGACGGGGCGCGGACATCAGATAAGAGTGCAACTCTCCAACATGGGCAATCCCATCGTCGGAGACAAAAAATACGGCAGCAAAACGAATTCGCACTTGTCTTTGTGGGCAACCGAACTTCGCTTTGCGCACCCCGTGAGCGGAAAAGAGATGACTTTCAGAGTTTATCCGCCGGAAATTGCGCCTTGGACGTCGTTTGACCTTGACGCATATCTTTCGGTCACTATCAAAAACTGCTATTGATTGAAAAAGTATTTTTAGAGTATGAAGTCAAATTATCGTATGAGATTTGACGAAAGAAATATTCGGTTTGAAAGCAAAAAAAATCGGCTGCAATGCCGATTTTTTTATATGGTGAAAATTCGTGCAAATATTTTGAAACGCGCAATTTGTCGAATATCGTCGCATTTTAGCGTCGGTTTTTTGAAAAAAGGCAATAGGAAAACAACCGCCGTCGCAGTTTCTTGCTTTTTTTCAATTTTTATCGTTGGGTTTTATAAATTCTTTGCTACGAAATATTTGTCCTGTTTTATTCTTTCGTGTATCGGAGCAATGTATTTGTCGTTGCCGTATTCTTTCTCGAGCCAGTCTTCGGTGTAGCCGCATCGTCGCAGATTGTTTGCAAAATCTTCTTCGGCGTTTGCTATTCGTCTGAAAGCGGTGCGGAGCGCGATTTTGTGGGAGTCGGCAATTTCCTGAAAGGTTTTCTTTTGCACTATTCGTTCGACGAGTATTTCTCTGTCGGCGTCAACCATTTTGTCGAGAGCCTTTTTTACGATAAATCGCAGGTTGACGATTTTGCGTTTTTCTTCTGTCAGGTCAAGGATTTCACCTATTAATTGTTCGGTGCTTACGCCGATTTTCAGATGACGGCTTTGAAAACTCGATCTTACGCGGCTTTCCACGCCCGAGTTGAGTTCTTTTGCGATTTTTGGCAAAAGCGAATAAGCAACAAGTGCAGTGTTGCTCCAGTTTTTGTTCATAACTTTCTCCTTGTTTTTGTGAAATATAGTGAAATTTATCACTCCATGCCTACACAATAAAGGACAAACGAGCAAAAAGTCAATATTTTGTGTCACACTTTTTCACTTTTTCTCGTTTTACAGTGAAAAACCTATAAGATAAGCGCAAAGAGCGGATATAAGACATTGCGTGACTTTTCGAAGCGTCATCTCGAAAAAACCGACGCCTGCTTTTGACAGAAACGTGTAGTTTTGAAGAGTTACCGAAAGTCCGCCGAGCGAAACTATGCCGCTTGCTATCGCGCAGGCAAGTTGAGCGTCGCCGACGTTTGCGCAAGCAATGCCGCCGCGCGTCATTTCTATAAGCCCGTAAACGATTGCGTTCAGCGATTGACCGAGAAGAGACGGCAGTGAAGACGTTGCGTTTTCAAAACCTATAAGAGAGAGCGTGTCCACGAGCATGCCGCAAATCACGATATAACCGCCGACGTAAAGCATGTTGACGGTGGCTTTTGAAACGACTTTCGACATAACGCCGTCAACGTCGTACGTACGCATCGCCGTGACGTTTTGCGTCTTATCCTTTTTTGCACGGTATATAAGCCCGTTGAGAATTGCGCCGATATAATGCGAACAAAGCACTATCCAACCTATGCGCCCGTCGTGGAATATCGCGCCGCCTATCGTGCCTATCATAAATATAGGTCCGGAAGTCGAACAAAACGCGCACGCTTTTTTTGCGTCGGACGTTGTGAGTATGCCCGATTCGTATAGTTCGCAAATAGTGCTTGCGCCGACAGGGTATCCGCAAAGCATACTCAAAAACAGTGCGTATGCGCTTTCTTTTGGCGCATTGTACATAAGTTTTACGGGCTTTTCTCCGAGTTTGGATATTGCGCCGACCGCTCCCGAATACGTCAAAAGCAACGAGCAGAAATAGAAGGGGAAAAGCGAGGGCAACACGCTCGTGGCAAACAATGCGAGTCCTTTTCTTGCCGAGTCCAGATAATATTCGGGTTTTGCAAGCATAAAAGCCATAAATGCCAGTATGCCTATGCAACCGAACGCTTTTGGTGCGTACGCTTTGACGTTTATCTTCACGGTTTAATATATACTTGCTTTGCAAAATAAATATGAGCGCGCAGTTTTTGCGCGCCCACGTATTTTTATTGTTATATCGAAATTTTGTGCGACAATTATTAGACTTTCTGATATTCGCAAGCGGATTATCAGTTTTTCTGTTCGCTATATCCGCTTTTCATTGAAATTATCGCTTTGTTTCGCTAAAAGAGTTTCAATAGCAAAGCTTCAGTATCTTTGCCGCTTTCTCGTCAAGGTCTATAAGCGGTCTTACCGGGGACGACTTTTCGCAGTCACTGGGCTTGAAGTAGAAATATCCGTCCGCCGATGCAAGAAGCGCGAACAACGCTTTTTTCTTTGACGGTTTGCATGCAAGTACGGTGCAGTACGGTTTTTCGTCTTTTGCAAGAGTGATGAGTTCTTTTTTGAGACCTATCGTCGCACACGCCGCAATGCGCTTTATCGTCGAACGGGTGTAGCGTTTGCTCGTGAGCGAAAGATATTCGTCCATATTTGTGAACGACGCCTGACTTATGCGGTTTTCCATGCCTTCGCTGATGTTGGCGATTTCTCTGAGTTCGTCGGCGGTCATCGCTTTCATGGCATAAGTGGAGATTGTGTTGTATTTCTCAACGCTCGTAACGCTCGTCAAATCCACGAATGGCGGAACGAAAGCCGACACGTCGGCGTTTTGACGCATCAAATCGCGTATTTTGGTTGAAGAAAGATACTTTTTACCGTCGTCGGGTTTGCGCTCGACGGAATGATATTGCACCTTGCCACCGTACGCCGCGCCTGCTTTCATATATTCGACCGCCAAAATGTTGTTGGGGGATTGAAGCATATTCGAGATATCGGGACGTATTTTGTCAAGTGCGAGAGTGCGCGACTTTGCAACGGAATATCCTTCCGACAAATAGCCTTTGAGCAGATTGGATACGTCTTTTGACTCGCTTGCCATAAACTCTGCCGCCATATTCAAGTCTTCGAGCTCATCCGTTTCCGTGCCGAAAGAGAGCGTAAACTCACCGAGCATGGACAAGGTTTTCAACGCGCCTTCGGCAAAGCCTTTTGCGGCAGAGAGAGAGTAGACGGTGGGAAGTTCGAGCACCAAATCCGCACCTGCCTGCAAAGCCCAGTTTGCGCGCGTATATTTGTCTAAAACGCACAAATCGCCGTGCTGAGTGAACGAGCCGCTCATCACAACCACAAGCACGTCCGCGTCCGTTTCGCGTTTCGCTTTTTTGAGTTGTTTGAGATGTCCGTTGTGAAACGGGTTATATTCTGCTATGACGGCGGTTATTTTCAAAATACTGCTCCATTTTGTTTGCTTTTTATTTTTTAAGTACTTATAATTATAACTGAAAATAAAACAATTGCAATCAATTGCAACGTATTAGGAGTTTTATATGACGCAATTTGTCGAAAACCTGATGAACAGAGCAAGCAAACTCAACAAAACCATCGCTCTTGCCGAAGGCACTGACGTTCGTGCCGTAAAAGCAGCGGAAATTCTGACCAAGAAGGGCGTGTGCAAAGTCGTTCTTATCGGCAACGAAGACGAAATCAAGGCGAAATTCCCCGAAATCGACTTCACGGGCGTGTCCTTTGACGATCCCAAGACCAGCGATCACAGAGCGGACTACGCAAACACTCTTTTTGAACTTCGCAAAGCAAAAGGCATGACCGAAGAACAAGCGCTCAATATCGTCACGACCAACAATATGTTCTATGCGTGCGTAGCGTTGAAGCGCGGCGACGTGGACGGCGTCGTGGGCGGTGCGGTGTTCAGCTCTGCAGACGTGTCTAGAGCGGCATTCCAGGTTATCAAAGCGGCACCCGGCATCAGTTCGGTGTCCAGTTGCTTCGTCATGGTTCCGCCCGAAGAGTTCAAATATAAGAAATATCCCGCATACATCTTCTCGGACTGCGCGGTTATTCCGTATCCCACGAGCGACCAACTCTCCGACATCGTGGTTGCGGCGGCAGACAGCGCAAAGAAGATTTGCGAAATGGAACCGAAAATCGCAATGCTTTCTTTCTCGACGAAAGGAAGTGCAAAACACGAATCTATCGACAAAGTGCGCACGGCATATGAAAAAGTCAAAGCGGAACATCCCGAAATCAAGGTTGACGGCGAACTTCAACTCGACGCGTCTTTGGTTGACAGCGTAGCGGCACAAAAAGCACCCGGCAGCGAAGTTGCGGGACAAGCAAACGTTCTCGTTTTCCCGAATCTCGACGCAGGCAACATCGGCTACAAACTTGCACAACGTTTCGGCAACTGCATGGCAATAGGACCGATCATGCAAGGTCTTGCACTTCCCGTCAACGATCTCAGCCGCGGTTGCGTGGCAGAAGACATTGCGGCAGTCGCGGCAATCACCGCTTTGCAATCGGTTAAAGACTAAGGAGTTTACAAATGAAAATTCTCGTTATCAACGCAGGCAGTTCGTCTCTTAAATACCAACTCATCGACATGCAGAACGAAGAAGTGCTTTGCAAAGGAATTTGCGAGCGTATCACGTTCACGGGCGGCGAGCTCACTCAAAAGACGGCAGACGGCAGAAAACTCAATATCAAGCAAGATATGAAGAATCACACCGAAGCAATCGAACTCGTGCTCAAAGCAATGGTTGACGAAAACTACGGTGCAATCAAATCTATATCCGAAATCGGTGCGGTCGGACACAGAGTTCTTCATAGCGGTGAAGACTTCGATTCTTCCGTGGTTATCGACGACGAAGTTATCCGCATTTGTGAAAAGAATGCGGAGCTCGGTCCGCTCCATATGCCCGGCAACATCGCTTGCATAAAGAGTTGCAGAGAAGTTATGCCCGGTGTGCCTATGGTTGCGGTGTTCGACACCACTTTCCACAGCACGATGCCTGCAAAAGCGTATATGTACGGCATTCCGTATTCGGTATACGAACAATACAAGGTGAGAAAGTACGGTTTCCACGGCACTTCTCACAAATTCGTCAGTGAAGAGACAATCAAACTTCTCGGCAAGAAAGAAAGCAAGATTATCGTCTGCCATCTCGGCAACGGCTCTTCCATTTCTGCCGTCAAAGACGGAAAATGCCTTGATACGTCAATGGGATTCACGCCGCTCGAAGGTCTCGTTATGGGCACTCGCTCGGGCGATATCGACCCTGCGGCAAGCGAATATATCCGTGCAAAACTCAATATGACGCCCGAAGAACTCGTGCAATATCTCAACAAAAAATGCGGTATGCTCGGCGTTAGCGAATTGAGTTCGGATATGCGCGACCTTGAAAGTGCGATAAACGAAGGCAATGAAAAGGCAAAACTTGCGGTTGAAGTTGCGGCATATCGCATCAAGAAATATATCGGCTCTTACGCTGCGGTGCTCAACGGCGTTGACGCAATCGTGTTTACGGGCGGCATTGGTGAGCATAGCGACCTTATGCGCGCGCTTGTGATGAGCGATATGGAATATCTCGGCGTTGACTTCGACTTCGAAGCAAACAAGGGACGCGGCGACGGCGTGAGAGAAATCTCCAAGCCCGACAGTAAGGTCAAAGTTATCATTCTTCCCACCAACGAAGAACTCTCAATAGCAAGAGAAACTTTGCATCTCACCGCAAAATAAGCAAAACGAAATAAACAATACGATGAATTTTCGGACGATAAGACAAAAATAAAGGTCAAATCGTCCGAAAATGCAAAAAATATGCATATTTATCGTCAACTTTTCAAAAAGCGTTTGACATATTTATGTATATTTTATATAATCAAAACGCTGTGTAAAAGCAACAGTTGTACAAATTGGAGGTAAGAAGATGGCAGTACCTAAAAATAAAGTTTCGAAATCAAAAACGAATTCCCGTTTTGCAAACTGGAAACTCAAAACCCCGGGTCTCGTAGAATGCCCGCAATGCCACGAACTTAAAAAGAGCCACCAAGTATGCCCGAAGTGCGGATACTATGATGGTGAACAAGTCGTTCAAAAAAAGAGCGAGAAGTAATCGAGAATCGTTGCAAGTAATAGGCGATATGCAAACGCATATCGCCTTTTTTCTTGATATATTGTTTATTGTTTGATATAATAACTATCGAAATAGAAATAAACGACGCGCGCTCGTGCGCGCTTGGGTGGTATATGAAAATTATCGTTGACGCAATGGGCGGTGACAACGCTCCCGAACAAATAGTCATTGGCGCAATCGAAGCCATCAAAGCAGATAAAGATTTGTCTGTCGTTCTCGTCGGCAAAAAGAACGATATCGACGCCGTACTTTCCGAAAGCGACGGCAAATACGATAAGGAAAGAATAGAAATCGTTGACGCAGGGGACGTGATAAGCAACGACGAATCTCCGACGATGGCTATAAAAACGAAGAAAGAAAGTTCGCTCGTGAAAGCGTTCGATTTGCTTATGAGCGACGAAAACGCAGGCGGTTTCGTATCCGCCGGATCAACGGGCGCCGTTCTCGTCGGCGCATTTATGAAAGTGGGCAGAATAAAGGGCGTATCTCGTCCTGCGCTCGCGCCCGTGCTTCCCACTCTCAAAGGAAACGGCGTCGTGCTTTGCGATTGCGGCGCAAACGTCGATTGCAAGCCGGTAAATCTGCAACACTTCGCGATTATGGCAAGCGCATACGCAGAAGCGATGCTCGGTGTGAAAAAGGCAAGGGTAGGGCTTCTCAACAACGGAGCGGAAGCGCATAAGGGCAATGAACTAACGCAAGAAACGTACAAATTGCTTTCGGAAACGAAAGGTATAAACTTTGTCGGAAATTGCGAAGCGCGCGACATTCTTTCGGGAGATTTCGACGTTGTCGTATCCGACGGTTTCAACGGCAATATCGCGCTCAAATCGGCAGAAGGCACTGCAAAAACGATGCTTTCTCTCATAAAAGAAGGCGTGTATAGCGGTGGACTTCGCTCGAAAATCGGCGCACTGCTCTTAAAACCCGTCTTTAAGAAAGTCCAAAAGAAAATGGACTATAACGCGCACGGCGGCGCGTGCTTCCTTGGCGTGAACAAGGTAGTGGTGAAATCTCACGGCTCTTCGAAGGCGAAATCTATCACCGCAAGCATATTGCAAGCAAAATCTTTGGCGGAACGTAACGTTCCCAAAACCATAAAAGACGGCATAGACGCACTCAAAGACGAAGCCGAAGCGTAAAGTTATGAAAAACGATTTTGAAAGCAAAAACGACAATAGCACACGCAACTCTGCCGTTTCTAAAAGAAACGGCGACTTTTCGCAGGATAAAAACGCACGCCTAAAAAAGAATACGCAAAATTCAAACGGTAAAAAACGTTACGATTTTGCAAAAAAATCCGCTGAAAACGCAAAGAAGAAAGGCGTTGTGAGATATTCGAGTATTAGCGACTCGCAAAAAAGTTTTCAAGACAAAAAACAGCCTGAAAAGGAAACGTTTATCCCTTGCGAAACGATGAGCGACGGCACGGTCAGAGAGATAGAGAAGATTGTCGGATACACTTTTAAGGACAGAAGATTGTTAGAGCGCGCTTTCACGCACGGATCTAAAGAGCAAAGCGCGACGAAAAACTATCAGTCTCTCGAATTTCTCGGCGACAGTATTCTCGATTTTGTGATTGCAAAACGTCTTATGGAAATCAATCCCGACGCTCACGAAGGCGCATTGACGCGCTTGCGCGCACAAATCGTATCAAAAGAACCACTCGCCGAAGAAGTGGCGAAGTTGGGGCTTGAAAATTATCTTATAGTCGGCAAAGGCGAAAACGCAAAGGCAATAAGCAACGGACAAAAGACGATGTCCGACATATTCGAAGCGGTGATAGCAGCAATTTATCTTGACAGCGGAAGTATAGATAGCGCCGAAAAATTTATTTTGTCAAAACTTGCCGATTTGCTGAACGGAAAAGGCAAACACGTCGGGGTTGACGACTACAAGAGCAAACTCAACGAATTTGCTTCACGCAACGACGTTTCCGTATCGTACGAAGAGTTGAAACGAACAGGTCCCGCACACAATCCGACTTTCGTCGTGGAAGTGAAGGTTAACACCTTCGTTGCAGGCGTGGGAGAAGGCAAAACGAAACGTGAAGCGGAACAAATTGCCGCAAAACAAGCTCTTGAAAAAATCGAATTATGATTTTCTTGTCGGATTTAATAGTCCTAATCGTTGCGTTATTTGATTAATTGTACTTGAAAAACAAAAATCGATTATAAATATCAAAATGTTTCACAAAACCGCGATTTTGTTATAATTGCGGTTTTTCTATATTCTAATGCGATTAAATTGTCGTTTTATCAAAATGATGTTTTAATGTTTCACGGATAGTGTGAAACAATTGTGAAACATCTTAAAAACCGCTTGAAAAATGCGTTTTTATATGCTAAAATTATTAAGATTATAATAAGGCGGTATAGTAACTTGTTAAATTTCGTCAAAATCGAAGCAAGGGGTTTCAAATCCTTTGCGGATAAAATCGAAATTCCGTTTCAGGAAGGCGTAACGGCTATTATCGGACCGAACGGGTGCGGTAAGTCAAACGTTGCGGACGCTATCCGTTGGACGCTCGGTGAACAGAGTGCGAAATCTTTGCGCGGCAAAAACATGCAGGACGTTATTTTCGCAGGTACGGAAAAGCGTAAGAGCATGTCTTATTGCGAAGTGTCGCTCACGTTCAACAACTCCGACCAACATATTTTCCCGACGATGCCTTTCGACGAAGTGGTTATCACGAGAAAACTCGACAGAAGCGGACTTTCGGAATATTACATAAACCACAATCGCGTTCGTATGCGCGACGTCATCTCCCTTTTCCACGACACCGGTATCGGCAAGGAAGGTTATTCCATCATAGGACAGGGTAGAGTTGCCGAAATCATGTCTGCAAAGCCGGGAGATCGTCGTCAGATATTCGAAGAAGCGGCAGGTATTTCCAAATTCCGCGCGCAAAGAACGGAAGCGGAGCGCAAACTTGAAAAGACTGCGGTCAATCTCGACACGGCAAATCAACTTATCGACGAAATTCAAAAGCAAATCAATCCTTTGCGCCGCCAGGCCGAGACCGCTCAAAAGTATTTCGAACTTAAAAGCGAACTCAAAAAGAACGAAGTCAATCTCTATATTTACAACTACGAAAACAACCAAAGCATAAAAGAGAAGATAAACGCGAAGATTGACAAGGCACAGACCGAATTGAAAATCCGCGAAATGCAACTTGCAGAATGCGTCAAAAAATACGACGATTGCATGCGTGAACTTGCGGGTATCGACAGAGTGTACGACGACGCAAACGGCGAATTGTTGTCTCTTAAAGTGGACGCTGCAAAAATCGAAGGACAAGCGGGAATCTTAAAAGAGCGTATCAACCACATTCAAGGCGAAATCACCCGTCTTAACAGCGAACTTCAATCAATCGACAATCAACTTATCGTCAGCGGTCAACTCATTCAAAAGGCCGAAGAGAAAAAAGAAAGCGAATTTCAGGCGTTTTTGCTTGCAAAACAGGAAGCCGACGCGCTCGAAGCGAAGTATTCCACGCTCACGCGCACGCTTGCAGGCTCCGAGACCGACCTTGAAGCGCGCAACAACGAATACGTTCGCGCAATAGAAGAACTCGGCGCATTGAAAACAAACCTTTCGAGCATAGTCGCAGAGAAGGGAATAAACGACGAGCGTGCCAAAAACTTGCTCGAACTCGTAAATCAACAAAAGGCTCGCCTTGACGAAGAACTCACAAACTTGTCCATTTACGACGGCAATGTCAAATCGACGAAAGAGCGCATGCGTCAGGTTATGAGCGAATACAACGAGACGCTTTCCGCCAAAATGGAGTGTCAGGAAGCGATAAAGAGTTATGGCGAAGACGTACTTGCTCTCAACCAGAAACTTGCAATCGTACTCGGCAATCTCAATCTCGCAACGTCCATAAAGAACGATTATGCAGGTTATCAGGAAGCGGTGAAACGCCTTATGCAAGACTCCAAGCACGACCCCGTGCTCGAAAGCAAAATTATGGGGGTTATGGCAGAAGTTATCACCGTTCCGAGCGACTTCGAAGCGGCAATCGAATACGCACTCGGCGGCGCAATGCAAAACGTGCTCGTAGAAAACGAAAACGACGCAAGAGACCTTATCAACTATTTGAAGCAGAAAGGTTACGGGCGTATTACGTTCCGTCCGCTCACGTCGTGCAGACCCCGCCCGATTGCTCCCGAACATCGCGGAATTCTGACCGAACCCGGTTGCTACGGGCTTGCAAGCGACCTTATCAAATACGACAAGAAATTTGACGGTTTCGTGCAGACGTTGCTCGGCTCTACGGTTGTCGTCAACAACATCGACAACGCAATAAGAATTTTCAAAAAATACAATCAGGCGGTGAAGATTGTCACTCTCGACGGCGAAATTTTCTCGCGCGGCGGCGAAATCACCGGTGGTTCGAGAAGGTCTCAAACAAACGGTTTGCTTGCACAGGAAAAGAAAATCGAGCAGTATCAAGCCAGCCTTGAAAAAATCAAGAACAATATCGCGCTTTTGGACAAACAAAAAGAAGAGCGTGAGCAGGAACTTAAAGACTGCGAAGAGCGCATCGAAAGTCTCAACAAGGAAATCGGAGAACTCCGCATAGACAACGGACTCAACGAAGACAAGGCGAAACAGGCTTTTGAAGTGACCGAAGCGCTGAAAGCGGAAATCGCGGAGAAAGCGAAGGAATACGAAGTCGTCAAGGCGCGTATAAAAGAACTGGACGAAAAAGTGAGTTCAATCGACGAACTTGAAAAAATCGTCAATGAAAGGAAAGAAGAATACACTTCGCTTCTCGAAAGTTCAAAGAATACGAGTTCTGAACAGAAGAGCGAGCGCGAAACGATGATGACGCAAGTCACCGAAATGCGAGTGAAACTTGCAGGTTACAAGGCAAATCTCGACTCTATCGACCAAGAGCTCAATCGCTATAATCGTGAAAAACAATCGCTCGAAGAAGACAAGATCGATTGCATAGCAGACCTTAAACGCGAAGAGCAAAACCTTGCCAACATCGAAAATGCACCTGAAAAGACGCAATTTTCAAAGGAAGACGAAGAACGTATCGCTATTCTCGAAAAACAAATAACTGAGTTTTCCGAGCGCAAGCAGACTCTCACCGAAACCATCAAAAATCTCGACGCGGAGAAGACTCGTCTCACGGAAGAGAAGAGCAAACTCGGCGAAGACAAGGTGCGTGCCGAGGGTATGCTCGAACAGGTTGACATCGAAATCCGCAACCAGCAACAGCATATTCTCGAAGAATACGACTTGACGTATTCGAGTTGCCTTGAATTCAAAGACCCCGAATTCAAATCATACGGCGCGCTCACCGTTATATCCGACCTTAAAAAGTCCATAAACAGACTCGGAGACGTCAACCCGCTTGCACTTCAAACGTTGCAGGAGACGGAAGCGAGATTGCAAGAACAAGTGACCTATCGCGACGACATTCAAAAAGCGTATGACGATATCGTCACGATAATAAACGAACTCACCGGCGAGATGCAGACCAAATTCACCGACGCGTTCTCGCAAATCAGCGAGAACTTCAAAGAAGTGTTCCAACAACTCTTCGGCGGTGGCAAGGGTGAGCTTCGTCTCAATATGCAAGACACGGATGATCCGCTCGAAGCCGGCATCGACATCTACGCACAGCCCCCGGGAAAGAAATTGCAAAACATTTCTCTTCTCAGCGGCGGAGAGCAGGCACTTACGGCTATATCCATATTGTTTGCAATTCTCAAGCTCAAACCGATGCCGTTCTGCGTGCTTGACGAAATCGAAGCGGCTCTTGACGATGCAAACGTCAACTTGTTTGCCGAATTCTTGAAGAAATTCAGCGACTACACGCAGTTTATCGTCATCACGCACAGAAAACCGACCATGCGCCACGCAGATACGATTTTCGGCGTTACGATGGAAGAAAAAGGCGTCACCAAGATTGTTTCAATCGAGTTTGAAGATGCTGTTAAACACGCAAAATGAGCAAAAACCGTCGCATAGGCAACGGCATCGCTTGCTTGCAAGCAACGCCGAGAGCCTAGCTAGTTTTTTGCTCTGCTAACCGCGCAGAGAATTTGCGCTATCGGTTCAAGCAAGGGCAAAACTCATGCCGCAGTTTCGCCAAATTATCTGCTTGGTATATTCGAAATGGCGGGACACCAGCACCCGAACAAAAGCCGTCATTACGGCAACGGCAACGCGCAAGTATGCGCATTGCCAAGAGCCTAGCTAGGTTTATTGCGCTGCTAACCGCGCAGAGAATTTGTGACAGTTCGAGCAAGGACAAAAACTCATGTCGCAGTTTCGCCAAATTATCGGCTTGGTGGCTCGCTCCGCTAGCTGTTTGTCGCAAAAGCCCCCTGTTGTCATTGCGAGCGCAAGCGTGGCAATCTCGCGGGAGCGGAATGATGTGAAATGACGTGCATATAGTGCCGTTTCGTTTCCACGAGATCCTTCGACAAACTACTCGCAACTGCTATGCTGGCGCATAGAACCTACGGTTTTGCCTTTTTCAAAGGCGTTGCTACGTGAATACATGCGCTACGCAACCCTTGCGAGCAAGTTGCTTCGCTTTGCATTGACAGGATGACAATAAGGGCGGCTCGTTGGAATATCGCCATTTCTATGGCAAGTACAATAAAATCTTGTAAAGGATGACAATATGGGATTTTTTCAAAAAATCAAAGAAGGAATAAAGAAGACCAAAGACGCTTTTTCAAAAAAGCTGTTCTTTGCGTTTTCCGCTCGCGAACTCAACGACGAGTTTTATGAAAATCTCGAAGAAGCGTTGCTGACCGCAGACGTAGGCATAACTGCAACCGAGAATCTCATCGAAGAACTCAAAGACGAGATTTTCAAGCGCAAAATCAAAAAGCCAGAAGACGCAAAGAGCGTTCTTGCCGAACTTATGGTCGAAGACATCGATTACGACGTACCCGAATACGAATATCCGCTCGTGATTTTGCTTTCGGGAGTGAACGGCGTCGGAAAAACGACTGCAATCGGCAAACTTGCGCACAGATTCAAAGAAGAAGGCAAGTCCGTCGTTGTTGCGGCCGCAGACACTTTCAGAGCGGCGGCAAGCGAGCAACTCGAAGTGTGGGGACAGCGTGCAGGCGTGCGCGTGATTCGCCACAGCGAAGGCGCAGATCCGGCGGCAGTCGTGTTTGACGCAATATCGTCTGCAAAGGCAAAAGGCAACGATGTGGTGCTTATCGACACGGCGGGCAGACTTCACAACAAGAAAAACCTTATGGCGGAACTCAAAAAGATTTGCCGAGTGGTGGACAGAGAACTTCCTGATGCAGACTTCCGCAAATATCTCGTGCTTGACGCAACCACAGGACAAAACGCTGTTTCTCAGGCACAGATTTTCAGCGAAGACATCGACACTGACGGCATCATACTCACAAAACTCGACGGAACGGCAAAGGGCGGCGTTGTGCTTGCAATCAGTGAAGAGTTGGGGCTTCCCGTCGTATACGTCGGCGTTGGCGAAAAAATCGACGATTTGATCCCCTTCAACGCAAAGGAATTTATCGACGCATTGCTGTAAAATAGCCGTTTAGATTTCCTAAAATATAAAAGCGAGACAATTTGTCTCGCTTTTGAAATTTGTCGGAACGTTGTTTTTTACGCCGTATTACATTGTTGTTTGATAACGTAATATATTGGTTTCTTTGCATTGTGTATCTTTGTTAGTCGAGCAATTTTGCTGTTTGTTGGTTAAAATATATTTTTATAGTTAAAAAATATAAAATATATCCGTATGTAATGTAAATTTGCTTGACACCTTTTTTAATTCGGAGTATTATAGTGTCAAGCAATTGTGTTTGACAGGTGCAATATGGACAGATTTGAAATTTCATTGCTCAGGAACTACTACGGTGCGCTCATGACTCAAAGACAAAACGATATGCTTGTGATGCATTACGACGAAGATTTGTCTTTTGGTGAAATCGCGTCCATTTGCGGCGTATCCCGTCAAGCCGTTCTCGACGGAATCAACAAGGGCGAAAAGCATCTTGCGGAGTTTGAAGAGAAGTTGCACTGGGTTGAAAAAGACAAGCGTATCAATAGTCTACTTGACGATTTGACCCTTGCCATCGGCAAGGATGAGACCAAACAAGCGGCTTGCGTGGCCGAGATCAAGCGTATATTGGTGGAATAATGGCATTATTTGAAAGTCTTTCTGACAGAATGAATCACATATTCTCGAAACTGCGCAACAAGGGCAGATTGACGGAACTTGAAATAAAGCAAGCGATGCGCGAGATTCGCGTTGCGCTTTTGGAAGCGGACGTAAACTACAACGTCGTGAAAGACTTCACGGCAAAAGTGAGTGAAAAGGCATTGGGAGAAGACATTCTCAAATCTCTCACGCCTGCGCAACAAATAGTTAAAATCGTCAACGAAGAGCTTTGCGCCCTTATGGGCAGCACTCATCAGAAACTTGCCGTCAGCGACAAACAGCCCACGATTTATATGATGTGCGGTTTGCAGGGCGCGGGCAAGACCACGATGTGCGGAAAACTTGCGACCTATCTCAAAAAACAAAACAAAAAAGTTTTGCTCGTTGCAGGAGATATATATAGACCTGCCGCAATCCAACAACTCAAAGTCGTTGCGGGCAAGGCGGGTACGGAATGTTTCGAGATGGGGCAAATCGATCCCGTCAAGATTGCAAAAGCGGGCGTTGAATACGCACTCAAAAACGGCTACGACACGATGATAATCGATACGGCAGGCCGTTTGCATATCGACGAAACGCTTATGGACGAACTTGTCAACGTCAAGAAAGCGGTCAATCCCACGGAAATTTTGCTTGTGGTTGACAGCATGACGGGACAAGACGCAGTCACAGTCGCGGACACGTTCAACAAAAAACTCGATATAACCGGCGTCATAATGACGAAACTTGACGGCGACACTCGCGGAGGCGCGGCGTTGTCCATAAAGGCGGTGACGGGCAAGCCGATAAAATTCAACGGCACAGGCGAGAAGATGGAAGATCTCGAACCGTTCCATCCCGAGCGCATGGCGTCTAGAATACTCGGCATGGGCGACGTGCTCACACTCATTGAAAAGGCAGAGCAGGCAATATCGCAGGAAGACGCTCTAAATCTTCAAAAGAAACTGAAAGAAAATTCCTTTGACCTTGAAGATTATCTAAGTCAACTTGAAAGCATGAAGAAGATGGGCAATCTATCCGATATGATGTCGATGATACCGGGCATGTCGGGCAAGTTGAAGCAGGGGGCTCAAATCGATGAAAAACAAATTGCCAGAACCAAGGCTATCATTCAATCGATGACGCCCAAGGAAAGACACAATCCCGAACTTATCAAAGCGTCGCAGAAAAAGCGTATCTCAAAAGGTAGCGGCACGAGCATACAGGAAGTCAATCAACTGCTCAAACAGTTTGAAGCGGCAAAGGATTTGATGGCTCGCATGCAGAAGGGCGGACTTAAAGGACTTCGCGGTCTGAAAGGACTTTTCTGACAAAACATCGAGTAAAACGGCGCAACTATTATAAAAAACGCCGAAAAATAGAAATATATAACAAAAATATATAACAAAAACAACTTTACACACAAGGAGAATCAACACTATGGTTAAACTTAGACTCACCAGAATGGGCGCAACCAAAGCACCTTTCTATCGCATCGTCGCAATGGACTCTCGCAAGGCAAGAGACGGAAAATACATTGACCAAATCGGTTTCTACAACCCCGTTTCCGAACCCAAGCAAATCGTCATCGACGCTGACAAAGCAAAAGAATGGCTCGCAAAAGGCGCACAACCCACCGACACCGTTATGGGTCTTCTCGTTTCTCAAGGCATCGTCGAGAAAAAGTAATTGGTGACTTCAAATGATTGAATTGGTCGAATATCTCGTCTCCTCGCTCGTTCCCGACGGAGATTATACCGTCGAGATGAGAGACGGCGTCAATGCAAACGACATCGTAGTCACGATTGCAAAAAAGGACATCGGCAAGGTTATCGGCAAGCAGGGCAGAATTGCAAAAGCAATCCGCACGCTCGTCAAATCCGCCAGTGCAAAAAGCAACGTGAAATACAATGTCGTCATTGAAGAGAAAAATGAAATCTGAGTTGACTATCGGAAAGGTTCTGAAACCGCGCGGACTCAAAGGAGAATTGAAGTTTGAAACTTATTCTTCCGATCCCGCACGGTTTTGCGACCTTAAAAAACTCAGTATCGACAAGACGGAATACACCGTTTTGCGCATTAGCATCGAAGGAAACGTTGCCTATTGCGTGCTTGACGGCGTGGACAGTGTCGAAAAGGCGGAAAGTCTGCGCGGAAAACTCGTGACGTGCAACAGGGACGATTTACCCGCACTTGACGAAGGAGAACATTACATCGTGGACATGATAGGTCTTGCAGTCGTTGTAAACGGCGAAGTGAAAGGCAGAATCAGCGACATATTGCAATACGGTTCTGCCGACGTATACGTCGTCAAAAACGGTGACGTTACGTTCAGTTTTCCTGCAATAAAGGGCGTTGTCAAACAGGTCGATATTTACGGCGGAAAAATCGTCGTCGACGATTTTCTCTTTGACAGAGTTGTCGTCTACAATTGATGCTTTATCAAGATTCGGCGCGTTAGATTGCCGAATTTTTGTTGTATAAAACGATATATGACTTCGTTTGTCAAATTGAGGAGATATATCGTTTTATATAATGAATTTCAACAAATCCGTCGTTTTTATCGGCGGTATGCAAGGTGAAAAAATGAGATTTGACATTCTTACGATTTTTCCCGAATATTTCGACGTGCTCCGCGTGAGCCTTCTCGGCAAGGCAATCGAAGGGGGCAAGTTTGACGTACAAGTCACGAATATCCGCGATTTTTCAAAAGATAAACATCTCAAAACCGATGATACGCCATATGGTGGCGGCGCGGGGATGGTTATGACTCCCGACCCCATCGTCAGCGCAATCGAAACGATCGATCCGCATCACGAAGCGTGGAGAATCTATATGTCCCCACGCGGAAAGCGTCTCGACCAGAAAAAAGTCGAAAGCCTTGCAAAAGAGAAACGCATACTCATTCTTTGCGGCGACTACGAAGGCGTGGATCAAAGAGCCATCGACATTGCAATAGACGAAGAGTTGTCCATTGGCGATTATGTGCTTACGGGCGGCGAATTGCCCGCTCTTGTGACCATAAACGCCGTTGCAAGATACGTTGACGGTGTGCTCGGCTCGGATGAATCGACGAAAGAAGAGAGTTTTTCAAACGGGTTGCTCGAATATCCGCACTACACTCGTCCGGAAAATTACAGGGGATACAAAGTCCCCGAAGTGCTTCAAGGCGGCAATCATAAGGACATCGAGAAGTGGAGACTTGAAAAATCTCTTGAAATCACGATGAAAAATCGTCCCGATTTATTCGGTGAGTTAGATTTGAATGAGTTTTTGCCGACGAAGAAGCCGAAACGCCGCAGATAACGTATAAAATTGCACTATTTTGTAATAGCGTTTTTCCGTGAGATACGCCATTGCACATTTTTATTGAAAAAAAAGGAGAAGGACAGTGAATATTCAATGGTTTCCCGGTCATATGACAAAAGCGATTCGTATGATGGAAGAGAATCTTCGTCTTGTCGACGCGCTCATTTACGTCATAGACGCAAGAGCGGTTTATTCTTGCGATAATCCCCTTTTCAACAAACTTTTGCAGGGCAAAAAAGTGCTTTACGTGTTCAATAAATGCGATTTGGTTGACAAAGACGACCTTGCGCTTTGGTGCGAAGAATTCAAGCGTCAGGGCAAACCTTTCGTTAAAGCGATAGGCACGTCGGGCGACTGCTCGCAAATCGTTGCGGGGCTCAAACAAGTCGTATCCGACAAAATCGAAAAATACGCCGCAAAAGGCGCAAAAATATCAGTAAGAGCAATGGTTGTGGGCGTGCCCAACAGCGGTAAATCGACAATCATAAACGCTATGGTCAAGAAAGCGAAAGCGGTGACGGGGGACAGACCCGGCGTTACACGCGGAAAGCAGTGGCTTTCAATCGACAACGTTGACTTTTTGGACACTCCCGGCACGTTGTGGGGCAAGTTTGAAGACCAAAAAGTCGCGCATCATCTCGCATATATAGGTTCGATAAGAGACGACATTCTCGACGAGAGCGAACTTGCGTTCGATTTTCTTGACGAGATGAAAAAACTCTATCCGCAAAATCTCATCGACCGTTATAATTTGAGCGGAGTGCGCGACGATACGCTTGCGCTTTTTGAAGAAATCGCAATGGCACGCGGTTTCAAACTCAAAGGTAATCAACCCGATTACGACCGCACGGCAAAGATGATAATCGACGAGTTCAGAAAGGGGAAACTCGGCAAAATTATGCTTGAAAAACCCAAAGCAAAACTCGTTCTCAAAGAAAACTGAAAACAAGATATATCGAACAAAATCGATATTCTAATCATATAAAATTCGTTTTTTCGACGATTTTATAAAAAGAAAACCAAGGATAAAATTATGGTTAGCCCCGAAGAACTTATGACGTATGAAAATCAATTGCGCGAAAAAGGTTATCGCTACATTTGCGGCGTTGACGAAGTGGGGCGCGGTCCGCTTGCCGGACCTGTGACTTGCAGCGCGGTGATTATGGATCTTGACGATCTGATTGTCGGCGTAAACGACAGCAAAAAGGTGTCGAAAAACAAGCGTGAAAAACTTTTCGACGTCATTTTGTCAAAAGCCGTCGCAGTGTCAACCGTATCTTATCCGCCCGAAAAAATCGACGAGATGAACATTCTCAATGCAACGAAGGCTTGTATGAAGGACGCGATTATGTCACTTGACGTTAAGCCCGACATCGTCATCGTCGACGCACTCGAACTCGATATTCCTTACAAGACTTTCGGCATAATACACGGAGACGCGCTCTCATATTCGATAGGTGCGGCGTCGATCGTCGCAAAGGTGACGAGAGACGGGTATATGGAAGAGATGGCGAAAGTGTATCCGCAATACGACTTCGAGCACAATATGGGATACGGCACGGCAAAGCACATCGCGGCACTCAAAGAATTCGGCCCGACTCCCATACACAGAAAATCGTTTATAGGACATTTCGTGAAATGAACACAAAGCAAATCGGCGATATAGGCGAAAGCGTTGCCCGTCGCGTTTACAGCGAGCGGGGATATGCCGTTCTCGAAACGAACGCAAAATATGCAGGTTGCGAAGTCGACCTGATTTGTGAGTGCTACGTCGACAAAAACGGAAAACTCGTAAAGCGCAAAAAGAAAAGCTCTTTTGTGAAGTTTTTTCATAAACTGCTTGGAATTTCGCCGCTTGAAAAGGGCGAACGCACGATTGTTTTCGTTGAAGTGAAGACGAGATACGGTGAAGAGATGGGCGCGCCGGAAGAAGCGGTTACTCCCTACAAAGTCGGCAGATACGTGACGGCGGCAAAAGCGTTTTTGAGTGAACACAGACTTCAAAACGTCAACGTTCGTTTCGATATTTTCGCAGTTGGCGAAGACGGCTACAACCTTATAGAAAACGCATTCACGGAGAACGACGCAAAGT